>NZ_VFTK01000041.1:0-57976 GCF_006439495.1 Mesorhizobium sp. B3-1-8
AGCCATCGCATCAAAAAATGCGCCTGGAACGACGACTATCTCATCAATGCGATCACTCATATGCGATAGCCCTGCCCTCAAGGGGGAGATCGGATTTCGCATCGGCTTTCGCTAATTTCCAACGCTGCAGGACTGGCGGCGGGATCAAAGCTGCTAATCTCCCCCCTTGAGGGGGAGATGCCCGGCAGGGCAGAGGGGGGCGCTGTCCCGCCAGCATTTGCCGTTTTCTGTGGCGGAAAGATCAATCCGGATAGCAAGCTCGCGGAACGTCCGGCCAGACCGCGGTGTCGCAGTTGGCATCCTTCTGGCGCTGCTTGAAGGCGGCGCTGACCGGGCCGGTGACGATCGGGTCGACGCCGTCGGGGGCGTCGGCGAACATCTGCTGTACTGTCCTGGCGTCGGGCGGTGCGATCGGGTCAGCTTCCCGCAGCGCGGCCGCCGACTGCGCGGCGCCTGCCGCTACAAGCACGCCAAGCGCCGCCCACACAAAAACCGGACGCAATCTGGGCATATGATCGGTCATGAACATCGAACTGTCCGGCCCCTCAAAGGTTCCGCCTTGGTTAACAGAATCATTTCACACCAAGACGTTTAAGAATCAGTGACCATCTATTTGGGATCGTCCCTCCCCTTTCGCAATTGCGAAAAACCTTGTATGAGCCGCGCAACCGAAAAAGGCGGCGCTTTTGGGCCTGCTGCCTGCAACGTTCCCGAGACCAGAAAAATGAACCTCCGCAATATCGCGATCATCGCGCACGTCGACCATGGCAAGACCACGCTGGTCGACCAACTTCTGAAACAGTCCGGCGCCTTCCGCGACAACCAGCGCGTCGCCGAGCGCGCCATGGATTCCAACGACCTCGAAAAGGAACGCGGCATCACGATCCTGGCCAAGGCGACCTCGGTCGACTGGCACGGCACCCGCATCAACATCGTCGACACGCCCGGACACGCCGATTTTGGCGGCGAGGTCGAGCGCATCCTGTCTATGGTGGATTCGGCGATCGTGCTCGTCGACGCCGCCGAAGGCCCGATGCCGCAGACCAAGTTCGTGGTCGGCAAGGCGCTCAAGGTGGGCCTGCGACCGATCGTCGTCATCAACAAGATCGACCGTCCGGACGCCCGCCACATCGAAGTGGTCAACGAGGTGTTCGACCTGTTCGCGGCCCTCGACGCCACCGACGAGCAGCTCGATTTCCCAATCCTCTATGGTTCTGGCCGTGACGGCTGGGTTTCGGAAAATCCCGAGGGCCCGAAGGACCAGGGTCTCGCCCCGCTGTTCGACCTGGTCGTCAAGCATGTGCCGGCACCGACCGTTCATCCCGGCCCGTTCCGCATGATCGGCACCATCCTCGAAGCCAACCCGTTCCTCGGCCGCATCATCACCGGCCGTATCGAGTCCGGCACGCTGAAGGCCAACCAGGCGGTCAAGGTGCTGCATCACGACGGCACGCAGATCGAAACCGGCCGCGTCTCCAAGATCCTCGCCTTCCGCGGTCTCGAGCGCCAGCCGATCGACGAAGCCCAGGCGGGCGACATCGTGGCCATCGCCGGCCTGTCGAAGGGCACCGTCGCCGACACGTTCTGCGACCCGGCGGTGAGCGAGCCGCTGCATGCGCAGCCGATCGACCCGCCGACCGTCACCATGTCCTTCCTGGTCAATGATTCGCCGCTTGCCGGCACCGAGGGCGACAAGGTGACCAGCCGCGTCATCCGCGACCGCCTGCTGCGCGAGGCCGAGGGCAATGTCGCGCTCAAGATCGAGGAATCGGCGGAGAAGGACTCCTTCTTCGTCTCCGGCCGCGGCGAGTTGCAGCTCGCCGTGCTGATCGAGACGATGCGCCGCGAAGGTTTCGAGCTTGCCGTGTCGCGTCCGCGCGTCGTCATGCAGAAGGGCGACGACGGCCAGCTGCTGGAGCCGGTCGAGGAAGTCGTCATCGACGTCGACGAGGAGCATGCCGGCGTCGTCGTGCAGAAGATGTCGGAACGCAAGGCCGAAATGGTCGAGCTGCGCCCGTCCGGCGGCAACCGCCAGCGCCTTGTCTTCCACGCACCGACGCGCGGCCTGATCGGCTACCAGTCCGAATTGTTGACCGACACGCGCGGCACCGCCGTGATGAACCGCCTGTTCTTCGCCTATGAGCCTTACAAGGGCGAGCTGCCCGGCCGCACCAACGGCGTGCTGATCTCCAACGAGCAGGGCGAATCCGTCGCCTATGCGATGTGGAACCTCGAAGACCGCGGCCCGATGATCATCGATCCGGGCGTCAAGGTCTATCAGGGCATGATCATCGGCGTTCATTCGCGCGACAACGACCTCGAAGTGAACGTGCTCAAGGGCAAGAAGCTCACCAACATCCGCGCCGCCGGCAAGGACGAGGCGGTGAAGCTGACGCCGCCGATCCGCATGACGCTGGAGCGGGCGCTGGCCTGGATCCAGGATGACGAGCTGGTCGAAGTGACGCCGAAGACCATTCGGCTGCGCAAGCTCTATCTCGATCCTAACGAGCGCAAGCGTTTCGAAAAGGCCGCCAAGGTGATGGGCGCGGCGTAAGCTTTCCACGGAAGCCAAAAAGGGGGAGCGGGTGCTCCCTCTTTTTGAAGGCTGCCGAAAGTCGGGAAAAACAAATAGTCTGCTAGACGCAGGACGGTAATTTTGGTAAGAGGGTATGCACCAGTCAGAACAGGACTTTTGCCATGCCCGACTACGTAGAAGCGCTTGATACTGCATTCCCCGAGCATACCTACGGCGACACAATTCGTGCATTGCGCGAGGGGGTTGCGCTCGGCGATGACGCCGTCAAAAGTCTTCCCTTCCTCGATACTCCTGTAGGGAAAGATTTCCGAGGCCTGATGCGCCGCGCGGGTGTGATGTTTCGTATCCACCAACTCTGTGAAGCCGGCGACCTTCCATTTGTCGCTGAGTTTACTCCCATGCCCATTGGTAGCTGGCACTGGCTGGAAATCCGCAGCGGCCAGTGTCGCGGTTTTTTGGTGAGAACCCCGGAAAAAGAAGCGTTTCCTGAGGACACGCCAAATCAGCAGGACAAGCGCCACTCAAACCAGATCGACATGTTCGACGACCCGAAGGTGGTCCATCTGCCTACGGCGAAGTTCTACACCGCGTGGCTTTGTTACGGGGCCACCAAGAATGGTGCGTTGAGCCATGCACTTTGGGGCCTACCGAGTGGGCAAGAAAGCGAAACCTGGCTAGCTCGAAAAGACGCGCTGAACGCCACGCGCACGGCGATTGTTAGACCTGAGGAGTCGAAAAGACCCAAAGTCAATCCGCGTGATGCAATGAAATTCCGGGAGGAAGTTCAGGAAGCACTTGAGCAGCAAAAAGACGATATCGAATCCGGCAAAGAGAAATGATCGGCGAGCAGCATAAGGTGATCCCGGAACGCATCCGGGAGGCGCGCGAATCGGCCGGGCTAACCGACGAACAATTCGCTGATGCGATTGGTGTCTCGCGCGGCGCTGTTGGACACTATGAAACCGGCTTGAGCACGCCAAGGGGCGAAGTGTTTGCCCGGATAATCGAGGTGACGGGACAGCCGCCCTCTTTTTTCACGACACCGAGAAACAGATCTGTATCGCGCTTCCGCATGCCTAACTGGCGCAGCTTGAAAAGGATGCAGCGGCCAGAGCGACTGCGTGTTGCCCGCCGACTCGAATGGGCCTTCGACATTACGTCCTATCTTGAGCGGTTCATCGAATTGCCACCCGTCCGTTTGCCCGAAATCGACTTCGATTATGAGGTGGACGATGATGACAAAATTGAAACTGTCGCAGAGGCGGTCCGCAAGCTTTGGGGGCTCGCTCAAGAGCCTGTAACCGATCTCACCGCCGTGCTGGAGTTCAATGGCTGCATCTTGATCGAGGAAGAAGTAAAGTGCGAGGACATGGATGCGGTTTCGCGCTGGCAGGGAGGGCGACCATATATCCTCTACTCTAGGGAAGTGCAGAGCACGTCGCGCACGCTTTTCAATCTTGCGCATGAACTTGGCCATATTGTGCTGCATGCGTCGGTCGAGGTGACAAGCAAGAACCTCGACCGGATCGAACGGCAAGCAAACCGCTTCGCTGGTGCGTTTTTGCTGCCAAGGTCCCAGTTCGCATCCGAGGTGGCCAGCACGTCCATCGATTATTTCTTAGCGATGAAACAACGCTGGCGGGTTGCCGTTGCCGCTATGGTCTACCGCTGCAAGGACCTCGAAATTCTAAACCCTGTTCAGGTCCAATATATCTGGAAACAGATGAACATACGGCGCATCCGCAAAAAGGAACCGCTGGACAACGCCTTCCATTTGCCGCCGCCGACCGTATTGGCGACAGGCATGCGAATGCTGATGGACCACGGCGTCCAGTCCAAGGCACAAGTTGTCGGCGCGCTATCACTCAACACCTTCGATATTGAGAGCCTGTCCGGCCTGCAGAGGGAAGAACTTCAGACAAAGGTCGTTCAATTGCGACTTTTAAAGTGAACCTTAACGCTTAGCATTAAGCATAAAGTTTCACATATTGGGAACGTGTACAATCTGGCACGCGCGGCCTATACAACCACGGTCAAGGAAAATGCAGAAATTTAACCCAACGGCGTCTCACTCGGAGAGAGCCGTGCAGGCATGGCAGATCCTCGTCGGGATGGCTAAGAACAGACAAACATCTACTTACAAAGGCCTGTCTGTGCTGATGTATGGTAAGCCTGCGGCGGGAGTTTTAGCACAAATACTTGGCCATATAGCGTTTTATTGCCATCAAAACGGCCTTCCGACACTCAACTCCATCGTGGTTGGAAAAATACGTGGGACGCCAGGCGACGAAATCCCGCTTGACCCTACAGACTTCGATAAGGAACGAGAGCGCGTCTATGCGCAGGACTGGTACGACATTTATCCGCCATCCTCTGCGGATTTTGCGAAGGCCTACGCGAAGGCCTTAATTTCTAACTGAGACACTACCGGCAGTCGGTTTGCTTTCGCCATCCCGGCGGTTGCGCTAGTCTCGTGGGCTAAAATTCTTCACCACATGAGGTCCGCCATGCATCTCGCCTCGCTGCTGATCTTCGCCGCCGCTTTGTTCGTCGCCGCCGGCTCGCCCGGCCCGTCGATCGCAGCACTCGTGGCGCGGGTGATCTCGAAGGGGTTCCGCGACGTCTTCCCGTTCCTGCTGGCGATGTGGATCGGTGAAGCCGTCTGGCTGTCGCTGGCGGTGTTCGGGCTCGCCGTCGTGGCGCAGACCTTCCACTACGCTTTCGTCGTCGTGAAATGGGTGGGCGTCGCCTATCTCGCCTATCTGGCGTTCAAGATGTGGACGGCGCCGGTCGAGGCGAAGGAAGGCGAGATGCCGCGCGAGGACTCGCCCTTGAAACTGTTCTTTGCCGGCATGGCGGTGACGCTCGGCAACCCGAAGATCATGATGTTCTATCTGGCGCTGCTGCCGACCATCATCGATCTCGCCTCGGTCAGCGTTGTCGGCTGGGTCGAGCTGACGCTGACCATGGCTATCGTGCTGGTGGTCATCGACCTCGCCTGGGTGCTGGCGGCATCGCAAGCGCGCCGGCTCTTGAAGAGCAAGCGCGCCATGAAGATCGCCAACCGCGTCAGCGCCACGACCATGGCGGGCGCGGCCGCGGCAATCGCGGCGCGTTCCTAATGCATGTCGCCCAAAAGTGCACCCCGGTTTTGGGATAACGACATGCATCAAACGCTTAGGCGCTACATCATCTCGATGATCGGCGCGATCTCGACGCTGAAGGCTGGGTCCATCAGGATCGGGCAATCCTTTGCCTTGGCGACGGCGTCGTCGATGTCTCTGGCTTCGACGATGGTGTAGCCGGCGGTCGGATTGCTGCCGCCATTGTTCTCGATCTTGCCGCTTGGCAGCACCGTCTTCGACATGCCGACCGGATTGCCGCCGTCGACCACGGCCGAGCCGAGCCTGTCGTACCAGCCGGTCCAGGCATCCATAGCCGCTTTGCGTTCGGCTTCGTCGGTCGGCATCTTGCCGGAGCCGTGATAGACATAGAGAAATTTCGCCATGTTCTCCTCCCTTGTCGGCGGCGTCGAACCGGCATGCGGCCACGCCGCTTGCGATTATGCGGCTGCGCCGCAGTCCTGGATATGCGGCTACGCCGCAATCCTGATCATCGGACCAAATGGCGGGATGGGCAACGAAAAATTCGATATTGCTAATGTAAAGCCGCGGCCGCTACCGCGCCATGGCGTGGTATTCCGGGTTGGGCCGCATGTCGACCGCGGCGGCCACCCGGTTCGACATGTTGAAGAAGGCGGCGGTCGAGGCGATGTCCCAGATATCGCGATCGGTGAAGCCGGCCTGGCGCAAGGCGGCGCGGTCGGCCTCGACAATCGTGGCCGGCTCCTCGGTCAGCTTGACCGCGAATTCGAGCATCGCTGTCTGTTTCGGCGACAGCTCGGCGGCGCGGAAATTCATCACCATCATCTCGCCGAGCGCCGGTTCGCCCGACAGCTGGCGCACTGCCGCGCCATGCGCGGTCAGGCAATAGAAGCAGTGGTTGATCGAGGAGACGACCACGGCGATCATCTCGCGCTCCAGCTTCGAAAGACCGGAATCGCCCAGCATCAGATCGTTGTACATGTCGGTGAAGGCGCGCAGCTTCTTCTCGTCGAAGGCGTAGGCGGTGAGCACGTTGGGTACGAGGCCGAGCTTCTCCCGACATTTGTCGAAATAGGCTTTCGTCGCCTCGCTGAGCTCCGCCTGGACAAGGTCGAGCGCGGTTATTTTGCCGGTCATGGTCGTTCTCCTCGCGCGGCGATGGCGTCGGTTCGAATTTTTTAAAGCGTCGTCAAACCTTTGTCGCCAAACCGCAGTCATCTGGCTACCATAGTCGCAAAAGCATGCCACGGGAGGCAATAAGCGTCATGGCCAGCGTGAAATCCAAGCCGAAGAAGAAAGCCGCCGCCGCGAAAGCGGAGGAGAAACCCGCAAGGCTTGCCGACTATCTGCTGGCACGGGCGCCCGCCGAGGACATCGCGTCCTATGACGTGGCCGACCTCGAACGCGCCGGCGAGCTCGCCGCCCAAGCGGTCGCCAGCCACAGGAAAGGCGAAAGCGTCGTCGCCGTCGAAGCCGATTCGGGCGTCGCCTGCGACGGCCGGCCGGTCACGGTCATCACCGTCGTCAACGACAACATGCCGTTCCTGTTCGATTCCATCCTCGGCGAGATCACCGAGATCAGCGGCGAGCCGACGCTGGTCACCCATCCGATCGTCACCGTCCGCCACGGCAAGGATGGCGTGGTCGAGGTGCTTGGCGATGGCGGCAAGGAGGATGACGACAGGCTGAGTGTCGTCCATGTCCACATTCCAAGGCTGAACGCCGAGCAGGCCAAGAGCCTCACCGAGCGGCTGCGCAAGATGCTTTCCCAGGTCCGGGCGGCCGTCGCCGACTGGAAGCGCATGCTTGCCCGCCTCGACCAGGCGATTTCCGAATTCCGCTATTCGGCGGTGCCGCTCGACAAGAAGAGCGTCGCCGAGGCGATCGCCTTCCTAGAATGGCTGCGCGACGACAATTTCACCTTCCTCGGCATGCGCGAGTTCAAATATACCGGCGGCGAGGAAAGCGGCTCGCTGGAGCGCGCCGAGAAGCCGGGCCTCGGCATCCTTTCGGATCCCGATGTGCTGGTGTTGCGGCGCGGCACCGAGGCGGTGACGACGACGCCGGAGATCCGCGCCTTCCTGCACGGGCCGGAGCCGCTGATCGTCACCAAGGCCAACGCCAAGTCGTCGGTGCATCGCCGCATCTATCTCGATTACATCGGCATCAAGACCTACACGGCGAAAGGCGCGCTCGCGGGCGAGCTGCGCATCGTCGGCCTGTTCACCTCGACCGCCTACACGCGCTCGGTGATGAAGATCCCCTATCTGCGCTCCAAGGCCGAGACCGTGATCTCGAAATCCGGTTTCGATCCGCACGATCATTCCGGCAAGGCGCTGATCAACATCCTGGAAAGCTATCCGCGCGACGAGCTGTTCCAGGTTCCCATTCCCATCCTGCGCAAGCACGCGGTCGCCATACTCGGGCTGATCGAGCGGCCGCGCGTGCGGGCGCTGGTGCGCGTCGACCAGTTCGACCGCTTCGTCTCGATCATCGTTTTCGTGCCGCGCGACCGCTACGACAGTGTCGTGCGCGAGAAGGTCGGCAGCTATCTCAAGACGGCGTTCGAAGGCCGGTTGTCGGCCTATTACCCGGCCTTTCCGGAAGGCGGACTGGCGCGCGTGCATTTCATCATCGGCCGTTCCGGCGGCAAGACGCCGAAGGTCGAGCAGTCGACGATCGAGGCGGCGATCCGCGACATCGTGCGCACCTGGGAGGACGCGCTGTCCGAAGCCGCGGAAGCGGCCGGCAGCGATCCGGCGCTGAAGGCAATCGCGGCGCGGTTCCCCGAAAGCTATCGCGACTCCTTCTCGGCCGCCGTGGCGTTGGCCGATGCCGGGCGCATTGCGAAGATCAGCGCCGTCAATCCGATCGCCATCGACTATTACCGCCATGCCGACCAGAAGCCGCAACAGGCGGCTTTGAAAATCTATCATTTCGGCAGCCCGGTGGCGCTGTCGCGGCGCGTGCCGGTGCTGGAAAACATCGGCTTCCGCGTCATCAGCGAGCGCACTTTCGAGGTCGGCGACGATCCGGCCGACCGGGTGTTCATCCACGACATGGAGTTGGAGAACAGCTACGGCGCGCGAATAGACCTTGCCGATGGCGGCGCGCTGTTCGAGGACGCGTTCCTGTCGGTCTGGCGTGGCGATGTCGACAATGACGGCTATAACGGCTTGGCCCAGACCGCCGGCCTGTGGTCGGGCGAGATCACCATTCTGCGCGCCTATGGCCGCTATCTGCAGCAGGCCGGTATTCCGCAGAGCCAGGATTTCATCGCCGCGGCGCTCAACCGTTATCCGGAGATCGCGCGCGGCCTGCATGCGCTGTTCGTCGCACGGCTCGGGCCGGCGGCGGAGGGCGATGGCGCGGTCGCCGCCAAGCACCTCAAGGCCAAGATCAAGGACGCGCTGGAAGAGGTGCCCAATATCGATGACGACACGATCATCCGCCGCTATCTGAACCTCATCGAAGCCTCGCTGCGCACCAATCATTTCGTAGCCGATACGAAAGAGAAAGGGCAGTCGCTGGCCATCAAGCTCGACTCCCAGGCGGTCGAGGGCCTGCCGGCGCCGCGGCCATGGCGCGAAATCTTCGTCTACGGCTCCGAGGTCGAGGGCGTGCATCTGCGCTTCGGTCCGGTGGCGCGGGGCGGCCTGCGCTGGTCGGACCGCGCCCAGGATTACCGCACCGAGGTGCTGGGCCTGGTGAAGGCGCAGCAGGTGAAGAACGCGGTCATCGTGCCGGTCGGCGCCAAGGGCGGCTTCTACCCGAAGAAGCTGCCGATGAGCGCCGGGCGCGACGCCATCTTCGAGGCCGGGACCTCGGCCTACAAGAATTTCGTCTCCAGCCTGCTCTCGATCACCGACAATATCGGCGTCGACGGCGTCATCCCGCCGGCCGGCGTGGTGCGGCGCGATCCTGACGATCCCTATTTCGTCGTCGCCGCCGACAAGGGCACCGCGACCTTCTCCGATACCGCCAACGCCATTTCCGAGAAGCACCATTTCTGGCTGGACGATGCTTTCGCCAGCGGCGGTTCGGCCGGCTACGACCACAAGAAGATGGGCATCACCGCCAAGGGCGCCTGGGAAGCGGTGAAGCGGCATTTCCGCGAGATCAACCGGGACATCCAGACCTCGCCCTTCAGCGTGGTGGGCGTCGGCGACATGTCGGGCGACGTGTTCGGCAACGGCATGCTCTTGTCGCCGCAGACCAGGCTGATCGCCGCCTTTGACCATCGCGACATCTTCATCGACCCCGATCCGGACATGGCCGCATCGATGGCCGAGCGGGTGCGCATGTTCGCGCTGCCGCGCTCGTCGTGGCAGGACTACGACAAGTCGAAGCTGTCGGAAGGCGGCGTCATCGTCTCGCGCAACCAGAAATCGATCACGCTGCCGCCGGTGGCCGCCGCCGCCATCGGCCTCGCCAAGACGACGGCGACGCCGGTCGAGATCATGAACGCCATCCTCAAGGCGCCGGTCGACCTTCTGTGGTTCGGCGGCATCGGCACTTATGTGCGGGCTTCAGGCGAGAGCAACCAGGATGTCGGCGACCGGGCAAACGACGCTGTCCGGGTCACCGCGCTCGATGTCCGGGCGAAAGTCATCGGCGAAGGCGCCAATCTCGGCGTCACGCAGCGGGCGCGCATCGAGTTCGGCCTGAATGGCGGCCGCTGCAATTCGGACGCCATCGACAATTCGGGCGGCGTCAACTGCTCCGACGTCGAGGTCAACATCAAGATCGCGCTGGCTTCCGCCATGCGCAAGGGCTCGCTGACGCGGCCGGCGCGCAACAAGCTGCTCGCCGAGATGACCGACGAGGTGGGCGCGCTGGTGCTCTCCAACAACTACCAGCAGACGCTGGCGCTCTCGCTGGCGCGCAAGCGCGGCCTTGCCGACATCGCGCACCAGGCCCGTTTCATGACGGCGCTGGAATCGCGCGGCCTGCTCGACCGCGCGGTCGAGACGCTGCCTTCGCCGGCGGCGCTTGCCGAACGCGAGGCACGCGGCGAGCCGCTGACCAGGGCCGAACTCGGCGTGCTGCTCGCCTATGCCAAGATCGTGCTGTTCTCCGACATCGTCGCCAGCGACGTGCCGGACGAGCAACATTTCGACCGCGACCTGATGGGCTATTTCCCGGAACGCATGGCGAAGAAATTCGCCGGCGAGATCCGCGACCACCGGCTGCGGCGCGAGATCATCGCGCGCGTCGTCGCCAACGATCTGGTCAATCGCGGCGGGCCGTCCTTCGTCAGCCGGCTGCAGGAAGCGACCGGCCGCACGGCGGCCGATGTCGTGCGCACCTTCGCGGTGATCCGCGACGGCTTCGCGCTGCCGGCGCTCTACAAGGAGATCGACGCGCTCGATAACCAGATCGACGGCCAGATCCAGCTCGATCTCTATCAGTCGGTCAGCCGGCTTATCTTCGTGACCAGCGGCTGGTCACTGAAGAACGAAGTGGGCTCCGCGCCGCTGGGGCAGCGCATCGCCGAATTGCAGGATGCGCGCAAGGCGCTCGAACCGAAGCTGGCGTCGCTGCTGCCGGCCTTCTCGCGCGAGCGTATCGAGGAGCGGCGACACGGCCTGTTCAAGGGCGGCGCGCCGGAAGAACTCGCCGGGCAGCTCGCTCTGACCGAAGTGGCCGAGCTGATCCCGGATGTCGCGCTCACCGCGCGCACGGCCAATGCCGACATCGTCAGCGCGGCCAAGGCGTTCTTCGCCGTCAGCGATGCCTTCCGCATCCCGCGCGTCGAGGAGGCCGCGCGCTCGATCATGCCGCCCGACTATTACGACCAGCTGGCGCTGTCGCGCGCGACCGACACAATCGGCGTGGCGCGACGCGGCATCGCGGTGGCGGCGCTCACCGCGCACGGCACGGCGGCGGATCCGGTCGGGGCATGGCTCGAGGCCGGCGGCGAACGCGTCGCGCGCATCCGCGAGCGGCTGCAGGCGCTGACCGAAGGCGGCGACATCACCGTGTCGCGGCTCTCGGTGGCGTCCGGCCTGATGAGCGACCTGACGGGGATGTGAAGTTCCTCGCCCCTGCCAAAGCGGCTGGTCTTTGGCGATAGCGCGCATGGCAGCTTGGCGCTTGCGTTATCCTATGCTGCGCTGGTCGACCCCCCACTCCGTCTCGGCTTCGCCGAGCCACCTCTCCCCGATCGACGGGGTAGAGGAAGGCGCCAAGCTTTTTGCCGTCAATGCTCGTCCAGCAACGCTCCCTTCCTTTCCCTCGGAGGGGGGAAATGTGGCGCTGCGAAGCAGCGACGGATTGGGGGAGCCACCTGGCAATCAAGCCTCGGCCCGATCGGTCACGCCAGAAGAGGCGTGCATCGCGTAGCCGCCTTCGTGGGGCGAGGAATTGGCGCCTGCTTGTTCATTTGCATCACTGCCTGAAAACATGCAGACATGGCGCCCGACGCGAGCGGTGCCAGGGGAATCAGCATGGTGGCGGTAGAGACAGTGCAGCAGGCATCGGGGCGCGGCATCTGGGGCTGGATGTTCTTCGACTGGGCGGCGCAGCCTTTCTTCACTGTTGTCACCACCTTCATCTTCGGGCCCTATTTCGTCTCGCGCATGGCGAGCGATCCGACCGCCGGGCAGGCCGCCTGGGGCTATGGCATTGCCGCCGCGGGCCTGGTCATCGCGGTGCTCTCCCCGGTGCTCGGCTCGATCGCCGACCAGACCGGGCCGCGCAAGCCGTGGATCGCCTTCTTCGCGACGATCAAGATCGTCAGCCTCA
The DNA here is from genome assembly GCF_006439495.1 of Mesorhizobium sp. B3-1-8. Taxonomy (NCBI): domain Bacteria; kingdom Pseudomonadati; phylum Pseudomonadota; class Alphaproteobacteria; order Hyphomicrobiales; family Phyllobacteriaceae; genus Mesorhizobium; species Mesorhizobium sp. B3-1-8. The sequence goes on from NZ_VFTK01000041.1 coordinate 12,388, forward strand.
GCCTGCTGTGGTTCGCCGCACCCGGCTCGAATCTTTTCCTGGTCGTGCTCTTGTTCTCGCTGGCTTCGGTGGCGGCCGAATTCTCCACCGTGTTCAACGATTCCATGATGCCGCGGCTGGTGCCGAAGCAAGAGATCGGCCGGATATCCAACATGGCCTGGGGGCTCGGCTATCTCGGCGGCATGATCGCACTGATCTTCGTGGTGCTGTTCTTGGCGGGCAATCTCGAAACCGGCAAGACGCTCATCGGCCTCGATCCATTGTTCGGACTCGATCCGAAGCTCGGGGAGGACGCGCGCTTCACCGGGCCGATGTCCGCCGGCTGGTATTTCCTGTTCATCCTGCCGATGTTCTTCTTCACGCCGGACGCCAGCAAGGGAATCCCGATCGGCCCGGCGGTGCGCGAGGGCCTGTCCGAGTTGAAGTCTACTCTGGTGGAAGTGCGCCAGCGCAGCGGCATCCTGCGCTTCCTGCTGGCGCGCATGATCTATCAGGACGGCGTCAATGCGCTGCTGGCGCTCGGCGGCACCTTCGCGGCCGGCATGTTCCGCTGGTCGATCACCGAGATCGGCCTGTTCGGCATCATCCTCAACGTCGTCGCCATCTTCGGCTGCTGGATCGCCGCGCGGCTCGATACCGCGCTCGGCTCGAAGCACGTGGTGATGATCGCGCTGGTGATGCTGTCGGTCGCCACGATCGGCGTCGTCTCGACCGGTCCGGGCTTCACGCTGCTCGGCCTGATCCCGCTGTCGACCGCGGATTCCGGCGGCCTGTTCGGCACCGCGGCCGAAAAGGCCTATATCCTCTATGGCCTGCTGATCGGGCTCGCTTTCGGGCCGGTGCAGGCATCGTCGCGTTCCTACATGGCGCGCAGCGTGACCGCCGCCGAGTCGGGCCGCTATTTCGGCATCTACGCGCTGGCGGGACGCGCGACCAGCTTCCTGGCGCCGTTCATGGTGGCGACCATCACCACGATGAGCGATTCACCACGGCTCGGCATGGCGGCGATCATCCTGTTCCTCGGCATCGGCATGGCGATCCTGGTGGGGACACCCTATCCGGCGGACAAGCCGAAAGAGATGCTTCGATAATTCTACTCCGCTGGCCGCTTGCCGCGGTTTTCTGCGCTTCCGGTGCTCACGGACCTGAATGTCCGCTCCGCTCCGGTTCTCGAAAACCGCACCAATCGACTCAGCGGAGCGAATTCTTGAAGCATCTCCGCGCCGAGCATCAATGCCGGAAGTGCCGCACGCCCGTGAACACCATGGCGATGCCGTGCTCGTCGGCAGCGGCGATGACGTCCTCGTCGCGCATCGAGCCGCCGGGCTGGATGACGGCCGTGGCGCCGGCCTCGATCGCCGAGAGAAGGCCGTCGGCGAAGGGGAAGAAGGCGTCGGAGGCGACGACCGAGCCTTTGGTCAGTGGCTCGGCGAGGCCCGCAGCCTCCGCCGCGTCCAGCGCCTTGCGGGCGGCGATGCGCGAGGAATCGACGCGGCTCATCTGGCCAGCACCGATGCCGACCGTGGCGCCGTCCTTGGCATAAACGATGGCGTTCGACTTGACGTGCTTGGCGACGCGGAAGGCGAATTTGAGGTCGGCCAGTTCGGCCGGCGTCGGCGCGCGTTTCGTCACCACCTTCAGCTCGAGGTCGTCGACCACGGCGTTGTCGCGACTCTGCACCAGCAGCCCGCCGGCGACCGATTTCGCCGTTGTGCCGGCAGCGCGCGGGTCGGGCAGGCCGCCGGTGACCAGCAGGCGCAGGTTCTTCTTCGCGGCGACGATCGCGGCTGCCTCGTCGGTCGCGTTGGGCGCGATGATGACCTCGGTGAAGGTTTTCACGATCTCCTGCGCCGCCTCGGCGTCGAGGATGCGGTTCATGGCGACGATGCCGCCAAAGGCCGAGACTGGATCGCAGGCCAGCGCCTTGGCATAGGCCGCCTTGAGCGTTTCACCCTCCGCAACGCCGCAAGGGTTGGCATGCTTGATGATGGCGATCGCCGCCGAGCGGGCGGGATCGAACTCGCCGACCAGCTCGAAGGCCGCGTCGGTGTCGTTGATGTTGTTGTAGGAGAGCTGCTTGCCCTGCAGCTGCTTTGCCGTCGCCACACCCGGCCGTTTGTCGCCCGACAGGTAGAAGCCGGCGTTCTGATGCGGGTTCTCGCCATAGCGCATCACCTGGTCGAGATGGCCGCCGAAGGCGCGCCAGGTCGGATGCTCGATCTGCAGCGCCTCGGCGAACCAGCCGGAGATCGCGGCGTCATAGGTGGCGGTGCGGGCAAAGGCCTTGGCCGCAAGCATCTTGCGGAAGTCGAGCGACAGCGAGCCAAGATTCATCTCCAGCGCGTTGACGACGGGCGCATAGTCGGCCGGATCGGTGACGATGGCGACATAGGCGTGGTTCTTGGCCGAGGCGCGGATCATCGCCGGTCCACCGATGTCGATGTTCTCGACGATCGAGGCATAGCCGGCGCCGGAGTGGCGGACCTCTTCAAACGGGTAGAGGTTGGAGACGACAAGATCGATCGGCTCGATGCGATGGTCACGCATGGCCTTGGCATGCTCGGCATCGTCGCGGATGCCGAGCAGCGCGCCATGCACCGACGGATGCAAGGTCTTCACCCGGCCGTCCATGATCTCGGGAAAGCCGGTGAGCTCGGAAACGTCGCGCACAGCCAGGCCCGCCTCGGCGATGGCCTTCGCCGTGCCGCCCGTCGAAACCAGCTCGACGCCGGCTGCGGCGAGCGCTTTGGCGAAATCGACCAGGCCGGTCTTGTCGAAGACGGAAAGCAGCGCCCGGCGCACCGGAACGAGATCGGGCGCCGGAATGTTTTTCGTGGGCACGGCCATGGGCGGGCGGCCTTTCAGAGCTGTTGGACGGGACGTTGGCCGGCCCTAGCATATGAGCCCCGGAAATCAAGTGAGTCTCGGAAATCAAGCGCGCGGCCGGATTTGTCGGGAATTCAGTTGTTCTCGGGATGGCCGGCAATGCCGGTGCGGGTCAGCTGCCAGTGGACTTCGGCAACCTCCGAGGCCTTGAAGGAGAGCACGATCTGCCGGCTGCGGCGCGGGCCGCTCAATCCGGCGAAATAGATCGATTCCTCGACCTCCGGCACCACTTCGGCGCAGGTGAAGACCCAGGTGTCGCCCTGCGCGGCGGCGAGCGTCAGGCGGTCGTGGTCGTCCCGCAGCAGGCTGATGTCGGGGTGGACATGGAAGCGCACCGTGACGAAGTCGCGGCCGTTGTTGCGGATCGCGGCATTGCCCGGGCGCAGGAAACGGTCGCGACCGGCAAGCACGTTGCCGTTCGTGGTCAGCTTCAGCTCGCGCTCATGCAGGAAACCGAATTGCTGGGCATAGCCGTCGTGGCGGGCGACGAAGCCGTGCACGCCCTTCTGGTCGAGGCGCTTGCAGGGCACGTGCTGCGGGCCGCCGATCAGCGGCGAGCCCAGCAGGTCGCTGACGCGCAGCGAATGGCTGAAGCGCGCCGACGAGGTGTCGTTGAGCGTGGCGGTCGAATGCGCGGCGGTGGCGCGCGCCAGCGGCCGGAATTCCGGGGCGCCGTAGGTGTCGATGCCGGCATTGACGATGAAGTGCTGGCGCCCGGAGGAGAGTTCGAAGGCGAGGCAGCCGGCATGCGCGGCGTTGGAGACGTCGACCGGCGGCGGCAAGCCGGTGTCGGCGATCACCGTCACGCCACCCATCGACAGGCGCTCGTAGCCGGAGTGCGGCGCGTGCAGCAGCGGCGCGCCCGCCGTGTCGTCATGGCGCATGATGGTGGCGATGCGGTCGTGGATGGTGGCGCCCATGCCGTTGAAGCGGGCGAGGCTGCCGTCCTGGTGGCGAAAGAAACGCAGCGCCGGCAACATGCGGTCGATGGCGCCGATCAGGGCCGACGGCGGCGCCTCGGCCTGGTTGGCATAGGTCTGGCGCAACGGCAGAAGGTCGGCCAGCAGCTCCAGCACCGCCATCGGCTTGCGCGAGATATGGCCGCCATCAGGCAGGATCTGATGTTCCAGCTCCTCGGCCAGGTTGCGTGTCGCGGCGCGCAGCGCCGAGGCCGGCGCCGGCAGAGACAGCGCGGCGAAGGCGAGCGCGATGCGGGCGCGCAGCCTGGCCTCGCCATCCGGCATCTCGCGCGCCATCGAGCGGAGATAGCGGATCTGCACGGCGAGCGATTTCAGGAAGGCGCGATAGAAGGGGAATTCGGCGCCTTGCAGCACCACCGAGGAATGCTGCAGCCAGGCGATCACCCGTTTGGCCGTCGTGCCCGGCTCCCAGGCGATGCCGGAGATCTGGTTGCCGTGCATGGCGATCCAGTCGGTGACGAGCGCCCTGGCGTTGGCGGCGGCAAGCTCGGTGCCGGTGGCGCGCATGTGGCGCAGCCAGCGGAAGCCATGCAGCGATTTCTGCCAGCCGCGATTGGGCACGTCGAGCTGGAAGGGCGATGTGCCGCCGGTCTCGACCAGATGGCCGGACAGCGGGTAGCGGCCGTAATAGATCTCCAGCGCGATCTGCGGATCGGCGAGCCGCAGGTCCGGCGGCGCGATCAGGACACGTTCGGGCGTGCGGCCGGAATAGCGCCAGCGATAGACCGGGCCGGCGCGGAGGCGCCGGCGCGTTTTGCGCCAGAACTCCCTCGCGACAAGCGTCCATAGACGCGTCGTGCTGCCGGCAACAAGTGCCAATAGCCCTCCTGATGTCCCCATAACCCGAGCACAAGCTTATGCGATTCAAGAACTTATGCGAAGGCGGATTTCGCCGAAGTGAACCAATTCACGCCGCTTTGCCGGTACCGATCCCTAAAAAAGTCAGCAAGTTTTACGAGATAACGCTTCGATCGGCCCGTCTCATCCGCGCGGCGAAGAAACCGTCCAGGCCTGAAATTCCGGGCGATTCCAGCGCCAGGTCGGCAGGTGTCGTGCGCAATGTGTCCTCCCGTGTCAGGAACGGATCGATGCCGACGAACTCGCCGGGCCGGATCGGGTCGGCGACGACGCCGGGGCTCCCGGCGAGGAAATCGCGATAAAGCTCCTCGCCTTCGATCGGGTCGAGCGAGCAGTTGGAAAAGACGATCCGGCCGCCGGGCCTGACGAGACTGACGGCATGGGCAAGCAGCCGGCGCTGAAGGTCGGCGAGCTTTTCGACATCGGCCATGGTCTTGGTCCATGGCACGTCGGGGTGGCGGCGCACCGTACCGGTCGAGGAGCAGGGCGCATCGAGCAGCACGGCGTCGAACAATTGTGCCGGCCGGTAATCCAGGAGGTCGGTCTGGACGAGTTCGGCGGTCAGGCCAAGGCGCTCGAGATTCTGACTGAGCCGCGCCAGCCGGTTCTTCGAGGTGTCGACCGCGGTCACCTCGGCGCCGGCCAGGATAAGCTGCGCCGTCTTGCCGCCGGGCGCGGCGCAAAGGTCGGCGACGCGCTGGCCTCTGATGTCGCCGAACAGGCGTGCCGGCAGGCTTGCCGCCGCATCCTGCACCCACCAGGCGCCGTCGGCGAAACCGGGGAGGTCGATGACATTGGCAGCAAGCTTCTCGACGCGCACGGTGCCGGTCGACAGCACGATGCCGCCGAGACGCTCGGCCCAGATCACCGGATCGGCCTTGACGGTGAAATCGACAGGCGCCTCGTGGCGATGGGCGGCAAGGATGGCTCGCGCCTTGTCGGCTCCGTAAGCAGCGGTCAGCCGCTCGGAGAACCATTGGGGCGCCTCGCTGGTCGCAGCGAGCGCCGGGGCAAGCTCGGCCTCCTTGGCACGCGCCAGCGAGCGCAGCACCCCGTTGACGAGGCCGGAGAAGCGCAGTGCTCGCGGATCGGACTTGGCGTGGGTCACGGCTAGGTCGACGGCGGCGCTGTCGGGAACATCGAGGAACAGGATCTGCGCGGCGGCGACGTTGAGGATATGCGAGAGCGCGGTGGCGTTGGCCGGCAGCGGCTTTTCCAGCCGCCTGGCCAGCAGCCCGGCAATGGTCATGCGATGGCGCAGCGCGGTGACCAGGATGGCGCGCACCAGCGCCCGGTCGCGGCCGTCCAGCGCCCTGTATTGCGGGTGGCCGTGCTCGTTGTCGGTCAGGCCATCGAGCGGCGTATGCGCGTCGATGACGGCGGCAAGCAGGCGCGCGGCCGCCTTGCGCGCGGCAAGGCCGGCGACGTTCTCGTCGCCATTCTTGTGTTGCGGATTGCCTGGCTGTCCGCGCCTCGGCGGCGTCACGACCAGGGACCCTTCGGCCGGGCATTGCGCGGTCCGGTCGGGTTGCGGCCCCAGGGATTGGGCTTCGGCGGCGCCGGCTCAGCCTCTGGGGCCGCGTCTGCCGGCTTGCCCCATGGCCCCGCCGACGGCTCCTCGGGCTGCATGGGTGGCGCGGAAGCCTTGCGCCGATTGGCCGGCGCGGCGCCACCCATCGCGCGCGCCATCTCCTGCAGGGCAGCGATGCGGTTCTCCGTGTTCGGATGGGTCGAGAACAGATTGTCCATGCGCTCGCCGTGAAGCGGGTTGATGATGAAAAGATGCGCCATAGCCGGGTTGCGCTCGGCGTCCGGATCGGGGATCTGTTCGGCACCGCGCGCGATCTTGCTGAGCGCCGAAGCAAGCCATAGCGGGTGACCGCAGATCTCGGCGCCGCGCCGGTCGGCTTCGTATTCGCGCGTGCGGCTCACCGCCATCTGCACGATCATCGCGGCGAAGGGCGCGACGATCATCGCCACAAGCACGCCGACGAAGCCGAACGGATTGTTGTTCTCCCGGCTGCCGCCGAGAAAGAAGGCGAAATTGCCGAGCATCGAGATGGCGCCGGCAAGCGTCGCCACGATCGTCATCGTCAGCGTGTCGCGGTGCTGCACATGCGCAAGCTCGTGCGCCATCACCGCCGCGACCTCTTCGTGGGAGAGGCGCTCGAGCAGGCCCGTGGACGCCGCCACCGCGGCATTCTCGGGGTTGCGGCCGGTGGCGAAGGCGTTGGGCTGCGGGTTGTCGATCAGATAGGTCTTCGGCATGGGCAGCCCGGCCTGCTTGGCCAGCGCCTGGACGATCGCGTAATATTCCGGCGCGTTCTTCTCGTCGACCTCGACAGCGCGGTTCATCGACAGCACCATCTTGTCGGCGTTCCAATAGCTGAACAGATTGGTGCCGGCGGCGATCAGAAGCGCGATGACCATGCCGCCCGAGCCGCCGATCAGATAGCCGACGCCCATGAACAGCGCCGTCATCGCGGCAAGAAGCATGGTGGTGCGAAGCGTGTTCATCGTTTCATCCGTCTGACGTGGTGTCGGAGGGGGCCAGAGCATCGGACCGAAAAGTGGAATCCGGTTTTCGGAGTATTCCGATGCTCACCAATAGGGGTCGATCCTTCTGGTATCATGGCTATATGATGGGAGAGGCCGGTCTTCGTTTCAATCGGCGGGAGTATCGCATGACCGAAGAGCCAAGCAAAACCGAAGCAGTTGCAACGACCGAAGAGCTGCGAAAAGCGCTGACGCCCGAAGCACAGCGGGCGTTAGCAGAGGCTGAAGCGCGTCGTCAAAAGTATCGAGCGGCGGAAGCGCAGTTGCCGAAGGAAATCGGCGGCCGCGGCGGCAAGGAACCTGGCCGCTACGGCGACTGGGAAGTCAAGGGTCTCACCAGCGACTTTTAAGCAACGGCACGCTCAGGCGCGAGGGCGATCCAGCCATTGTCGTCCGTCGCAATGGCGATTTCATCGTAGGAATGGATTGTCAGGTGCGACGTGACGAGCGGGTGAACATGCGTGGCGCTGATCACCATCACCGAGGCGCCGGAAGCCTCGCCCGCCGCTATGCCCGCTGGCGCATCCTCGAAGACCAGGCAGTCGCGCGCCTCGACGCCGAGACGCCTTGCCGCCAGAAGGAAACAGTCCGGCGCCGGCTTGCCATGGGTCACATCTTCGGCGGTCACCATCATGGCGGGAACCGGGATGCCGGCCGCCTTGATGCGCAGCAGCGCCAGCTCGCGCGGCGCCGAGGTGACGATCGCCCAGCGCTCTGGCGGCAGCGATTGCAAAAACGCAACGGCGCCGGGGATCGGGACGATGCCTTCGAGGTCATCCGCCTCGGCCTTGAGCAGCAAATCCGCCTCCGCCAACGGATCGACACCCGGAAGCCTCAGCGCGGCGATCGTCTCGCGCGCGCGCCTGCCATGGATCGTGGGCAGGAAAGCCGCCACATCGAGGCCATGCCTGTTTGCCCATGCCGTCCACACCCGTTCCGCCGCGGCGATCGAGTTGAGCACCGTGCCGTCCATGTCGAACAGGAAGGCGGCGAATTTTGAGCCTGCAAACATCGGATGTCCTGGAGAATCGTTTTCGGGGAGGGGCGAAACGCGAAGCGCAGTTTAGACCGGGCAGGACCGCCTGAGAAGGGAGCAGGTCAGCGTTGATAGAACGCTGACCTGCTCCCACTCCTTGTTTTTACGCAATTGCGGACGGAAGGCTACGGCGAAGTCGCAGAGCCAAACCGCTGCGCACTTTTCCTGAATTGCTCCAGACGCCGCCATTTCGACTCTGCGCCGGAACCAGCTCCGGCTCGCGGCGTTGAACAGGCAGTCTTTCCAAAATCACCAAGGGGGGCATGCGATGCTGATCCGGCTCGGCTATGAAATCGCCATCGAATGCGCGGCGGTGACGCCGATCATCTCGCTTCTCGACATTCATGCCGAACGGCATGCCGACATCAAGCGGCAGACGCGGGTTCTGACCTCGCCCTCGGTGCCGACCCGGACCTATCGCGACCGCCACGGCAATATCTGCCGTCGCTTCACGGCGCCCGCCGGAAGCTTCCGCATCCTCTACGATGCGGCGATCGAGGACAGCGGCGAGACCGACGAAGTCAATACATTGGCGCGCGAAACGCCGGTCTCGGAACTGCCTGACGACGTGCTGGTCTATCTGCTCGGCAGCCGCTACTGCGAGACCGATCACCTCAGCGACATCGCCTGGCAGCTTTTCGGCCATTTGCCGCCTGGCTGGGCGCGGGTGCAGGCGATCGTCGATTATGTCAACAGCAGGCTTTCCTTCGGCTACGGCTATGCGCGCGCCACGCGCACGGCGGCCCAGGCGCATGAGGAGCGCGTCGGCGTGTGCCGCGACTTCGCGCATCTGGCGATCGCGCTTTGCCGATGCATCAACATTCCGGCCCGCTATGTGAACGGCTATCTCGGCGATATCGGCGTGCCGGCCGATCCGGCACCGATGGACTTCTCGGCCTGGATGGAAGTTTTTCTCGACGGCAAATGGTACACGTTCGATCCGCGCCACAACTGTCCGCGCATCGGCCGCGTCGTCATTGCGCGCGGCCGCGATGCCACCGACGTGCCGCTGCTGCACAGTTTCGGTCCGCACCAGCTCAGCCTGTTCAAGGTCTGGACCTACGAGCAGGAAGGCAACCGCTTCAATCCTCCGCATCATGGCATCGATCGGACGGTTAGCGCACAGATGCTCCTTTGATATTCAGGTGATGCCGGCCTGACCTCTATCTCAACAGACCCTGCGCTGCGCCCGTTTCATGGCTGCCGCTGACCCGCTTCGGCACGGTTCGATTGTGCTGAAGAGAGAACGACCGCGACAGCCTTCGAGATCATGGTAAGCACTTCATGAAGGTCGCTTGGCCAGCGTATTTTCGTTTACTTCCCGTTCACTCTAGTATTTGCCGAAAGCCAGCAAAAACAATGGATTAACCTGCCGTTAAGCGTCTTTCGGCGGCCGACGGCCGGATCTGGCCGAAATCCTGCAGCGCCTTTGTCGTGCGGCACGGTGCCGCAAACAGTGGAGGCGGAAGAGATGCGGCAGTTCAGAGGTGTCGTTCGTGGGGTGGACGGCTTTGCCCGCAATCGCGAAGGCAATTTCGCGGTTCTGTTCGGAGCTGCCGCATCGGTCCTCGCGCTGGGGGTGGGATTCGCCGTCAATATCTCGCAGCTCTACAATGCGAGATCGAGCCTGCAGGGCGTCGTCGACGCCGCTGTGACCTCGACGGCCCGCGATCTCACCCTCGGCGTCATCAAAGATGCCGACGCCACCAAGACGGTGCAGGCATTCCTCGACGCCAACAGCGCGGCCGGCATCATGCAGGCCAATCGGGTCGTGCTCGACAAGCTTACGGTCAACAGGACGGCCAATACGGTACAGGCGGATGCGCATGTCGATGTCGGCCTGTTTTTCCCGATCTTCAGCACCGGCGATATGCGACGGGTGAATGCTTCGACCACGGCGCTTTATTCGGACAAGCAGGTCGAGGTGGCGATGATGCTCGACATAACGGGGTCGATGGCCAAGAAAGGCAAGGTCGACAAGATCGGCGATCTGAAAGCAGCGGCGAAAAACGCCGTCCAAACGATGCTTCAGAACCAGGACCCGAAGAACCCTCGCGTCCGAGTGGCGCTTGTGTCCTATGCATCTGCCGTGAACGCCGGCAAGCTGGCGGAAAATGTCTATGTCGAAGCCCAAGGAGGCTCGGACCTGCCTCCCGTTGCCGGCAGCACACTTCTGGTCGCCAAGACGAACAGCAAACTGCTGCCGGCTTTCGGCGACTATGTCTCCATCGTCGGCGCGGCGACGCCTCGCCCCGACAATTGCGCCACGGAGCGCAAGGACAAAAGCGGCAATCCGGATTTCAGCGCTGACGGCCCCGACACGGTCCGCACGGACAAGAATGGCAAGAAATATTTTGCGCTGGTCAACCGGGACGATCATCTGGGCGGCTCGGGAATGAACAAATGCCCTACCGCGGCGGTGATCCCGCTGACCGCCGATTCCGGTGCATTGCTCGATTCGATCGACGACTTCCAGGCGGATGGCTACACGGCCGGTGCGATCGCCGTTCAGTGGACCTATTACATGCTGTCGCCGCAATGGCGCACCGTGATCAAGAATGCCGGCCTGGGCAGCGGCCCCTCGGACAACAATGCGAAAAAGATCGCCAAGGTCGCGATCCTGATGACCGATGGCCAGTTCAACACCGCCTTCGCCGGCGCGGGAGCCAACTACAACAGCCAAGGCAACCTTGCGCGCCGCAATGCTCAAACCTTGTGCGGCAACATGAAAGACGATGGCATCGAGGTTTTCACCATCGGCTTCGATCTGAACGACAAGGACATGTCGGCAACCGAGCGGGACCAGGCGAAAGCGGTGCTGAAGGATTGTTCGTCGAAGGATACCTCCTCCGCCAACAAGCATTATTTCGAAGCGTCCACCGGAGCGGAGTTGGATGCCGCCTTTCAGGAAATCATCCGCAACACTGAAAAGGTCGCGCTGACGCAGTGATCCAAACGGAAAAGGCCGCCGCTTCTTGACGAAGCCGGCGGCCTTCCGTGTTTCCGTCCATGACGCGGCTTCTGGCGGCAACCCCATCGGGCTACCCGCCGCGCGTCTCGCGCCTTAACGGGAAGACTGCTTCCCGGAAGTGCAATCCGCAGAGCTCACGTTATGGAAAACGAAATCACTCGACATCGGATCACCTCCTTTCAGTTCGTTGAACACGCTCAGATGATGGGGTGCGCCGCGGCAAAAGACAAGATGACGCCACGGAATGGTCGTGCCACGAGCCGGGAAACTGCTCTTGCGGTGCTTTTGCGCAACAGATCGGGATTGCGGTCTACAGGCCGGTGGACGACAGTGCGGCTTGGGGGCGACATAGCGGGAGGTGGGAATGGACGCCGCCGACAGAGCCGCGCGGATCGTACGCAAGGTCGTCGAAACGCTGAAGCCGGGTTTTGCGGTCCGGCTGTGGACCGGCGAGCGGATCGGGCCCGCCAGCGGTCCGGTGCTTGCCATCAACGATCAGGACATCGTCTGGCAGCTGGTTCGCCGGCCGACCTTCTCGACGCTGGTGGAGATGTGGATTTCCAAGACCGTCGATATCGAAGAGGGCACGCTGTTCGATTTCTATGCGCTGCCTTCGCAAGGCAAGCTCAAGGCGAAGCTCAAATCCCTGCCCAAGCTGGCGATCCTGCGCGACCTGCCGGCTGTGCTGTTTTCGCGCAAGCAGATGACGGCGCGCAGCGACCTTTCCAGCCGCAAGCCTTTCGTCAGCGGATCGAACAAGGAGGCGATCCAGCACCATTACGACATTTCGAATGATTTCTACCGACTCTTCCTCGACGAGCGCATGGTCTACAGTTGCGGCTATTTCCACGATTTCGCCAATGGCATCGACCAGGCGCAAGTCGACAAGCTCGACCACATCTGCCGCAAGCTCAGGCTCGAGCCCGGCGAAAGGCTGCTCGACATCGGCTGCGGCTGGGGCGCGATGCTTATCCATGCGGCGAAGAATTACGGCGTCTTCGGCCATGGCGTCTCGCTGTCGCAAGCCCAGACCGACCTTGCCCGCGAGCGCATTCGCGCTGAGGGGCTGGAGGATCGCATCACCATCGAGATAAAATCCTATGCCGAACTCTCAGGCACGTTCGACAAGGTATCGTCGATCGGCATGTTCGAGCATCTGGGGCTTGCCAATCACGACGCCTACTTCTCGACTGTCCATCGCCTGCTGAAACCCGGCGGGATCTATCTGCATCACGCCATCACCAGGCGCAGCAAGGGCGACATCCGCAAGACGCTGCGCAAGGGGCCGGAATACAAGGCCCTGATCAAATACATCTTTCCTGGCGGCGAGCTCGATACGATCGGCATGACGCTCGGCAATCTCGAGGCGCACGGCTTCCTCGTCTATGACGTGGAGAACCTGCGCGAGCATTATGCGCAAACCTGCCGCCTGTGGGCGGAGCGTCTGCATGCGCGCTTCGACGAGGCGGTCGCCGAGGTCGGCGAGCCCAAGGCGCGGCTGTGGCTGCTCTACCTGACGGGTTGCTCGATCACCTTCCAGCGCGCCTCGGCGCAGATTTTCCAGACTGTCGCCACCAGGCGCGCCCGCGGCCCGAGCGGCCTGCCACCGACACGGGCGGATTTGTACAGGTAGACCCGGCCCGCTTCAGTCCATCAAGCGCATCGGCGCGCCGACTTCGATCCGCGCCGGCCGGTCGACCGTGCAGTAGACGCCGAGATTATGGGCATTGTGGCGTACCAAATTGCGCAGGATGCCGGGATCGGTGTCGAAACCGTCCTGGGCGATGATGGTGAAGCCGCAGCGGCGGCAGGGCTCGGAGACGGTGAGCTCGAGATCGCCGACCGCGAGTTTCCTGCCGATCCATTCCGTCTCCGGAAAGGCGCCTTCGACCGGGTCCATATTGACGACGATGTTGGGGCGGAAGCGGCGCGGATCCGGCGTGCCCTCGGGATGCAGCGCCTTCAGCCGGGACAGCGAGGCGGTGGTGAGCAGATGGATCGGCGCCTTGGCGTAGCGGGCCTCGGTCAGCGGACCGGCATAGGAGGGCGCCGCGTTCTGCGCGCCGAATGGTCGGATCGCGGCCTCGAAGCCGAGGAAGGCGGATACTGCGCGGTCGCTTCGAGGGTCTGGCGCCGGCAGCCAGCCGCCGCCGGGCACGGCCACTTCGAGCCGCCATTCCTTGCTCATCGGGGCCTCGCTCAACCGGGTGCGGATCAGCGGCACCTTGTGCCATCTGGCCTCGCGGTCGGGCCTGGCGATCTCGCCGTCGGATGCATCGACCAGTCCGAACAGCCGGTCGCCGTCGACGGTTTTCAGCCCGACGGAGATGGCATCGAGCCGCTCGCCGGCGAGCGAACTCGCCGGGTAGCGCCAGAGCTGGCTGACGGTGCCGAGATCGCCGGTCATCAGCCCTTCTTGTTCTGCCGGTTGGCGACGAGGTCGTCGACCACGGCCGGATCGGCCAGCGTCGAAGTGTCGCCCAGCGCGCCGAAATCGTCCTCGGCGATCTTGCGCAGAATGCGGCGCATGATCTTGCCGGAACGGGTTTTCGGCAGGCCGGGCGCGAACTGGATCTTGTCGGGCGAAGCAATGGCGCCGATCTCCTTGCGGACATGCGCGATCAGTTCCTTGCGCAGTTCCTCGCTCGGCTCCATGCCCTTCATCAGGGTGACGTAGCTGTAGATGCCCTGGCCCTTGATGTCGTGCGGGTAGCCGACGACGGCGGCTTCCGACACTTTCTCGTGGCTCACCAGCGCCGATTCGACTTCCGCCGTGCCCATGCGGTGGCCGGAGACGTTGATGACGTCGTCGACGCGGCCGGTGATCCAGTAGTAGCCGTCCTCGTCGCGGCGGCAGCCGTCGCCGGTGAAGTACTTGCCCTTGTAGGTCGAGAAATAGGTCTGCACGAAGCGGTCGTGGTCACCATAGACGGTGCGCATCTGACCGGGCCAGGAATCGGTGATGCAGAGATTGCCGTCGGCGGCTCCTTCGAGCACCTTGCCCTCACCGTCGACCAGTTCCGGCTTGACGCCGAAGAAGGGCCGAGTCGCCGAGCCTGCCTTGAGGTCGGTGGCGCCGGGCAGCGGCGTGATCAGGATGCCGCCGGTTTCGGTCTGCCACCATGTGTCGACGATCGGCACCTTGCCGTTGCCGACGACATTGAAATACCACTCCCAGGCTTCCGGATTGATCGGCTCGCCGACCGAGCCGAGTACGCGCAGCGATTTGCGCGAGGTCTTCTTCACATGGCTGTCGCCGGCGCCCATCAGCGCGCGCAACGCCGTCGGCGCGGTGTAGAAGATGTTGACCTTGTGCTTGTCGATGACTTCCCAGAAGCGCGACTGCGAGGGATAGTTCGGCACGCCTTCGAACATCAGCGTCGTGGCGCCGTTGGCCAAGGGCCCGTAGACGATATAGCTGTGGCCCGTCACCCAGCCGACATCGGCCGTGCACCAGTAGATGTCGCCGTCATGGTAGTCGAAGACATATTGGTGCGTCATCGAGGCATAGACGAGATAGCCGGCCGTGGTGTGCAGCACGCCCTTCGGCTTGCCGGTCGAGCCGGAGGTGTAGAGGATGAAAAGCGGGTCTTCCGCCTTCATTTTCTCCGGCTTGCAGTCGGCCTTCACCGTGGCGATCTCGTCGTGGTACCAGACGTCGCGGCCGGGCGCCCAGCCGACCTTGCCGCCGGTGCGGCGTACGACGACCACGTTCTTCACCCGCACATAATGCTTGGCGGCGATTTCGATCGCCTTGTCGGTGTTCTCTTTCAGCGGGATCGGTTTGCCGCCGCGCAGGCCCTCGTCGGCGGTGATGACGAAGGTCGATTCGCAGTCGACGATGCGGCCGGCCAGCGCGTCCGGCGAGAAGCCGCCGAAGACAATCGAATGGATGGCGCCGATGCGCGTGCAGGCAAGCATCGCATAGGCGGCTTCCGGGATCATCGGCATGTAGATGGTGACGCGGTCGCCCTTCTTGACGCCGTGCTTCTTCATCACATTGGCGAGCCGGCAGACATGCGCGTGAAGCTCATTGTAGGTGATCTTCTTGTCGTCGTAGGGGTTGTCGCCTTCCCAGATGATGGCGGTCTGGTCGCCGCGCTTCTTCAGGTGCCGGTCGATGCAATTGTAGGAGACGTTGGTCAGCCCGTCCTCGAACCACTTGATCGAGACCTTGCCGTCGAAGGAGGTGTTCTTGACCTTGGTGAAAGGCTTGAACCAGTCGATGCGCTTGCCGTGCTTGCCCCAGAACTTGTCCGGATTTTTCACGCTGTCGGCATACCATTTGAGATAGGTATCGTTGTCGATCAACGCGTTCTTCTTCCACGCCGGCTGGACGCGGTGGACATGCACATCGGACATTTTCAGCTTTCCTCCCGAACCATTCCACCGGCTTGGGCCGCCGGCGGCATCGCGGCGAAGCGGCCGCGAATTCGCGGGCATTATTAACAGTTCCGCCGTGACGGCAATATTAGACGTTGGATTCGCGCGGCGGGATGACGCAGGGTCAAGCGCAAAGCGCTATCAGCACTCTCGCTTTACGGCTGCTAACCGCCTGTTTTAATGGAAAAAATTTTGAAAAAGCTCGAAAAAATCCATAGACAGTTAAGCAACCGTGCGCACAATTCAGCGTTGGGAGGAAGGAGAATCAACCAAGGAAACGCAATGCGCGACAATTCCGAAATGGACCTGATGCTCAAGGGGTATGGGCTGACCACGGCCAAGATCCTTTACCACTACCCGGACCACCCGCACCTGCTGCAAAGCTTTGTCTGGCAGGACTACGACATAGCTCCGAAATTCCCGGTGCTGATCCGCTTCATCGAATTCTGGAAGACCAAGCTCGACGGACCGCTGCACTCGGTCACCTACACGCATCAAAGGCTGATCGCGCCGAATGAATGGCGGAAGGTGGATGGGGAGTTCCTGGTACATTAGGTGCAGGTTTTATCGATCGTCAGTGATTGGCGGAAATGTCCGTCGCTTCGTCATCCACGGGCGAAGCAAGGAGCGAAGCGACGCGGCGCAGACCCGAGGATCCATTCCGTGACTTCGAAGCGTTGCGGCGATCCAGAATTCTGCTCCGCCGCGCTCTGCGATCAAGGTAACGGCATGGATCCTCGGGTCTTCGCGACGCCGCTTCGCGGCTGCTTCGCCCGTGGATGACGAAGCTCGGAGGGCGGCAGCTAATCGCAAACGTTCACGCCCGCCCTAATAGGGACGGGTCGACACGTGGGCTCAAACCGCCGGCGGGTTCAGCCGGGCGAAGCCTTCCTGGCGCCGATAGGGGAAGTAGGGATAGGGCGCGGTCACCGCGCTTGCTTCATCGAGCGCCTTGATCTGCTCAGGCGTCAGCGCCCAGCCGACGGCGCCGAGGTTCTGCCGCAACTGCTCCTCGTTGCGCGCGCCGATGATCACCGACGACACGGTCGGCCGCAGCAAGAGCCAGTTGATGGCGACTTGCGGCACGGTCTTGCCGGTCTCGGCGGCGACCGCTTCAAGCGCATCGACCACCTTGAAAAGATGCTCGTCCTCGACCGGCGGACCGAAGCTGGCGGTGTCGTGCAGCCGGCTCTTTTCCGGCAAGGGCTGGCCGCGGCGGATCTTGCCGGTGAGCCGGCCCCAGCCGAGCGGGCTCCACACCAGCGCACCGACGCCCTGGTCGAGGCCGAGCGGCATCAGTTCCCACTCATAGTCGCGGCCGACCAGCGAATAGTAGACCTGATGCGCGACATAGCGCGGGTAGCCGTGCTTTTCCGCGAGGCCGAGCGATTTCATCACCTGCCAGCCGGAGAAGTTTGAGACGCCGACATAGCGCAGCTTACCTTGGCGTACGAGGTCGTCCAGCGCCGACAGCACCTCCTCGACCGGCGTCGAGGCGTCGAAGGCATGAAGCTGCAGCAGGTCAATATAATCGGTGCCGAGGCGCTTCAGCGCCGCGTCGACGGAGCGGATCAGGCGCGAGCGCGACGAACCCCAGTCGGCCGGGCCGTCGCCCATCGGCAGGGACGTCTTGGTCGAGATCAGCACCGCGTCGCGGCGACCCTTGATGGCCTCGCCAAGCACCTCTTCCGAGGCGCCGTTCGAATAGACATCGGCCGTGTCGAAGAGATTGACGCCCGCCTCCAGGCAGATGTCGACCAGCCGGCGCGCCTCCTTGGCGTCGCTGTTGCCCCAGTGGCCGAAGAGCGGGCCGGAGCCGCCGAAGGTACCGGCGCCGAAGGAAAGCGCCGGCACTTTCAGGCCGGAGGCGCCGAGAGGTCGATAGTCCATGATTTTTCTCCTTGGGATGTCGAAGGCGGAATTCGGCCGCTCAGCACTGCGCCGTGACCGGCTTGCCGATGGCGCGGCCGCGTTCGAGGCGCAGCGCCACGAGCACCACGCCGAGCGCGGCGAGCGGCACCAGGCCGGCAACGAGAGGGACGGCGCCGAGGCCGGGGCCGTGGTCGATGACGAAGCCGCCGAGCCAGGCGCCGATGGCGTTGCCGAGATTGAAGGCGGCGATGTTGAAGGAAGACGCAAGGCCCTGGCCGGCGCCCTCGGCCTTCTCCAGCACCCACATCTGCAGCGGCGCGACGGTGGCGAAGGCGGCAGCGCCCAGCAGCCCGACGGCGACGATCGCCATGATCGGCTGATGGATCGCCGCCGTCATGACGAACAGCACCGCCGACAGCGCGACCAGCGTGCCAATAACCGTCGGCACCAGATGCCGGTCGGTGAGGCGTCCACCGAGCAGGTTGCCGGCGACCAATCCGCCGCCGAAGACGAGCAGGATCGGCGACACGGACGCTTCGGAAAAGCCGCTGACGCGGGTGAGGATCGGCGCCAGATAGGTGAAGGCGGCAAAGACGCCGACCCAGCTCAGCACCGTGGTCAAAAGGCCGAGCAGCACCGGCCGGCGGCCGAGTACGGCGAGCGTGCCTTCGGCGCTTTCCGCCTCGTCCGCGGCGGCCGGCTCGTCGCGCGGCACCAGCAATGCGATCACGGCGAAGGCGACGACGCCGACCAGCGTGACGGCGAGGAAGGTGGAGCGCCAGCCATAGGCCTGGCCGAGCCAGGTGCCAAACGGCACGCCGAGGATGTTGGCGACGGTGAGGCCGGTGAACATCAGTGCAATGGCCGAAGCCTTCCTGTTGGGCGCGACGAGGCTGGTCGCGACGACCGAGCCGACGCCGAAGAAGGAAGCGTGGGCGAAGGCGGTAAGCACACGCGCCGCCATCAGCGTCCAGTAGTCGGGCGCCAGCGCACAGGCGAGGTTACCGACGGTGAAGACAACCATCAGGGCAAGCAGCAAGGTCTTGCGCGGCAGGCGTCCAGTCAAGGCGCCAAGCAGCGGCGCGCCGACGACGACGCCCAGCGCATAGCCGGAAATAAGCAGGCCCGCGGCCGAGATCGAGACGCCGAGATCGGCGCTGACATCGAGCAGCAGGCCCATGATGACGAATTCGGTGACGCCGATGCCGAAGGCGCCGGCGGTGAGGGCATAAAGAGCAAGAGGCATGGCTGCGGTCCGGTTGATCAGGAAGGGACGCCCAAAGTCCCGCGCCCCGGGCGGAAGATCGTGATCCGCCAAGCTGTGAACCAGCCTTGCGTCCGGCATATTTTCTGTGAAATAGATTCACGAATGGCGAGACCCGACATCAACCGCTCCGGCGAGATCGAAGTGTTCGTCCGCGTCGTCGAGGCGGGCAGCTTCTCGGCCGCGGCGCGGGCGCTGCGGATGACGCCGTCGGCGGTGAGCAAGCTGATCGCGCGGCTTGAGGCGCGGCTTGGCGCACGGCTCATCAGCCGCTCGACACGCAAGCTGCAGCTGACGCCGGAAGGGGCTGCCTTCCATGATAGCGGCCTGCGCATCCTCGCCGATCTCGACTCGGCCGAGCGCGAAGCGGCGGCGGGTGCAGCGCCGCGAGGCCGGCTCAGGGTCAATTCCTATGTGCCGTTCGGCCAGCACCGGCTGATGCCGTTGTTGCCGCGCTTCCTGGAGAATTATCCCGAGATTTTCGTCGAAGCCGTGCTGACCGACAGTGTGATCGATCTTCTGGAAGAGCGCGCCGATGTCGCTATCCGCGCCGGGCCGCTACGCGAGTCACGCCTGGTTGCGCGCAAGCTCGGCCAGAGCCGGATGGTCCTGGTCGCGTCGCCTGCGTATCTTGAAGCACGCGGTACGCCACGCGGATTGTCCGACCTCGCTCGCCACAACATGCTGGCCTTCGGCTTCGCCAGGCATATCGAGGGCTGGCCCTTTGTCGATGCGACAGGCAAATCGATCATCATGCCGATTGTCGGAAACATGTCGCTCACCGACGGCGAAGCGATGCGGCGAACGACGCTGGCAGGAGCCGGTATAGCGCGGCTGGCGCGCTGGCATGTCGAGCCCGACATTGCCGCCGGACTGCTCGTGCCGTTGCTCGAGGAGTTCAATCCTGGCGACGAGGAGCCGACACATGCTGTCTATGTCGGTCATGGCAAGCATCTGCCGGCGCGGGTGCGGGCTTTCCTCGACTTTCTCGCGGAGACCGTTCGTCTCTGAAACGGAAAAGCCGCGCGTCCAAGGACACGCGGCTCCCGAAGGACGTCGGCTTGCTTGCGAAGACGGATTACGCCTTCGGCACGAACGGCGCCGGACGCCGGCCGGCGCCTTGCCGCTCCAGCATCCAGCCGGGATATTCGGCAGGCAGGGCGCTCACCTCATCGAGCCTGGCGAGGTCGTCGGTGTCGAGCTTCAGACCTGTCGCGGCAAGATTTTGCTCGAGTTGGTCCATGCGGCTGGCGCCGATGATGACGCTCATCACGAAAGGCTTGGCCAGCACATAGCCAAGCGCCACGGTGGCGACGCCAACATCGTGTTTTTTGGCAACCTCGCGCATGCCGGCGACCGCCGCCCAGGCGCGGTCCTCGTTGACCGGCGGGAAATTGAAGGAAGCGCGGCGGCCCTCGCCATTGCCGGGGGCGCCGGGACCGTATTTGCCGGAGAGCAGCCCGCCGGCCATCGGCGACCAGACCATCAGGCCGAGCTTCTCTTCGTTGATGAGCGGCACGATCTCGCGTTCGAGATCGCGGCCGGCGATCGAGTAATAGGATTGGATCGTCTCGAAACGGGCAAAGCCCTTGCGCTCGGCAATGCCCAGCGCCTTGGCGATGCGCCAGGCCTGCCAGTTGGAGACGCCGACATAGCGGACCTTGCCGCTGGCGACGAGATCGTCGAGCGCGCGCAGCGTCTCGTCGATCGGCGTCACGGTGTCGGTGCCATGCAGCTGGTAGAGGTCGATATGATCGGTCTGCAGCCGCTCCAGGCTGCGGTCGACCGAATCCATGATGTGGCCGCGCGAGGAGCCGCGCTCGTTGGGCCCGTTGCCCATGGCGCCATGCACCTTGGTGGCGATGATGACGTCCGAACGCTTGACGCCGAGGTCCTTGAGCGACCGTCCCAGCAGCTGCTCGGACTGGCCGAAGGAATAGACGTCGGCCGTGTCGAAGAAATTGACGCCGGCGGCGATCGAGCGGCCGACGATTTCGTTGACGCCCTTCTGGTCGAGGCTGGCGATCAGCCCCCATTGGGCATTCTGGCCGGCGGCGCCGAAGGTCATGGTGCCGAGGCAGAGTTCGGAAACGAACAGGCCGGTGTTGCCAAGCTGGTTATAGCGCATGGTGAGCTTTCCCCGAGAAAAGGATTGAATGACATCGGGGAAATAGGAACGGACCGTTTCGTTTCAAGCGCGGGCGCAAAGAATATCGTCCGGTTGGCGGGCCGGTAACGAGATCGTGACGATTGCCAGGGCGCTCAGCTTTCCACCAAAGCGAGGATCGCGAAGGCAGTCATGCCGAATGCGACGGCGGCAAGGGGCAGCAGAATTTCGATCGTCGCCGTGCTGGCCTTCACGGGATGATCGCCAGTGTCGAACTCGCCTGCCATCCAGTCGGCGAGCGTCGTGGGTCTGCCGGCAGCGCTGATCCGGTGATGACGCCAGACACGGCCGGCGATGGCCGGCAGCACGACCGACATGACGATGAATCCAGTTACGACGAACAGCAAATAGTCGTCGGCGCCGCTGCCCGCGAAGCCGATCCAGGCCGACAACGCATAGCAGGCCGCGAGCCCCACCATGGCGAAATAGACCCAGCGGTGCAGCCCGCGGGAGACTTGCCGGTTTTGCATGGTGTGCTGGCTGTGGCGTGTGGCGGTCATAGGGACCTCCTTTGCTATGAAAGGAGCCACTTGCTTCCTGTGCACGGAGCTAGCGCCAGGATTCTAGGCGACAATGCGGTGGTGTGACGCGGCCGGCCCAAGGAAAGGCCTACGCTTCCTCGAGGCGCTCCTTGCTACCGGCTGCCGAAGATCGCCGAGCCGACCCTGACGCTGGTCGCCCCGAAGGCGACGGCTGTTTCGTAGTCGCCGGACATGCCCATCGAAAGCTTCGCGACACCCGCTTCGCGAGCGAGCTTCTCCAGCAGCGCGAAATGCGGGCCAGGATTCTCATCGGCGGGTGGGATGCACATCAGGCCTTCGATGGCGAGGCCGTGCACGTCGCGGCAGCGCTTGACGAAGGCGACCGCGTCGCGCGGCTCGATGCCGGCCTTTTGTGGCTCGGAGCCGGTATTGACCTGGACGTACAGCCTCGGCGCGCGGCCTTGCCTGGCGATCTCCTTGGCAAGCTCCGCGGCGATCTTCTCGCGATCGACGGTCTCGATGGCGTCGAAGAGAGCGACGGCTTCCTTGGCCTTGTTGGACTGCAGCGGGCCGATCAGATGCAGCTCCAGATCGGCAAATGCCTCTCTCAGCGCCGGCCATTTTCCCTGCGCTTCCTGCACGCGGTTCTCGCCGAAGACCCGCTGGCCTGCCTCGATGACGGGGCGGATGTCCTCGGCCGCGAAGGTCTTCGACACCGCCACAAGCGTGACGGCGCTGGGCGGGCGCTTCGCCTCGCGTTCGGCGCTCGCGATCCTCGCCTTGACCGCGTGAAGCTGCTCTACGGCGCTCGTCATGCCACTATCCTGCCCATAGTTTTAAAGCTCGCGCCGGCTCGCCGCAGTTGACGGGTCCGGCAATCCATGGTGAACACCGCGACGACATAGTCTCGGCTGCCGGCCTAGGCGTGTCGATATTCAGGTGATGCCGGCCTGCAAATGCCGGTTTCCTGCGCTTCCGGTGCTCACGTACTTTAAGTACGCTCCGCTCCGGTTCTCGGAACCCGCCATTTTCGGCTCGGCCTGATCTGAATATCAACACGCCTTGATCCAGCACCGCGCACCTGCTTTTAAGTGAAAAACATCCGATGGCAACCGAACGATACAATCCGCGCACCTCAGAGCCCAAATGGCAGAAGGCCTGGGCCGAAAAGAAGCTGTTCGAGGCCCGCAACGACGACCCGAAGCCGAAATATTACGTGCTCGAGATGTTCCCCTATCCGTCGGGCAAGATCCATATCGGCCACACCCGCAACTACACGATGGGCGACGTGGTGGCGCGCTACAAACGCGCCAAGGGTTTCAACGTGCTGCACCCGATGGGCTGGGATGCGTTCGGCATGCCGGCCGAAAACGCCGCAATGCAGAACAAGGTCCACCCCAAGGACTGGACCTATGAAAACATCGCCGTCATGCGCGAGCAGCTCAAGATGATGGGCCTGTCGCTCGACTGGGCACGCGAGTTCGCGACCTGCGACGTCGGCTATTACCATCGCCAGCAGATGCTGTTCCTCGACTTCGTCGAGAAGGGGCTGGTGACGCGCAAATCCTCCAAGGTCAACTGGGATCCGGAGGACATGACGGTGCTCGCCAACGAGCAGGTCATCGACGGCCGCGGCTGGCGCTCGGGCGCGCTGGTCGAGCAGCGCGAGCTGACGCAGTGGTTCTTCAAGATCACCGACTTCGCGCAGGACCTGCTGGACTCGCTTAACGGGCTCGAAGAGTGGCCGGAAAAGGTCAAGCTGATGCAGCACAACTGGATCGGCCGCTCGGAAGGGCTGCTGATCCGGTGGCCGCTGGCGGCGCCGGTCGGCGACATGAACGAACTGGAAGTATACACGACCCGGCCCGACACCATCTTCGGCGCCTCCTTCATGGCGGTCGCCGCCGACCATCCGCTGGCGAGAAAAGCCGCCGAGACCAATGTCGAGCTGGCCAAGTTCATCGACGAGGTCCGCCACATGGGCACCTCGGTGGCAGCGCTGGAGACGGCCGAGAAGAAGGGCTTCGACACCGGCATACGCGTCGTCCATCCGTTCGACGAGAACTGGACGCTGCCGGTCTATGTCGCCAATTTCGTGCTGATGGAATACGGCACCGGCGCCATTTTCGGCTGCCCGTCGGGCGACCAGCGCGACCTCGACTTCGCCAACAAATACGGCCTGCCGGTGATCCCGGTGGTGATGCCGGAAGACGCCGACGCAAAGACCTTCCAGATCATCGAGGAGGCCTATGTCGACGACGGCGTGATGATCAATTCGCGCTTCCTCGACGGCATGAAGCCGCAGAGGGCTTTCAACGAAGTCGCGAAGCTGTTGGAAGAAAAGACGATCGGCGGCCGGCCGATGGCGGAACGCAAGGTGAATTTCCGCCTGCGCGACTGGGGCATCTCGCGCCAGCGCTACTGGGGCTGTCCGATCCCGATGATCCATTGCGAGCATTGCGGCGTCGTGCCGGTGCCGAAGGCCGACCTGCCGGTGAAGCTGCCCGACGACATCGAGTTCGACCGTCCGGGCAATCCGCTCGACCGGCACCCGACCTGGCGGCATGTGAAATGTCCGCAATGCGGTCGCGGTGCGCGGCGCGAGACCGACACGATGGACACCTTCGTCGATTCGTCCTGGTATTTCGCGCGCTTCACCGCGCCCTGGGCGAACGAGCCGACCGAGCCGAAAGCGGCCGACGAATGGCTGGCGGTCGACCAATATATCGGCGGCATCGAGCACGCGATCCTGCATCTGCTCTATTCGCGCTTCTTCACCCGCGCCATGCGCGAGACCGGTCACCTCGATCTGGCCGAGCCATTCAAGGGCCTGTTCACGCAAGGCATGGTCGTGCACGAGACCTACCGCGTCGGCGGCCCGTCCAACAACGGACGCTGGCTGTCGCCAAGCGAGGTCAGGCTCGATGACGTGGGTGGCAAGCGCCGCGCCGTCGAGATCGCCACCGGCGAGGAGGCGACGGTCGGCGCGCTTGAGAAGATGTCGAAGTCGAAGAAGAACACGGTGAGCCCGGAAGAGATCACCGACGGCTACGGCGCCGACACCGCGCGCTGGTTCATGTTGTCGGACTCGCCGCCGGAGCGCGACGTCGAATGGACCGACGACGGTGCGGCCGGCGCGCACCGCTTCGTGCAGCGCGTCTGGCGCCTGGTGCAGATCGCAGCCGAGCAGCTTGCCGGTGTGAAACCGGCGGCGGCGACGGATGGCGAGGCGGGCGCCGTGTCCAAGGCCGCGCACAAGATCCTGAAGGCGGTCGGCGAGGATATCGAGAAGCTCGGCTTCAACCGGGCGATCGCGCGTATCTACGAGCTGGCCAACGCGCTGGCGACGCCGCTCGCCGACGTTGCCGAGGGCAAGGCCGATGCCGCGCTGAAAGGCGCCTGCCGCGAGGCGGTGGAGATCCTGGTGCACATCATCGCGCCCGTCATGCCGCATCTGGCGGAAGAGTGCTGGCAGGAGCTCGGCGGCGCCGAGATGGTCGCCGAACGGCCCTGGCCGGTCTACGATCCTGCTCTGGTCGTCGACAACGAGATCGTGCTGCCGGTACAGGTCAACGGCAAGAAGCGGGGGGATTTGACAATTGCGCGCGACGCGGATCAAGGTGCCGTCGAAAAAGCGGTGCTGGCCCTCGACTTCGTGCAAAAAGCACTGGAAGGTAAGGCCCCGCGCAAGGTGATCATCGTGCCGCAGAGAATCGTCAATGTCGTTGCCTGATCCGGTGAAGTCAGAAGCGGCCCGCCTGCGCGGCCGCTTGGCGGTCTGCGGCATGGTCGCCGCGCTCGCGCTGGTCTCGGCCTGCACCGTGCGGCCGCTCTATTCCAACCAGCCGCTGTCGCCCGGATCGCGGCTCAGCGCGTCCGCCGAGCTCGGCTCGATCTCGATCAAGCCGGTCAATACCCGCTACGCGCAGCAGGTGCGCAACAATCTGATCTTCGCCTTCGGGCAAGGCTCGGGCGAGCCGGCCTCGCCGGCCTACACGCTCGATCTCGGCGTCACCGAGCTCGTCGAATCGGCGGCCATCGTGCAGGTGCAGACCCAGGAAGACGAGCCGACGGCGGGCACGGTCACGCTGACCGCCAATTACGTGCTGCGGGACACCGCGACCAACACGGTGATTGCCGTCGGCAAGCGCTCCATCCCGTCGTCCTTCGACCGGCCGCGCCAGGAATTCGCAGCCTACCGCGCGCAGATCGACGCGGAGAACCGCGCCGCACGCGAATTGGCCGACCTTCTGCGGCTGTCGATCGCGCAGGACCTGGCCAAGCACGGCAAAAGGGCCTAGTTCCTCGCCGGGGATTGGCTGAAGCCTTCCGAACTTCGTCATCCTAGGGCGGAGCAGCCGCGAAGCGGCGTCGCGTAGACCCTAGGATCCATTCCGTTACCTCGGCCCGAAGGTGCAGCGGAGCAGAATTTCTGCACCGTTGCGACGCTAGTATGTCACGGAATGGATCCTCGGGTCTGCGCGCGTCGCTTCGCTCCTTGCTCCGCCCATGGATGACGATCGCGATAGGCGTCCCGGCCAATCGCCAAGGCATGTGACTTGCCAAGGCATAGACACTTTGCCACGAAAAAGGCCGGTTGCCCGGCCTTCTTCGCTACTTTTTGCCTTGCGCAATTCCCAGACGGAAAATCGTTACATACTTTTCCTGGAACTGTTCCGGCCTCAGCCGATCTTCTGGCCGGTCTTGGCCCAATCGGCGAGGAAGGCGGCGAGGCCCTTGTCGGTCAGCGGGTGATTGACCAACGCCTTCAGCGTCGCCGGCGGCGCGGTGACGATATCGGCGCCGATCAGGGCGGCCTGCTTGACGTGGTTCACCGTGCGCACCGAGGCGGTCAGGATCTCGGTCTTGAAATCGTAATTGTCGTAGATGGTGCGGATTTCCGAGATCAGCTCCATGCCGTCCGAGCCGGTGTCGTCGATGCGGCCGACGAAGGGCGAGATGAAGGAGGCGCCGGCCTTGGCGGCCAGCAAAGCCTGGTTGGCCGAGAAGCAGAGCGTCACGTTGACCATGCGGTTCATCTCGGTGCGGATGGTCTTGCAGGCCTTCAGGCCGTCGAGCGTCAGCGGTACCTTGATGGCGATATTCGGCGCGATCTTGGCCAGCACCTTGGCTTCCGCCATCATGTCCTCGTACTCGGTCGCCACGACCTCGGCCGAAACCGGACCCTCGACGATGTCGCAGATCTGCTTGGTGACGTCGATGATCTTGCCACCCGATTTCAGGATCAGCGACGGGTTGGTGGTGACGCCGTCGAGCAGCCCAAGATCGTTGAGCTCCTCGATTTCCTTGATGTCAGCGGTGTCGACAAAAAATTTCATGGCGGTCTCCTTGGGGATTGCCGGGCGCCAGCCAGGCAGATGCGAGGGTCCCCTTTGATCTAGACCAAAGTCAGGGCAAGGTCACGCCTGATGATGGAAGATTCGCCCTTTGTCGCAGCCGCGCCCGTGCTGGTGCCGATGCCGGCCGAACGGCCCTACACCTATGCCGTGCCGCCGGGCATGCGCGTGGTGCCGGGCTCGATCGTGCGCGTGCCGCTCGGGCCGCGCCAGGTCGCGGGCATCGTCTGGGACGGCGCCGTCGAAACCGTCGATGCGAAGAAACTGCGGCCGATCGAGGAGGTGTTCGACTGCCCGCCGATCGATAGAGCGATGCGCCGCTTCGTCGACTGGATCGCGCAATACACGCTGTCGGCTCCCGGCATGGTGGCGCGCATGCTGCTCAGGGCCCCCGAGGCTTTCGACCCGGAGCCGTGGATCGAAGGGCTGCAGCGCACGCTGGCCGAACCGGACCGGTTGACGGATGCGCGGAGGCGCGTGCTGGAGACGGCCGAAGGCGGACTTGCCTGGACGCGCTCCGGGCTGGCGCATGCCGCGGGCGTGTCCTCGACCGTCATCGACGGATTGCGGGCACAAGGCGTGTTCGAGACGGTGATGATCCCGCCGCGTCCGGTGGTGGCGGCGCCTGATACCAGCCATGCCGTGCCGGAGCTGATGCCGGACCAGAATGTCGCGGCGGAGAAGCTGCGCGCGGCAATCGCGGCCGATACTTTCAATGTCACCCTTCTCGACGGCGTCACCGGGTCGGGCAAGACGGAAGTCTATTTCGAGGCGGTGGCGGCTGCGCTCGACAAGGGCAGGCAGGTGCTGATCCTTTTGCCGGAAATCGCGCTTACCCACGCCTTCCTGGAACGCTTCCAGGATCGCTTCGGCGCCAAGCCGGCCGAGTGGCACTCCGACCTGCCGCCCCGGATGCGCGAACGCGTCTGGCGGCAGGTTGCGGAGGGCGGCGTGCGCGTCGTCGCCGGGGCGCGCTCGGCGCTGTTCCTGCCGTTCAAGGAACTCGGCCTGATCGTCGTCGACGAGGAGCACGATCCCGCCTACAAGCAGGAGGACCGCGTCTTCTACAATGCGCGCGACATGGCGGTGGTGCGCGGCCATATCGGTGCTTTCCCGGTCGTGCTCGCCTCGGCGACGCCGTCGGTGGAAAGCCGGGTCAACGCCGGCCAGGGCCGCTACGGCCGGGCGGTGCTGTCGTCGCGCTTCGCCGAGGCGGCGCTCCCAGACCTGAAGTCGATCGACATGCGGCGCTCGCCGCCGGCGCGCGGCGGTTTCCTGTCGCCGGTCTTGCTGGAGCAGATGCAGCGCACGCTGGAGAGGAAGGAGCAGTCGCTGCTCTTCCTCAACCGGCGCGGCTATGCGCCGCTGACGCTCTGCCGGGTCTGCGGCCATCGCTTCGGCTGCCCGGTCTGCTCGGCCTGGCTCGTCGAGCACCGGTTTCGCGGCCAACTCGTCTGCCATCATTGCGGCCATAATGAGCGGCGGCCGGAGGCCTGCCCGGAATGCGGCACGCTCGACCATCTGGTGGCCTGCGGCCCCGGCGTCGAGCGCATCGCCGAGGAGGTGGTGGCGCATTTCCCCGAGGCCCGCACCATCGTGCTTTCGTCCGACCTTCTGGGCGGCGTACGCCGTCTGCGGCTCGAACTCGAGGCCGTCGCCAATGGCGAGGCCGACATCGTCATCGGCACGCAACTCGTCGCCAAGGGTCACAACTTTCCCGGCATGACGCTGGTCGGCGTGGTCGACGCCGATCTCGGGCTCGCCAATGGCGATCCGCGCGCCGCCGAGCGCACTTTCCAGCTGCTCAGCCAGGTGACGGGGCGCGCCGGCCGCACCGGCAAGAAGAGCCTCGGCCTCTTGCAAACCTACCAGCCGGATCATCCGGTGATGCGGGCGATCGTCTCGGGCGATTCGGAAGCGTTTTACGAGCGCGAGATCGCCGAGCGCGAACGGGCGGCGCTGCCGCCCTTCGGACGGCTCGCCGGCATCATCGTCAGCGCCGCGACACGGGGCGAGGCGGAGAGCCATGCGCGGGGGTTAAGGCGCGCGGCGCCGCAGGCTTCCGACCTCTTCGTGCTCGGGCCGGCCGAAGCGCCGTTGTCGCTGATCGGCGGGCGTCACCGTTTCCGCCTGCTGATTCAGGGCGAGCGGCGCGCCGACATGCAAGGCTTCATCCGCGCCATGCTGGCCGACGGGCCGAAGCCGCGCGGCTCGGTCAGGGTGCAGGTCGACATCGACCCGCAGAGCTTTTTGTAAGAATGGGGTGACTAACCGTCGCTCGGCGGGTCTTGCAGTATATTCCAACACCAAACACCAAGCGCCTCAAAATGCCTGATGTTTGCAGTTATCACGGTGAGCTCGTTGGTTGCCGCCGTGGCCGCGACCAATATGTCTGCTAGACCGGGATTCTTCCCTTGTGCAGAGGCTGCCTCCTCCATTTGACCCGCCCTTCGCGCTATATCGGCATTGACCTCTAGAATCTGATCAGCGAAGTCTTCAATGGTTTCATTGAGCCAGGCAGTGAGACCCTCGGCGCGTTTTGTGGCCCCGGCGCGGGCCAGCTTGCATATGCCTTTCTCGATTTCAGTGATCGCTATAACCGGTATGAAGAGTGCCTGCTTTGCACCTTGGGTCACGATCCAGGTGGCGACGTCTTTTGCAAGCGGCGGCCTTCCAGGCGCGAATGCCGATAAGATGGAAGTATCCACAAGATAGCCGCTCAAAGGTCGATATCCCGCGACGGCGACTCATTCCTTTCAAACTCGATTCCTCCCGGATAGGTCAGAAGGAATTCCCCGAAATTTCGACGCTCGACCGGATAAAGCTTTTGCAAGTCTTCGACCGAAACGATGGCGGCTGCTGGCTTACCATGCTTTGTGATGATGGTGGGCTCGCCGCCCTCCGCGGCCTCGACGAGCGCCGAGAACCCTGCCTTGGCTTCCCGAACTTGCATTGTTTTCACAGCAACCTCCTTGTGGTCTCATGTAGTCATAATATAGGAATTGCTGAGGAAGGACAGCGCGATCATGAAAACCCTCGGCCTCATCGGTGGCATGAGCTGGGAATCGACCGCGATCTATTACCGCCTGCTCAACGAGATCGTGCGTGAACGGCTCGGCGGCCTGCACTCGGCGAGGCTGCTCCTATGGTCGTTCGATTTCGCCGAGATCGCCGAACGGCAGCATGCGGGCGATTGGGAAGGCGCTGGCGCTCTTCTGGTGGAAGCCGCGCGCAAGTTGGAGGGGGTGGCGCCGAGGGCCTGGTGGTCTGCACCAACACCATGCACAAGCTGGCCGACGATGTGCAGACTGCCATATCGATCCCGCTCATCCACATCGCCGACGCAACTGGGCGCGCCGTTGTCGCCGCGGGCGTCAAACGGCCGGCGCTGCTCGCGACGCGCTTCACCATGGAGCAGGATTTCTACAAGGGTCGGCTTGCCGACAAATACGGCCTCCAGCCGGTGGTGCCGGACCAGGCCGGCCGCGACATGGTTCACCAGGTGATCTATGACGAGCTTTGCCAGGGCGTCGTCAAAGGCGAATCGAAATCCGCCTATCTCGACGAAGTCGGCCGGATGCGGCACGCCGACGACGTGGACGGCGTCATCATGGGCTGCACCGAGATCACCATGTTGATCGGCCAGGGCGATTTCGACGTTCCGGTGTTCGATACGACGCGGATCCATGCCGAGGCCGCAGTCGATTTCGCGCTCGCTTGATGCGCTGTACCTAATGTGCCCGCCATCCTCTGGCGCGGTTTCATTCCCTCGCTAGAATGCCTGTGTTTCAGAACAAGAAATACGAGGGGGATTTATGGACTTCGCGTTTCCGTGGCCCGCGAGCCAGGGTGAATGGCTGGCCTGGTCGAGCGCCGTCGTGACCCTGGCCCTCGGCCTGTTCCTGTTCCTGGCGCCGGGGCTTGCCTTTCGCGCGCTGCGCCTGCAGCCAAGGCCGGAGAAAGCGGCGGCGATCGCCGAAGGACGCGGCCGCATGTCGGGCTTCTATCTCGGCGTCAGCCTGTGCTGCATCCTCCTGGCGCAGCCGCTGCTTTACATGGCGCTGGGCTTCTCCTGGCTGTTCACCGCCTTCGGCCGGCTTCTGTCGATGATGTCGGACGGCGCCAACACCCCTTTCAACTGGGTTTCGATCGTGGTTGAATTGGCATTGGCGGCGCTGCCGCTGGCCTTTGCCTTCGGCTTCGTTCCGTGAATTCGACGCTTGAGCTTGGCCTTCGCCGCCTGATGCGACAAAAGTGCCTGAAAACCATGCCGGACGATGCATTGCGGTCTTAAAAAGCCTGTGCTAGACGGCAATCGACTTTCGACCGGGGATAGCGGAAGCCGCGCCTCCGTGCTTGGAAAAATGCAGTAAGGTCAAAGATTTAGCCAGAGTTTTCGCTCGCGCCAACAATCTGCGGCCTGTCAGACAAGAGAAAAGACGGTCCGTGGCCCAATCGTCATCGCCAATCTCAGCTGTCGCCGAACGCTATGCAGGCTCGCTGTTCGAGCTCGCGCTGCAGGACAATTCCGTCGCCAAGGTCGAGGCCGACCTCGGCGGCTTCGAGGCAATGCTCAATGACAGCGACGATCTCTCGCGGCTGATCAACAGCCCGGTGTTTTCCAGCGAGGACCAGGCAAAGGCCATCGCCGCCATCGCCGACAAGGCCAAGATCACCGGCCTGGTCGGCAATTTCCTGCGCGTCGTGGCCAAGAACCGCCGCCTGTTCGCGGTGCCCGGCATGATCAAGGCGTTCCGCCAGATCGCGGCCGACCATCGCGGCGAGGCGTCCGCCGAGGTCACCTCGGCGCATGCGCTGACGACCGCGCAGCAGGATGAACTCAAGGCGACGCTGAAGGGCATCGCCGGCAAGGACGTGGCCATCGCCATGACCGTCGATCCGTCGCTGCTCGGCGGGCTGATCGTCAAGATGGGCTCGCGCCAGATCGATACGTCGCTCAAAACCAAACTCAATTCGCTCAAGCTTGCACTGAAAGAGGTCGGCTGATGGACATCCGCGCCGCGGAAATTTCCGCAATTCTGAAAGACCAGATCAAGAATTTCGGCAAGGAGGCCGAGGTCTCCGAAGTCGGTCAGGTTCTGTCCGTCGGTGACGGCATCGCCCGCGTCTACGGCCTCGACAACGTCCAGGCCGGCGAGATGGTCGAGTTCCCGGGCGGCATCCGCGGCATGGCGCTGAACCTCGAAGCCGACAATGTCGGCGTCGTCATCTTCGGTGCCGACCGCGACATCAAGGAAGGCGACACCGTCAAACGCACCGGCGCCATCGTCGACGCGCCTGTCGGCATGGGCCTGCTCGGCCGCGTCGTCGACGCGCTTGGCAATCCGATCGACGGCAAGGGCCCGATCAAGGCAACCGAACGCAAGCGTGTCGACGTCAAGGCGCCCGGCATCATCCCGCGCAAGTCGGTGCATGAGCCGATGTCGACCGGCCTCAAGGCCATCGACGCGCTGATCCCTGTCGGCCGCGGCCAGCGCGAGCTGGTCATCGGCGACCGCCAGACCGGCAAGACCGCCATCATCCTCGACACGATGCTGAACCAGAAGTCGGTGCACGACAACGGTCCCGAAAAGGAAAAGCTCTACTGCGTCTACGTCGCCGTCGGCCAGAAGCGCTCGACCGTCGCGCAGTTCGTCAAGGTGCTGGAAGAGCGCGGCGCGCTCGAATATTCGATCATCGTCGCCGCCACCGCGTCCGATCCGGCGCCGATGCAGTTCCTGGCACCGTTCACCGCCTGCACCATGGGCGAATATTTCCGCGACAACGGCATGCATGCGCTGATCAGCTACGACGATCTGTCGAAGCAGGCCGTCGCCTACCGCCAGATGTCACTCCTGCTGCGCCGCCCGCCGGGCCGCGAAGCCTATCCGGGCGACGTCTTCTACCTGCATTCGCGCCTGCTCGAGCGCGCCGCCAAGCTCAATGACGACAACGGCAACGGTTCGCTGACCGCGCTGCCGATCATCGAGACGCAGGCCAACGACGTGTCGGCCTACATCCCGACCAACGTGATCTCGATCACCGACGGCCAGATCTTCCTCGAAACCAACCTGTTCTTCCAGGGCATCCGCCCGGCGGTGAACGTCGGCCTGTCGGTGTCGCGCGTCGGCTCCTCGGCGCAGATCAAGGCGATGAAGCAGGTCGCCGGCTCCATCAAGGGCGAGCTCGCGCAGTATCGCGAAATGGCTGCCTTCGCGCAGTTCGGCTCCGACCTCGACGCGGCGACGCAGCGTCTGCTCAATCGCGGTTCGCGCCTGACCGAGTTGCTCAAGCAGCCGCAGTTCTCGCCGCTGAAGGTCGAGGAACAGGTCGCGGTGATCTTCGCCGGCGTCAACGGCTATCTCGACAAGCTGCCGCTGAACCAGGTCGGCAAGTTCGAGCATGGCCTGCTCAGCCACATGCGCTCGGCCGGCAAGGACGTGCTCGACGCTATCCGCAAGGAGAAGGCGCTGTCGGACGATTTGCGCGCCAAGCTCAAGGCCGAGATCGACGCCTTCGCCAAGACCTTCGCCTAACAACAAGCCGGACGCACGGGATCAGGTTTGAAGCATGCCTTCATTAAAAGACCTTCGTAACCGTATCGCCTCGGTCAAGGCGACGCAGAAGATCACCAAGGCGATGCAGATGGTCGCCGCGGCGAAGCTGCGTCGTGCGCAGGAAGCGGCGGAAGCGGCGCGTCCCTATTCCGAGCGCATGGGCGCGGTTCTGGCCAACATCACCCAGGCGATCGGCGGCGGCGGCGATGCCCCGGCGCTGATGACGGGCACCGGCAGGGACGATGTGCATCTGCTCATCGTCTGCACGGCCGAGCGCGGCCTGTGCGGCGGCTTCAACTCGCAGATCGCGCGCCTTGCCCGCGATCACATCCGCAGGCTGCTGGCCGACGGCAAGCAGGTGAAGATCATCTGCGTCGGCAAAAAGGGCTATGACATCCTGCGCCGCGACTACGCTTCGATGATCCTCGAGCGTGTCGACCTGCGCGAGGTCAAGACTCTCGGCTTCGTCAATGCCGATGCGATCGCGCGCAAGGTCATCCATCTCTTCAACGAGGGCGGCTTCGACATCTGCACGCTGTTCTATTCGCAGTTCAAATCGGTGATCAGCCAGATCCCGACGGCGCAGCAGATCATCCCGGCGGCACAGGCTTCGGCCGTCGTCGAGACGGGCAACGGCGCCACCGCTGTCTACGAATACGAGCCGGAGCCGGGCGAGATCCTCTCCGACCTCATCCCGCGCAACATCGCCGTGCAGATCTTCCGCGCGCTTTTGGAAAACGCGGCCGGCGAGATGGGCGCCAAGATGAGCGCGATGGACAATGCGACGCGCAACGCCGGCGACATGATCAACAGACTGTCGATCACCTACAACCGCCAGCGGCAGGCGCAGATCACCAAGGAACTGATCGAGATCATTTCGGGCGCCGAGGCGCTCTAATCACGCGCCGCGCGGGACACCCGGCGGACGGCGTGAACAACGGATAGACGAAAAGGGCAAAGACGATGGCGAAAGCAGCTACCCCGAAGACCGCCGCCAAGGCGGCAGAGGCCCCCAAAGCGGCGACGAAGGCCGCTCCGGCCAAGAAGGCGGCCGCTCCGGCCAAGGCAGCAGCCCCCGCCAAGGCGGCAGCGACCGCCAACGCGCCGGCCTTTGCGGCCAAGCGCGTCGGCGCCGCCGGCAAGGTCCGCCAGGTCATCGGCGCCGTCGTCGACGTGCAGTTCGAAGATCACCTGCCGGCCATTCTGAACGCGCTGGAAACCGACAATGTCGGCAATCGCCTGGTGCTCGAGGTTGCCCAGCATCTCGGCGAGAACACCGTGCGCTGCATCGCCATGGACTCGACCGAAGGCCTGGTCCGCGGCCAGGACGTCTTCGACACCGGCGCGCCGATCTCGGTCCCGGTCGGCCCGGGCATGCTCGGCCGCATCATCAACGTCATCGGCGAGCCGGTCGACGAGGAAGGCCCAGTCGACGGCGTCGAACTGCGCTCCATCCATCAGCCGGCTCCGGCCTATGTCGACCAGTCGACGGAAGCGCAGATCCTGGTCACCGGCATCAAGGTTCTCGACCTCTTGGCGCCTTACGCCCGCGGCGGCAAGATCGGCCTGTTCGGCGGCGCCGGCGTCGGCAAGACCGTGCTCATCCAGGAGCTGATCAACAACGTCGCCAAGGCGCATGGCGGCTTCTCGGTGTTCGCCGGCGTCGGAGAGCGCACCCGCGAAGGCAACGACCTCTATCACGAGTTCATCGAATCGGGCGTCAACAAGAAGGGCGGCGGCCAGGGTTCGAAGGCAGCACTCGTCTACGGCCAGATGAACGAGCCGCCGGGCGCGCGCGCCCGCGTCGGCCTGACCGGCCTCACCGTCGCCGAATATTTCCGCGACCAGGGCCAGGACGTGCTGTTCTTCGTCGACAACATCTTCCGCTTCACCCAGGCTGGCTCGGAAGTGTCGGCGCTGCTCGGCCGTATTCCTTCCGCCGTGGGTTACCAGCCGACGCTGGCCACCGACATGGGCGCGCTGCAGGAACGCATCACGACGACGACCAAGGGTTCGATCACCTCGGTGCAGGCCATTTACGTGCCGGCCGACGACTTGACCGACCCGGCGCCGGCGACATCGTTCGCCCACCTCGACGCCACGACCGTGCTGAACCGCGCGATCTCGGAAAAGGGCATCTACCCGGCCGTCGATCCGCTGGATTCCACCTCGCGCATGCTCGACCCGATGGTCGTCGGCGAGGAGCACTACCAGGTCGCCCGCCAGGTGCAGTCGATCCTGCAGCGCTACAAGTCGCTGCAGGACATCATCGCGATCCTCGGCATGGACGAGCTTTCGGAAGAGGACAAGCAGACGGTTGCACGCGCCCGCAAGATCGAGCGCTTCCTGTCGCAGCCCTTCTTCGTCGCCGAAGTGTTCACCGGATCGCCGGGCAAGCTGGTCGATCTCGCCGACACCATCAAGGGCTTCAAGGGCCTTTGCGCCGGCGACTACGATCACCTGCCGGAAGCCGCCTTCTACATGGTCGGCGGCATCGACGAGGCGGTCGAGAAGGCGCAGCGCCTCGCGGCTGAAGCGGCATAATGAAGCGAATAGGGAGTAGTGAGTAGTGAGTAGAGAATAGCGGTGTGATCCGGACGGTTGCGTCCCTTCACTACTGACTACTCACTATTCCCTACCTGCTAAGTTTTACATGGCTGAAGCTTTCAAGTTCGAACTGGTCTCGCCGGAGCGGCTGCTCGTTTCCGAGCAGGTGGAGTCCGTGGTCATTCCGGGCGCCGAAGGCGAGATGACCGTGATGGCGCAGCACGCGCCGGTCATGACCACGATCAAGCCTGGCGTCGTCACGATAAAGACCGCGGGCGGCAAGGAAGAGCGCTTCGTCGTGTTCGGCGGTTTCGCCGACATCCTGCCTTCCGGCTGCACGCTTCTTGCCGAATCGGCGACGCATGTGAACGACATCGATCGCGCCGATCTGGCTCGCCGCATTCAGGAAGCCAAGGAAGACGCCGCCGACGCCAAGGACGACGAGAGCCGCAGCAAGGCCGAGCAGTTCCTCAGCCAGCTCACCACGCTGGAAGGCGCTCTGCTGCCGGCCTGATTTCGGCTGCCGACAAGCGATCGAGAAAGCGGGGCCTGCCCCGCCTTTTTTGTTTGCCCGTTTTTTCGTTTGCGAAACAGTCCCGAATGCGAATGGGCTCGACTACGCCCGCACTGCGGGTGGTGAACGGGTCGGCCGGCGAACAAGTGTGAAGCCGCCCAGCTCACCGCCGAGCCAATGCCAGGCACAAACGCTATCCGGCCGTTCCGCTCTTGCCATTAATGCCGAGCGCGGCGAGAGCCAGCTTCGGGCCGCCCTGCTTGAAATGGACGAGATGCGTGGCGACAAATTCGATCAATTTCCGCCGCTCCGGGTGACCCTTGGCAAAGCCGGCGAGATCGAACACCGCCGCCGTCATCTCCGCCGTCGGCAGATTGCGGCCGAACAGGTCGCTGAGGGCGGCATCGAGCGGATCGGTGAAATGGCTTTCCGGCAATGTCTTGCCGCGCGCGGCGCAGGCGGCGATCCAGGCGGCGACAACCAGCGACAAATGTTCCGGCAGCAGACCCGCTTCCAGCCGGGCTAGGGCGGAGGCGATGATGCGCTGCGGCAGCTTCTGGCTGCCGTCATTGGCGATCTGCGCGGTGCGGTGAGCAAGCGCGGTGTTGGAAAAGCGCGTGGCGAGCTCGGCCGTGTAGGGGATCGGGTCGAGCCCGGCATCCTGCGGCAGCGTTGGAATGGCCTCGGCCCACAGCCAGTCGACGAACTGCCGGATCGACGGATCGGCAAAGGCGCGATCGACGGTGGCGTGGCCGCTGAGCAGGCCGAGATAGGCGATGCCCGAATGCGCGCCGTTGAGCAGCCGCAGCTTCATGTCCTCGAACGGGCCGACATCCTCGACCATGGCGACGCCGAATTTCTCCCAGGCCGGCCGCCCGGCGGGAAAGCGGTCCTCGATCACCCATTGGCGGAACGGCTCGGTCATCACCGGCCACGCGTCATCGATGCCAAGTTGTTGCGCAACACGCGCCCGGTCGGCGTCCGTCGTCGCCGGCACGATGCGGTCGACCATGCTTGACGGGAAGGCCACGTCGTCGGCGACATGGCGCGTGAGGTCGGCATCGCCCTGACGGGCGGCCCCGGCATCGCCCTGGCGGGCGAGCCGTAGATCCCGGAGCTTCGCATATTCGATCAACAGCCGGTGCAGCGTGGCGCCGTTGGCCGGCAGGTTGTCGCAGCAGAGCACGGTGAAAGGTTGTGCGCCGGCCGCGCGACGGCGCGCCAAGGCCTCGGCGAGAAAGCCATGCGCGGTCTTCGGCGATCCGGGGTTGGCGAGGTCGTGGACAATATCGGGATGCGCGCTGTCGAGCGTGCCGTCGGCCGCCCTGAGATAGGCCTTTTCGGTGATGGTGAGCGTGACGATGCGGGTGCGCGGATCGGTCAGCGCGTCGAGCACCGCGCCTGGGTCTTCCGGGGCGACGAGCAAGGACTGGATCGAGCCGACGACCTGCAGCCGTTCGCCGGCGCTGTCCCTGATTGCCAGCGTGTAGAGCCCGTCCTGCGGCTTGAGCGCATCGCGCGTGTCGGGACTGCGCAGCGAAACCCCGACGATGCCCCAATCGCTCTCGCCATCCGCCAGGCAGGCATCGACATAGGCGGCCTGGTGGGCACGATGAAAAGCGCCGACGCCAAGATGGACGATGCCGGTCGCGACGGACTTGCGGTCGTAGCGAGGCACCAGAACTTCGGCCGGCAGCTCCGCAAAGGTAGCGTTTGACAGGCGGCCGCTCATGGAAGCCAGTCTCCGATCGGAAAACGACGGCAGCGACGTAACACCCGCTGTCACCATACACAATGGCCGCGTTCCTTTGGAAAGTCATCATACAACTGCATAATATTTGTATGTTGACATTATCTCTGACCGATCTACCAATAGCGAAGCCTGGGAGGAGCCGCGTGGCCGCATTGACCGATCCGGACCTGCTGTTCGCGCCGGAAACGCGATCATTGGCGCGCGACCTTTACGCGGATGTGAAGGACCTGCCGATCGTCAGTCCGCACGGCCACACCGACCCGCGCTGGTACGCGCTCAACGAACCGTTTCCCGATCCGGCGCAGCTCTTGATCATGCCGGACCATTACATTTTCCGCATGCTGTTCAGCCAAGGCGTGCGGCTGGAGGAACTCGGCGTGCCGACGCTCGACGGTTCGCCGGTCGAGACCGACGGCCGGGCGATCTGGCGGCGCTTCGCCGAACATTATTATCTCTTCCGCGGCACGCCGACACGACTCTGGCTCGACCATGTGTTCGAACATCTGTTCGGCATCGAGGAGCCGCTCACCGCGACCAGCGCCGACCGCATCTACGATACGATAGCCACGCTGCTGCAGCGCGACGACTATCGGCCGCGCGCGCTGTTCGAACGCTTCAACATCGAGGTGATTGCGACGACCGAAGGCGCGCTCGACGATCTCAAATGGCACCGGACGATCCGCGACAGCGGCTGGAACGGCCGTGTCGTCACCGCCTACCGGCCGGACGCCGTGGTCGATCCCGATTTCGAAGGGTTTGCTTCCAATCTCGATCGCCTCGGCGAGATCACCGGATGCAACACCGGAAGGTGGTCCGGCTATCTCGATGCGCAT
Organism: Mesorhizobium sp. B3-1-8; assembly: GCF_006439495.1. NCBI lineage: Bacteria > Pseudomonadati > Pseudomonadota > Alphaproteobacteria > Hyphomicrobiales > Phyllobacteriaceae > Mesorhizobium > Mesorhizobium sp. B3-1-8. The sequence continues at coordinate 51,404 of NZ_VFTK01000041.1, forward strand.
CGAAAGCGCCGCGCCTATTTCAAGGAATTCGGCGCGACCTCGTCCGATCACGGCCATCCGACGGCCGAGACCGCCAATCTTTCCGACGCGGCGGCCGAAGATCTGTTCAACCGCATCCGGAGCGGCTCCGAGGATGAGCGCGAGCGAAAACTGTTCCGAGCCCAGATGCTGACCGAGATGGCCAAGATGAGCCGCGACGACGCCCTGGTGATGCAGATCCATCCTGGATCATGGCGCAATCATTCGCCTTCTGTTTTCCAGAGATTCGGCCGCGACAAGGGCTTCGATATCCCGACCCGGACCGATTATGTGACGGCGCTGAAGCCGCTGCTCGACTGCGTCGGGCTGGAGCGCGACCTCACAATCATCCTGTTCACGCTCGACGAGACGAGCTATGCGCGCGAGCTTGCGCCGCTCGCCGGCGTCTATCCGGCGCTCAAGCTCGGGCCGGCCTGGTGGTTCCACGACAGCCCGGAAGGCATGCGCCGCTTCCGCGAGATGACCACCGAGACGGCCGGCTTCTACAACACCGTCGGCTTCAACGACGACACGCGCGCCTTTCCGTCGATCCCGGCGCGCCACGACGTCGCGCGGCGTGTCGACTGCGCCTTTCTGGCGCGGCTGGTCGCAGAGCATCGCCTCCGGGAGGAGGAGGCGCATGAGCTGGCGCGGGAGCTTGCCTACTCGCTTGCCAAGAAGGCGTACCGGCTCTGAGCCAGGGCATCCGTGATTTTTGAAGGGAGGAAAGAACATGTTGCGTATTTCGAGATTGCTGGCGGCGACATTCGCCATCGGGTCCTTGATGATCGGCACCGCGCGGGCCGAAACCGTCCTGCGCTCTTCGGACACGCATCCGGACGGCTATCCGACAGTCGAGGCGGTCAAATATATGGGCGAGCTGATCAAGCAGCGCACCAACGGGCGCTATTCGATCGAGGTCTATCATTCGGCGCAACTCGGCGAGGAAAAGGACACGATCGAGCAGACCCAAGCCGGCGTCATCGACCTCGATCGCGTCTCCATGGGGCCGTTCAACGGCATCGTGCCGGAAACCGCCGTGCCGTCGTTGCCCTACATCTTCCGCTCGGTTGAGCATATGCGCCATGTCATGGACGGGCCGATCGGCGACGAGATCCTGAAGGCCTTCGAAGCGCATGACCTTGTCGGACTCGCCTTCTACGATTCCGGCGCGCGCTCCTTCTACAACACCAAGAAGGACATCGCCTCGATGGCCGACATGAAGGGCATGAAATTCCGCGTCATCCAGTCGGACGTCTTTGTCGACATGGTGAACGCGCTTGGCGCCAACGCCACGCCGATGGCCTATGGCGAGGTCTATTCGGCGCTGCAGACCGGCGTCATCGACGGCGCCGAGAACAACTGGCCGAGCTTCGAATCCGCCAAGCACTACGAGGTCGCCAAGCACTACACGCTGGATCAGCACCAGATCGTGCCGGAGGTGCTGGTGATGTCGAAGGCAAGCTGGGACAAGCTCGCGCCGGAAGACCAGGCGATCGTGCGCCAGGCGGCCAAGGACAGCGTCGTCAAGATGCGCGAGCTGTGGGACGCGCAGGAAAAGAAGTCACGCGACATCGTCGAGAAGGCCGGCGTCAAGGTCAGCGAGATCGACAAGCAGCCGCTGATCGACGCGATGAAGCCGGTCTACGACAAATATCTGTCGACTCCCGAGCTCAAGGACCTCGCCGCCCGTATCCAGGCGACGAAATGACCGGGATGGGCAACGGGCCCGGTGGCACGGAGGTTTCCGCGCTGCCATCCGGCCGGTCGGGTCCGAAAGGGTTCTGGTTGCGGGTGGAACGGACCCTTTCCGGGCTTGCGCGGTTGGCGTTATGGGTAAGCGGCACCGGGCTGACGCTGATGACTGTCATCATCTTCTGGCAGGTTTTCTCGCGCTACGTGCTGAACCGCTCGCCGAGCTGGACCGAATCCTCATCCGTGCTGCTCATGGGCTGGTTCATCTTTCTCGGCGCCGCCGTCGGCGTGCGCGAGCGCACGCATCTCGGCTTCGACGTGCTGCTCTATGTCTTGCCTGCCTCGGCCAAGGCGGTGCTGCGCAGCATTTCCGATCTCGTCGTGCTGGCCTTCGGCGCCGGCATGATCGTCTATGGCGTGCAGCTGGCCAGGCTGACCTGGAACACGGTGATGCCATCGCTCGCCTTGCCTGGCGGCGTCAGCTTCCTGCCGGTCATCCTGGGTGGCGGGCTCGTCTGCCTGTTTTCACTCGAGCGGCTGGCGGGGCGCTTTGCCGGGCTGCCGGTCGATGCCGACATCTACGCAGCCGGCGAGGAGCTTTGAACCATGGCGCTGATCGTGCTTTTCGGCACTTTCGTCTTCCTGCTGGTTATCGGCACGCCGATCGCGTTCTGCCTCGGCGTCGCCAGCTTCGCGACGATCCTCACGATCGGCCTGCCACCCGTCGTGGTGTTCCAGCGGCTCAATTCCGGCGTCAGCGTCTTTTCGCTGATGGCCATCCCGTTCTTCATCTTCGCCGGCGACCTTATGGTTCGCGGCGGCATCGCCGCCCGCCTGGTGGCATTGGCCGGGTCCCTGGTCGGCCACCTGCGCGGCGGTCTGGGCCAAGTCAACATTGCCGCGTCGACCATGTTCGGCGGTATTTCCGGTTCGGCGGTGGCCGATGCCTCAGCCGTCGGCGGGCTGATGATCCCGCAGATGAAGGCGCGCGGCTACGGCGTCGACTATGCAGTCAACATCACCTCCGTCGGCGCCATCATTGCGCTGCTGATCCCGCCGTCGCACAACATGATCATCTATTCGATCTCGGCCGGCGGCCGCATCTCGATCGCGGATCTGTTCACCGCTGGCGTTCTGCCGGGGCTGTTGCTGGCCTTGTCACTGATGGTCACCGCCTATCTGGTGGCAAGCCGGCGCGGCTATCCGACGGAACCGTTTGCCGGTTTCGGCCGGGCCTTGCAGTTGCTTGTCGCCGCCATCCCCGGGCTGATCCTGATCGGCATCATCTTTGGCGGCGTCCGATCCGGTATCTTCACCGCCACCGAAAGCTCGTGCATCGCCATCGTCTATGCTTTCCTGGTGACATTGATCATCTACCGGTCGATGAGCTGGAACGATTTCGTCACCGCGACCACCGCGGCGGTGCGCACGACAGCGATGGTGCTGATGATTATCGGCTGCGCCGCGGCCTTCGGCTGGCTGCTGGCCTATCTCCGGGTTCCGGCAGCGCTTGTCGCGTTTTTGCAGTCCGTGTCCGACAACAAGCTGGTCATACTGCTTCTGATCAATGTCGTCCTGCTCATCCTCGGCACATTCATGGATATGTCGCCGCTCATCATTATCACCACGCCCATCTTCCTGCCGGTGGTCATGGCCTACGGCGTCGATCCCGTGCATTTCGGCGTCATCCTGATCCTCAATCTCGGCATCGGCCTTTGCACGCCGCCGGTCGGCGCGGTGCTGTTCGTCAGTTGCGCCATCGGTCGCATTCCCATCTGGACGGCAATGCGCTCGATCTGGCCGTTCTATGGCGCGGCCTTCGCGGTGCTGATGCTTGTCACCTACATACCGGAAATCTCATTGTGGCTGCCGAGCCTGTTCCATTAGGAGGGCACCACGTGTCCCAAACAGTTGCCGACCTCAGGGTCGAACGCAAGCCGAAACTGTCGGAGACAGTGGTCGCGGCGATCCGCAAGCAGCTCTTGGCAGGCGAGGTTCCGCCCGGACAGAAGCTGCCAACCGAAGGCCAGCTGACGGAGACTTTCGGCGTCAGCCGCACGGTCATCCGCGAGGCGCTGGCCAAGCTTGCCGCCGATGGCCTGGTCGAAGCGCGGCAAGGCGCCGGCGTCTTCGTCAGCGAGCACATCTCGACGACCTTCGGCGTTTTGGCCGCCGACATGGGAGCCAAGGATTCGGTCGCGCTCAACGTGCTCGAGGTCCGCCTCGCGATCGAGATCGAATCGGCGGGCCTAGCCGCAATCCGACGCAACGCCGCCCAGGAGGCCGCGATCCAGGAGGCCTTCTTCGAGTTCGAGCGGCTGCTGCTCGCCAGTCAGCCGACCGGCCCGGCCGACCTCGCCTTCCACCGCACGATCGCCAGCGCCACCAACAACCCGTTCTATGTCGAGATGCTCGATGTGCTGGGACGCCGCGCCATTCCCTGCGACGTGACCTCGCCCTGGTCGACAGAGATCGTCCAGTCGGACGAGTACCAGCGCGGCCTGCAGCGCGAGCACCTCGTCATCCTCAATGCGATCTCGGCGGGCGATGCCGAGGCCGCGCGCGAGGCGATGCGCACGCATCTGACCCGCAGCCAGCAGCGCTACCGCGAGCGGCTGCAGGCCAGACAGGCCTATTATGCCAATTCGCTGAAAGCGGCATCGACCGAGTGACCGTCAGACAAGGCCTAGAAATGGACCAGAGCCTAGAAATGGACCAGACACACACCGAATTTTCCTCGCGCTTCGCCATCGATCCTATCGCCGCCGCGGCCATGGGGACCGACGAGCTGCGCCACCATTTCCACGTCGAGGGGCTTTTCCAGCCGGGCCTTGTCAGCCTGACTTACACGCATTACGACCGCATGATCGTCGGCGGCGCCATGCCGGTCGACAAAATCCTGCCGCTCGAGGCGATCAAGCCGACCGGAACCAAGGCTTTCCTCGACCGCCGCGAACTGATCGCCGTCAACATCGGCGGCGCCGGGACCGTCATGGCCGACGGCCTGCCTTACGAATTGGCGGCGCGCGACATGGTCTATCTCGGCATGGGCACCGAGCAGGTGTCGTTCGCCTCGGCGGAGCCCGACAAGCCGGCAAAATTCTACCTGCTGAGCGCGCCGGCGCATCGGACCTATCCCAGCCGGTTGATCCGCATCGGCGACGCCAGGCGGCTCGACCTCGGCAGCCAGGCGACCAGCAACGAACGCTCGATCTTCCAGTTCATCCACGCCGATGGCGTCAAGACCTGCCAGCTCGTCGTCGGCATGACGCAACTGGCGCCTGGATCGGTGTGGAACACCATGCCCTGCCATGTGCATGACCGGCGCATGGAAGCCTATCTCTATTTCGATCTGCCGGAAGGGCAGCGCGTCTTCCACTTCATGGGCGAACCGGACGAGACGCGCCACATCGTCATGCGCAGCGAGGAGGCGGTGCTGTCGCCGGGCTGGTCGATCCATTCGGGCGCCGGCACATCCAACTACGCCTTCATCTGGGCGATGGCCGGCGACAATGTAGACTATACCGACGTCGACCAGGTGGCGATGGATCAATTGCGGTGAGCGATATTTCCGCCTTCAGCCTCACGGGCAAGCGCATCCTGGTCACTGGCGCCAACACCGGCATCGGGCAAGGCATCGCCGTGTCGGTCGCGCGCGCCGGCGGCATGGTCGTCGGCGCAGGCCGCTCGGCGATGGACGAGACGGCCGGGAAGGTCGCGGCGGCGGGGGGCAGCTTCGAAGCGGTGAAAGTCGACCTCGGCGATCCAGCCGAGGCAGCCGCGATGCTCGACCGGGTCTGGGGCGAGAGTGGCCCGCTGGACGGCCTCGTCAACAATGCTGGCATCATCCGGCGCGCCGACGCGGTCGACCTCAGCGAAGCCGACTGGGACGAGGTGATGGACGTCAATTTGAAGACGGTCTTTCGCCTCTGCCAGGGTTTCGCGAGGCGCGTGCTTGCGGATCCGGGACGGCGCGGCAAGATCGTCAACATAGGCTCGGTGCTGAGCTTCCAGGGCGGCATCCGCGTTGCCTCCTACACGGCCTCGAAGCACGGCGTGCTCGGCCTCACAAGGCTGCTCGCCTGCGAATGGGCGGCGAAAGGCATCAACGTCAACGGCATCGCGCCGGGCTATATCGAGACCAACAACACCGAAGCCTTGCGCGCCGATCCCGACCGCAGCGCCGCGATCCTCGGGCGCATCCCGGCCGGACGCTGGGGCCAGCCCGCGGATATCGGTGACGTGGCGGTGTTCCTGCTCGCGCCGGCGTCGGACTACGTGCATGGCACGGTCATGCCTGTCGATGGCGGCTGGCTGGCGCGATGACAGTTTCCCGCCCATTTCGAACGGACGTTGAGTGATGACCGATATCTTTTCCCACGCGGGCGAAAAAGCCTGGGAGCCGACGGCGGACGGCAACAGGCGACGCGTGCTGGTGCACACCGATGAGTTGATGATGGTCGAGTTCGCCTTCGACAAGGGCGGCATCGGCGCGCTGCATTCGCATCCGCACGTCCAGGCAAGCTATGTCGCCGAGGGCCGCTTCGAGGTCACCATCGACGGCCGATCGGAGATCCTCGAAACAGGAGGCAGCTTCATCGTGCCGTCCAATCTCGTGCATGGCGTCAAGGCGCTGGAGGCCGGGCGGCTGGTCGACAGCTTCGCGCCCTGCCGAGCCGATTTCCTGGGCTAGATCGTGATGGCGTTTCGTTGAATCGCCATCACGATCTAACTCTTTGCTGGAGCATGATCTTTCTCCGAAAACCGGTTCCCACTTTTCGGGATCATGCTCTAAGGCCTGTTGATATTCATCTGGAGCTTATGATGGCGGCGGCGAGATGGACGAAGGCGGAGAAGCTC
>NZ_VFTK01000042.1:0-55906 GCF_006439495.1 Mesorhizobium sp. B3-1-8
ATCTTCACCTTGGGCAGGAAGTCGACGACATATTCGGCGCCGCGATAAAGCTCGGTGTGACCCTTCTGGCGGCCGAAGCCCTTGGCTTCGGTGACGGTGATGCCTTGCAATCCGGCCTCCTGAAGCGCTTCCTTCACTTCGTCCAGCTTGAATGGCTTGATGATCGCTTCGATCTTTTTCATGTAAAAAGTGGCCTCCACTGCCAAGAAGACGGGTTGTGTGCCCCGCTTGCGCCTCCATCAAGCACGAACCGTGCCAATCCTGAGGAGCGCAGGCGGCGAGGGGTGTTTTCGAGCCCATGCCGCGTCCGGATGCACATTCGCGTCATCCGCTGCATCGGATGCATCATGGACGCCCAAACCCTATACATCACCCCTCCTCACGTCCGCACAAAAAACAGGCAGCCAGCGCAATTTGCAGGCAGGAACCCCTCCCGGATGCGACCGGATGCGCAACAGATGCGCGGTCGCGCTGGTTTGCTTCGAACCGAAAACTGGACAATGCTTGATCGCATGGAGATCGGCAATCCCATGTACAATGAACTTCTATCGCCGGCCGAAATGGCCGAAGCCGACAGACTGGCAATCGCGGCCGGTCCGCTCGACGGCTATCGCTTGATGCAACGTGCCGGCGAGGCGGTCGCTGCCGTCGCGCTGGCGCGTTATCCGGCCGCAACGAGGGTGCATGTATTGTGCGGCCCCGGCAACAATGGCGGCGACGGCTATGTCGTGGCGCGGCTGCTGGCCGAGGCGGGCGTGGATGTAGCCCTGTGGACATCCGGCGAACCGAGGGCAGGCGGCGATGCCGCGCTTGCGGCGGCTGACTGCACTCTGGAACGGCACCTGCTTTCGGCCTTCTCCGCAGAGACTGGCTCGCTGGTTGTCGATGCGATCTATGGCGCAGGCTTGTCGAAGACGGTGTCCGGCGACGCCAAAGGCGCGATCGACATCGTGACCGGGATGAACCTGCCGGTTGTCGCGATCGACCTGCCTTCGGGCGTTTCCGGCGAAAGCGGCGAAGTCCTCGGCTCGGCATTTCGCGCGGCTCTCACGGTGACCTTCGCACGAAAGAAGCCCGGGCACCTGCTTCTGCCTGGCCGCGAGCGATGCGGCGAGATCGTGTTGGCCGACATTGGCATCCGTGACGAGATCATCGACGAGGTCGCGCCGCGCACCTTCGAGAATCGGCCAGGACTCTGGCTCGCGAACTTTCCCGCTCCCGCCGTCGACTCGCATAAGTACAAGCGCGGCCATGCAAGCGTCTTTTCAGGCGGACCATCCGCGACCGGCGCGGCGCGCCTTTCGGCGCTTGCGGCAGCCCGAAGCGGGGCAGGGGCTGTCACCGTGCTCTCGCCGGCGAACGCCATGCAGATCAACGCGGCGCATCTGACCTCGATCATGCTGCGCAAGGTCGATGCGATCGAAGATGTGCATGACCTTATCGGCGATCGCAGACCATCCGCCTTCGTCCTCGGCCCCGGCTTCGGCATCGGCGACAAGGCGCGCGATTTCACCCTTGCCGTGCTCGCCAGGAAACGCCAGGACGGCGGCGTCGAGGGCCTCGTGCTCGACGCCGACGGCATCACGTCTTTTCGCAACGCGGCCGCGACGCTGTTCGAGGCAGCCGGCAGACCGGACGCACCGGCGTTGATCATGACGCCGCATGAGGGCGAGTTCGGCAGGCTGTTTGCCGACATTGCGGGTGACAAGGCTCTGTCTAAGCTGGCCAAGGCGCGCGAAGCTGCGCGACGCGCCAACGCAGTGATCGTCTACAAGGGCGCCGACAGCGTGATCGCCTCGCCGGATGGCCGCGCCGCGATCAACAGCAATGGCGCGCCCTGGCTCGCCACCGCCGGCTCGGGCGACGTGCTGGCGGGCATCATTGCCGGGCTTCTCGCGCAAGGCATGCCGGCCTTCGAAGCGGCTTGCGCCGGGGTCTGGATCCACGCCGAGGCCGGCAGCCGTTTTGGGCCGGGTTTGATAGCCGAGGACCTGCCTCTGGCCATGGTGCCGGTTCTTCGCGAACTGGCGGAGAGCGCTGTCCGATGAAACGGCTGGTGCTCGCTATCGTAGTCCTTCTCCTGGCTCTATTCGCGACGCAGTCGGCGCGCGCCGCCGACCGCCCGATCACCATCGTCGACGACCCGCGCATCCTCGCCACGCTCGACGCCAAGGGATACGGTTTCGCCGGCCTGTTCGGCGTCGACGGCAGCGACGACCTGAAATCCCTCTACGACGAGGCGCCCGCCTACCACGCCATCGTCGACACGGTGGCCGGCGACGTCGCCGCGTTGCGCGGCGACATGAAGGCTGGCGGCCGCACTCTCTATGAAGTGACCGACGGCAATGTCGGCCGCATCATCGACATGCGCTGGCTGAAGACGAACGCCGCGCGCTTTCGCCTTGTCGGCGTCGTCAACCGGCTCGACCGGCGCGATTTCGCAGCACTTGGCAACGAGACGAGCTGCGGCGAGGTGCGGTTCATCTATCGCCTGGCCTACAGCTTCAAGAAGAACGGCGGGCAACTGGCCTCGCGCCTGCCGTTCAACTTCAGCGCGATATACCGCGTCGCTCAAGACGCCGATGGCGGCTGCGTGGGCGCTGCCGGCCGCTGGACGCCGCAGCTCGACGAAACGGTCGATGCCGGCTGGCTGACCGGCGGGCCGCTCGAGAAGGTCTCGCTATCCTTCAAGCAGCTCGAGCTCAACGCGCAGGTTGCGCGCTTTCCTTCCGGTCAGGAAACCGAGTTCGGCGGGCAGGCCGCTTACCTGATGCGCATCTTCAGCATCGACGGTTCGACGGTCGGCGAGAAGCCGCTGGAAAATACGCCGGATATGGCCCGGCTTGCCGAGGATGCCGGCCTCAAGGCACGGCTTGCCGACTATGTTCGCGCCAGTGCCGCGGCCGTCGATCTCGGCGTCTACGAAATCCCGGATGAATTTCTCGCCCGGAAAGTCATCTCCTGGTCGACCTTCGGCAGCGCCAGGCAAGCCAATCATCCGTTCACGCCGTTGTTCTACCCGAAGGACTTTGCCGGGCTCGACTATTCCAATCTGAAACTGGTACGCACGCCGGAAGCTCTGGTCGAGCGACTCGACAACGGCGCCTGTCAGGGCTGCCATCAGGCGGGCTCGACCGCCGGCTTCCATTTCATCGGTCTGGACGACGCCACGACCTCACCGTTGAACCGCCTCGAGGTCGGCATCTCGCCGCATCTGCATGCCGAGATCCCGCGCCGCGAGGCGTGGCTCAAGGCGACCGCCGAGGGCAAGGAGCCCAACCGCTTCCGCCCGCTCTCCTTCGCCCCGCCAGCCGCCTGGAAAGATGCAGGAGAGGTCGATTACACGCCGGCCGAAACGGCGATGCCATGCCTGATGCCGGAAGACGCAAGTCGCTTCGGCGGCACCTGGCAATGCGGCGCCGGCACGGTTTGTATGCCGATCGCCACCGCTTCGGGCGTCAGAACCAAATTGGCGCAATGCCTGCTGCCCAGTGAGAGCGACAAAATATTTTCCGGCCACCCATGCCTGGCCGGAACTATCGCCAGCAACAGCGCACAGCCTTTCAACGACCGATACAAGATCACCGGCCAGTTCGCCGCCTTCGCGCCGGCGATCTCGCGCACCGCCTATACCTGCCGGCCGCCGAAGATCGGCGTTCCAGGCGGCTTCGCCTATCGCGCCTGCGATGACAAGGATCGCGCCTTCGCCGCCTTCAAACCCGGCAAGCCGATGCCCAGCGAGATCTGCGGACTGGTCGGCGGCAAGAAGTTCGACATCTGCGTGGCCACCAACAATTTCGACCAATGTCTTGGCGGCGCCGTCAACCGCGGCAACCGCCCAGCTTGCTCGGCCGATCATTTCTGCCGCGAGGACTATATGTGCCAGTCGCTGCCGGCGGACACGCCAGGCGCCGCCAAGGTCAAAGGCATAGGTTTCTGCTCGCCGACCTATTTCATTTTCCAGATGCGCATCGACAACCACGCCACGCCTTGGACGACCACGGCTCGCGCGAGCCTGGGCGCGGGTTTCGGCGCGGCGGCCGAGGAATAGGTCAGGCGAATTGCGGCGCGTTTTTTCGGACCGCCGCCGCGAGCGCCTCGCGAACCCTGTCTTCGGTCACTGCGTGCGTGTTCTCCACCCAACCCGGTGTCGAAATCGGCGGCTCGAGGAAAATCACCTGCTCGTTGACCGGACCGTGCACATAGGCTCGGTTCGAACCGTAGATGAGCACGCACGGACCGCCCAGCGCGCCGGCGGCATGGGAAATGCCGCCGTCGACGCCGAGAAAGACGGTCGAGGCCGCGATCTGGCACATCGCTTCCGCAATATCGGGTGTGGAGGTGAAATCGATCGCCTCAGGCAGTCGCGCCTTTATTTCCGCCGCGGCCTGCCGCTCGCGCGGCCCGCCGATCAGCCAAACCGACCAACCGCGGGCAGCATGGTCGCGCGCGATCGAGACGAAGCGTTCGATCGGCCATGAGCGCTTGTTGGCAAAATCCGAAGTGTAGAGCGCGAGCGCCGGCCTATCCGGGTCGACGCCGTTGCGCCGACGCCAACCGGAAAGCTCTTCGAAGGAAACAACCAATTGCGGAGCCGGCAACGGCCCGTCTTCGGCCGGCGTTTTGCCGAGACGTGCGATTGCGCAGACCTGTTCCGCCAGCCGCGTCTTGCGCGGACCGAAGGCCACCATCGCTTTCAGCCAGCCGGCGGGCAGGCGGTTGACGATGCCGAACTGGAACTCGCGCGGATAGCCGACGCGCTCCGGTATTCCGGCAAGCCACGGCACCAGCGAAGTCTTGGTGCTGCTGGTGAGCATATAGGCTGCCTGATAATCCTCTTCGCGCAGTTTTCGCGCCAGGCGCGCCCGCTCTTTCAGCCCTGGCTTCCAGTCCTTCTCCGCTATCCAGACCGTGCGAACATGCGGCATCAGCCGCGCCAGCGGCGCGGCGATCCTCGAGGTGATGATATCGATCGGCTGCCCGGGGAATCTCTCGGCGATGATCTGGATAGCCGCGTGGCAGCGGATGAAGTCACCGATCGCCGGCAGACAGAAAACCAGGATGGGACGCAATGCGCGATACCTTCTCGATCCGGAATGGCCATCGCCGACGGGAAATGCCCGCATGATTTGTCACGGAAGCGCTTCGCCATCAAGAATGCGGTGGTAGAGCTCGACATAGGCTTTTGCGGCCTTCTCGATCGGAAACCTGTCTGCCGCGGATTCGCGGCATCTTTGTGCCGGCAAACCGCCAATTTCGCCGAAACCGCGCGCAAACTCCTCATCCGTGCCGAAGAAACGGCCGGTGTCGGCATCGACGGTTTCGGGCAGCGCGCCGCGTGCCGTCGTCAGGACCGGCGTGCCGCACAGCATCGATTCGACCGGCGCATTGCCGAATGGCTCTTCCCACGAAATCGGGTTCAGAAAGGCCTTGGTCTCGCCCAGCAGGCGCACCTTCGGTTCGCCATCGACCATGCCGTGATAGCGGAAGCGCGACGACAGGCTTTTGAAGAAGACACCCTCGCGGCGGGTCTTGCTGCGGCCAAGCAGCTTCCAGCGCGAGCCGCCGGCGATATCGAGCTTGAAATCGTATTTTTTCGCGAGGTCCACCGCGCGGTTGAGACCCTTTCCGGCCCGCGCGATGGCCGCCATGAAAAACAGATGTTCGTTCTTCGACGGCGCCAGGCGATAGGCATCGACCGGAAAGCCGTTGTAGACGAAGGTCTTGCGGCCATGCAGCTCGGCATGGCGGGCGCTGATGAAGCTCCAGTTCGGCTGCGGCCTCGGATAGTCCGGCAGGTGGCCGCGCTCGGTATTGAGCGTCGGAAAGGGGACCTCGACCTTCCAGGCATGGAGATGGACGATGTCAGTGTCCTTGGGAACGGCCGCGCGGCACTCGTCATTGGTGACCGCGTGGCGGACGTCGCACATCGGATGCGACGACCCCGGGCCGGCGATCAGCGTCACCTGATGCCCCATCTTGACCATTTCCGTGGTCAGCCATTCGACCTGCCGCTGGATGCCGCCATAGCCCTTGCACGGAATAAGGCCCTGGGCCGCAAGTGTTATTCGCATTTCGTCTCCGCGCTCATGCTAGCGGTTGTTTTCCTCTCGGCTGATGGAGGAGGCATTCTCACAGCGGAATGTTGTCGTGCTTCTTCCAGGGATTCTGCATGTCCTTGTTGCGCAACATGCGCAGCGCCCGCGCGACGCGGCGCCGGGTCGAATGCGGCATGATCACCTCGTCGACATAGCCGCGTTCGGCGGCGACGAAAGGCGACAGGAAGCGATCCTCGTAAGTCTTTGTATGCGCGGCGATTTTCTCCGGGTCGCCGATATCCTTGCGATAGATGATCTCGACCGCGCCCCTGGCGCCCATCACGGCGATCTGTGCGGTCGGCCAGGCATAGTTCATGTCGCCGCGCAGATGCTTCGACGCCATCACGTCATAGGCGCCGCCATAGGCCTTGCGGGTGATGACGGTGATCTTCGGCACGGTCGCCTCGGCATAGGCGAAGAGCAGCTTCGCGCCATGCTTGATCAGCCCGCCATATTCCTGCGCGGTGCCCGGCAGGAAGCCCGGCACGTCGACGAAGGTGACGATCGGAATAGAAAAACAATCGCAGAAGCGCACGAAACGCGCCGCCTTGCGGCTGGCGTCGGAATCGAGCACGCCTGCCAGCACCATCGGCTGGTTGGCGACGAAGCCCACCGTGCGGCCGTCGACCCGGCCGAAGCCGGTGACGATGTTTTTGGCAAAGCTCTGCTGGATCTCGAAGAAATCGCCTTCGTCGGCAACCTTCAGAATCAGTTCCTTGATATCATAGGGTTTGTTGGCATTGTCCGGGATCAGCCGGTCGAGCGACAGGTCGTGATCCGTCACCGACTGATAGCACTCGATCTCGGGAATTTCGGCGGTGTTGGAGGCCGGCAGCAGATCGACCAGCCGGCGCATCTGCAAGAGCGCCTCGACGTCGTTGTCATAGGCGCCGTCGGCGATCGAGGACTTGGTGGTGTGGACGGAAGCGCCGCCGAGGCTTTCGGCGGTCACCGTCTCGTTGGTCACCGTCTTCACCACGTCCGGCCCGGTGACGAACATGTAGGAGGTGTCGCGCACCATGAAGATGAAATCGGTCATGGCAGGCGAGTAGACATCGCCGCCGGCGCAGGGACCCATGATCAGCGAGATCTGCGGAATGACCCCGGAGGCGAGCACGTTGCGCTGGAAGATCTCGGCATAGCCGCCGAGCGCCGCCACGCCTTCCTGGATACGCGCGCCGCCGGCGTCATAGAGGCCGATGATCGGCGCGCGATTGCGCAGCGCCATCTCCTGGACCTTGATGACCTTCTCCGCATGCGCCTCCGACAGCGAGCCGCCGAACACGGTAAAATCCTTGGCGAAGATATAGATCGGGCGACCGTTGACGGTGCCCCAGCCGGTGACGACGCCGTCGCCGGCGATCCTGGTCTTCTCCATGCCGAAATCGGTCGACCGGTGCTCAACATACATGTCGAACTCTTCGAACGAGCCCTCGTCGAGGAAGACCTCGATACGCTCGCGAGCGGTGAGCTTGCCCTTCTTGTGCTGCGCCTCGATGCGGTCCTTGCCGCCGCCCATGCGGGCAATCTCGCGGCGGCGCTCGAGTTCCTTCAGCACGTCTTTCATCGCTGTCCCCAAAACGGATAAGTGATTTGTGGTAATCGCCGGGATAGGAGAGCGCAAGCGCCCTCATTTTTGTTGCACTGCAACATGAAGCCTCTTGCATTTCGGGCCGGACTCGGCCATATGCAGCGGCATAGGCGCTTGGGCCGGGAACGAATCCGGCCTTCTCGACGAATGAGACTGGTTGCGTCTGTTTTCCCTCTTTCCGGCAAATCGGCCCTGGTCGATCGGCAAGCTGGCGAAAAAGCCCCGAGGCATGATGCTTGCGGGCACGACAGCGCAGCCGCGCGGACGATCGTCCGCCGCCTTGTCGTTCCTTGATAATTTATCCGACGGCAGGTTGCGCCCTGCCGCCATTGATGTTTGCGGCCACAAGGCCGCGTGAAAGAAGAATATTTTGACCAACGAAAACATGGCGGAACTGAACGGTTTCGCCGCACTTGGAATTTCGGGCGCGTTGCTGAAGGCCACTCATGCCGCCGGCTTCGCCGATCCCAAGCCGATCCAGATGCAGGCGATCCCGCCGCAGTTGGAAGGCCGCGATATTTTTGGCATCGCCCAGACCGGCTCCGGCAAGACCGCGGCCTTTGCGTTGCCGATCCTGTCCAAGATCATCGGGCTCGGCACCAAGCGCCGGCCGAAGACGACGCGTGCGCTCATCCTGGCGCCGACGCGCGAACTCGCCGTGCAGATCGAGGATACCATCAAGATCCTCGCCAAGGGCGCGCATGTCTCGACCGCGCTGGTTCTGGGCGGCGTCTCGCGCTTCAGCCAGGTGAAGAAGGTTGCGCCCGGCGTCGACATTCTGATCGCCACGCCCGGCCGCCTGACCGACCTGGTGCGCGAGGGCGACCTTATCCTCGCCGACACCAAATGGCTCGTCCTCGACGAGGGCGACCGCATGCTCGACATGGGCTTCATCAACGACGTCAAGCGCATCGCCAAGGCGACCGCGCCGGACCGCCAGACGGCACTGTTCTCGGCCACCATGCCCGATGAGATCGCAGAGCTTGCCAAGGGCTTGCTGAAGAACCCCGTCCGCATCGAAGTTTCGCCGCAAAGCACCGCGGCAGCCGAGATCGTGCAGAGTGTGGTGCTCGCCCGCACCAAGCAGAAGCGCCAGGTGCTGTCCAAGATGCTGGCCGACGAGGCAATGCGCTCGGTGATCGTGTTCTCGCGCACCAAGCATGGCGCCGACCGCGTCACCAAGGACCTGGCCCGTGACGGTTTCGAGGCTGCCGTCATCCACGGCAACAAATCGCAGAATGCGCGCCAGAAGGCGCTCAACGATTTCCGCGACGGCTCGGTTCGCATCCTGGTCGCCACCGACATCGCGGCGCGCGGCATCGACGTGCCCGGCATCAGCCATGTCGTGAATTTCGACCTGCCGGACGAGGCGGAGAGCTACGTCCACCGCATCGGCCGCACCGGCCGCAACGGCAGGGACGGTATTGCGATCACGCTTTGCGATCCTTCGGAGAACGCCAAGCTGCGGCAGGTCGAGCGTATCATCCGCATGAAGCTGCCGGTTGTTGCCGACCATCTCGGCAGCCCGGATCCGCAGCGCGACCCCAGGGAAAAGACCGAGCGTCATTTCGAACCGGCCAATGATCGCGAGCATCACGGCGCCCGCCGCGATGGCCGCCGCCCTGGCAACGGTGGCGACAACAAGCGTTTCGGCGGCAAGCCTCATGGCGAACGCGCCCCGAAGCCGCAGGGCGAACGCCCGGCTGCCGCCAAGCCGAATGGCTCGAGCAAGCCTGACGGCTTCAAGCGCTTCAAGGGCAACAGCAAGCGCCGCTTCGGCGGCAAGCGTCCGGCGAACCGGGCTGCTTGAGCCCAGCAGAACCACGCGAACAGGAACGGCTGGAGCGATGCTTCGGCCGTTTTTCATTTCACTGGCCTGACTTCACTCGCCTGACTGCTGCTGCATCAGCGCCTTCACCCACACCAAGATGCGCTGGGTGAGAAAGGCCGTGGTCTGCGGCGACAGCACATCGCCGGCGATGACGTGATTGTCCGGATCGCCGGTATCGTCGACCGGCACCAGCTCGTGCGGAGCTCCCCAGCGTCCGGCAATCTCGCGCGTCCGGTCGGGTCGCACCACCTTGTCGGAATCCGAGAAGATGAACAGGGCCGGGATCGTCGCCTTCTCGACCGGCGCGCCATAAGCGAGTTCCGTGAGCGCGGCCATCGGCAGCACCGCCTTCATCGGATATCTGGTGGTCCAGAATTTTTCGTGGAGCGCGTTGCGCGGGGGGAAACTGCGCTCCTTGCCGCCAACGAGATCGGCGAGTTGCCCGCCCCAGGGCATGGTCAGCAACTCGGCGCCGGAGGCCTTGACGCCGAAGTTGGGCGATATGAACGCGATCGCGGCGACATCGTCCGAAGCGCCCGGCTGCGTTGCGGCCCACGCCGCGAGCGAGCCGCCGGTCGAGGTCCCGATGACGATCACCTTGTCGCCGATGGCGCGGCCGATGGCCAACGCCTCCTCATAGTCGTTGATCCAGGCATTGACGCTGCCTTGCGCCATTGCCGCGCCGTCCTGACCGTGACCGGTCAGGCGCGTGTAGAAGAGGTTGGCGTCCAGTTCATCCGCAATGTCGTCCGGCAAGGGGCGGACCTCGCCCTTCGAGGCGGAAAAGCCATGGATATAGACGATGGCCAAGGGCGTCTTGGCATGGACCATCGGGTTCGCCCAGATGATCTCCTTGTCGAGCCCGTCGCGGATGTGGGGCACGGCAGCCTCTTCACGCGCCAGATAGGCCTGCGGATCGTCGCCGATCGCCGACGGATTGAAACGGATCGTCGTATCGACCGACACGCGCGGGCCAAGGACGAAACCGGCGACCAGGACGACTGCAAGGCCAAACACTGCAAGCACGATCCGCCGCCCCATTACAGTCTCCAAGCAATGATTCTCAACCTATGGCCGTCCCCGCCGGCAGGCAATTGCCGTTTCGCCGGCTTATGTCGCCTTGTCGCCGGGCGGATCTTTTTTGCCGGGCAGCCTGCGGTCGAAATGCAATGGCCGCCCCCACCAGTGGGTGGTGAGACCAATGACGAACCGGCAGATCGGCCGCGGCAGCAGGCTGAGCAGTTTCAGGGGCAAGCTTACGTGGTACGGGAAGGTGACTTCGAAGCCGCCCTTCCTGATGCCGCGCGCCATGCGGCGTGACGCGCGATGCACAGGCATGAGGCCCGGCATCGGCAGCTTGTTCTTTTCGGTCAGCGGCGTGTCGACGAATCCCGGATTGATGACCTGAACGCGGATGTTCATCTTGTCGAAGTCGTATTTCAGCGACTCCGCCAGGATGTTGATCGCGGCCTTGGTGCCGCCATAGGCCGCCGTGGTCGGCCAGCCGCAATAGGCGGTGACCGATCCGACCAGGACGACATGGCCGCGTCCGCGTACGCGCATATGCTCGACGACCGGCACCACGCCGTTGACGATGCCGAAATAGTTCACGGCGAAAGAGCGATGGAAATCGCGCACCACCAGGTTCTCGCCGGGTGTGGCGATATAGTTGCCGGCGTTGAAGACGGCAAGCACGATCGGCCCCATCTGTTCTTCGATCGCGGCGGCCGCGCGCGCCATGCCCTGCTCGTCGGTCACGTCACAGGGAAAGGACTTCACATGTCCGGACATCTGCGCCGTTTCGACGATCAGCGTGTCGGCTGGATCTTCCGGCAGCGACGTCACCGCGACGGCATAGCCTTGATTGGCGAGATCCTTGGCCAACGCCCGGCCAAGGCCGCTGCTGCCGCCCGTGATCCAGGCGACACCGTCTTTCGGATTGGCCCGGTAGAGTGCCATGGGATGTCCTGCGAATGTTCCGGTTTGCTCTAGCGGCGGAGAAATCGGTTGAAAAGAGCGGTTTTGCGCATGACGTTGAAATGATCGCGAGCATTGCACCATCCGGAATGCGACTGGACCAGGCAAAATCTTGCCTTGAAACCGCGGCTTCCGGTTTTTAGGGTCTCGCCGCACACATGAAGGAATCCCGCATGCCCCGTTCTGTGATCGAAGCGATCGGCAACACGCCCCTGATCCGGCTCAACAAAGCTTCGGAAGCGACCGGCTGTGAGATCCTCGGCAAGGCCGAGTTCATGAATCCCGGCCAATCGGTGAAGGATCGGGCCGGCCTGTTCATCATCCGCGATGCCGAGCAGCGCGGCCTGCTCAAGCCCGGGGGGCTGATCGTCGAAGGCACTGCCGGCAACACCGGCATCGGTTTGACGTTGGTCGCCAAGGCGCTTGGCTACCGCACCGTCATCGTCATCCCCGACACGCAGAGCCAGGAAAAGAAGGACACGATCAAGATCCTGGGCGCGGAGCTGATCGAAGTGCCGGCGGTGCCCTACAAAAACGCCAACAATTACATAAAACTGTCCGGCCGCCTTGCCGAGCAACTGGCGCGCTCGGAGCCGAACGGCGCGATCTGGGCCAACCAGTTCGACAATGTCGCCAACCGCGACGGCCATATCCGCACGACCGCGCAGGAAATCTGGGCTCAGACCAACGGCAAGATCGATGGCTTCGTCTCGGCCGTCGGCTCCGGCGGCACGCTCGCCGGTGTCGCGCTCGGGCTCAAAGGCAAGAGCAAGGACGTCAAGATCGCGCTCGCCGACCCGCTGGGTGCCGCCCTCTACAGTTTCTACACCAGCGGCGAGCTGAAATCCGATGGCAGCTCGATCACCGAAGGTATCGGCCAGGGCCGCATCACCGCCAATCTGGAAGACTTCACGCCGGATTTCTCCTACCAGATCCCGGACGAGGAAGCTTTGCCGATTATCTTCGACCTGATCCAGGAAGAGGGGCTCTGCGTCGGCGGCTCGACCGGCATCAACATCGCCGGAGCCGTCCGACTGGCGCGCCAGCTCGGACCAGGCCACACCATCGTGACGATCCTTGCCGACTACGGCACGCGCTACCAGGCCAAGCTCTTCAATCCGGAGTTCCTGCGCGGCAAGAATCTTCCGGTGCCGGGCTGGATGGAAGAAAAAGCCGATATTTCAGTGCCGTTCGAAAAGGTGGCATGATGGCGTACAAAACCGAGGCGCGGTTTCGCGACGACGCCTATCAGAAGACGGCGGAGGCCGAGGTCGTCGCGATCAACGATCGTGGCGGCATCCTCCTCGATCGGACAGTCTTTTATGCAACGTCCGGTGGGCAGCCGGGCGACACCGGGATATTTGAGCGCGCCGATGGCGGCCGCATCGCGATCGCCGCCACCATCACCGGCGAGACCAAGGACGAGATCGTCCATGTGCCGGCACCGGAGCAGGCGCTGCCCGCGGTCGGCGAAAAGCTGAAACTCCTGATCGACTGGGAGCGGCGGCACCTCCTGATGCGCATGCACTCCGCCTGTCACCTGCTGACTGTCGTTTGCCCTTTCCCAATCACCGGGGCAGCGGTCGCAGAGGACGACAGCCGCGTCGACTTCGACATTCCCGACGCCGGCTTCACCAAGGAGGATGTGACGGCGAGGCTGATGGAGCTGGTGTGCGCCGATCATCCGATCTTCACAAGGCTGATCACCGACGAGGAACTCGCCGCCAATCCCGGCCTGGTGAAATCGAAGAACGTCCGCCCACCCGTCGGTACAGGAAAAATCCGTCTGGTCTGCATCGGCGACAACGGCTCGATCGACAGCCAACCCTGCGGCGGCACACATGTGAAGTCGACAGGCGAGGTCGGCGAGATACATATCGGCAAGATCGAGAAGAAAGGCCGCGAGAACCGGCGCTTCCGTATCCGCTTCGGATCGATACCGGCGAATTGACGTTGAGGCGAGGCGGGGCAGGGAGAACAAAAATGGCGCAGGACAGCCCTTTCATCGTCGACGCCGATTGGCTGGAAAAGCAGCTTGGCGAGCCAGGCCTCACCATCATCGACGCCTCCTGGTACCTGCCGGCGCAAAAGCGCGACGCTCGCGCCGAATACGATGCCGCTCACATTCCCGGCGCGCGCTTCCTCGACCAGGATGCGGTTTCCGATCCGGATTCGAAACTGCCGCACACATTGGCCTCGCCACAGCACTTCGCCCAATATGTCGGCGCCATGGGCGTTTCGGCCGACGACACGATCGTCGTCTATGACGGTCCAGGCCTGTTCTCGGCGCCGCGCGCCTGGTGGATGTTCCGCGTCATGGGCGTCTTCCAGATCTACATCCTTAACGGCGGCATCGACCGCTGGAAGGCCGAGGGGCGACCCGTGATGGCTGAGCCGACGAAGATCGCGCCAAGCGTCTTCCACGCCGATTTCGACGCGGGCCGGGTTGTCGGGCTCGACGAGATGCGCAGGATCGTCGGCGGCCGGAAGAGCCAGATCGCCGACGCGCGCTCTTCAGGCCGCTTTGCCGGCACCGATCCGGAGCCGCGCGCAGGCGTCCGTTCGGGCCATATGCCTGGCGCGCGCAATGTTCCGATCACGGCGCTTGCCGAGAATGGCGAGCTGCTTCCCAAGGATCGCTTGCGCAAGGTGATCGAGGGCGCCGGCATCGACCTGTCGAAGCCGGTCGTCACGTCCTGCGGCTCGGGCATCACCGCGGCGGCGATCACGCTGGCGCTGGAGACGCTCGGCCATACCGACAACCGGCTTTACGATGGTTCCTGGACAGAATGGGGCGGTCTCGGCGACACGCCGGTGGTGACGGGGAAAGAATGATGGAAAACGGCGCGCTGCAAGATATCGATGTCACGGTCACGTTCCTGGAGATGCATGCGGCGCCGGCGGTTTCGCCGCCAATCCCCTACAACCGCCAGATCGCGCTGCTGAAGACGAAAGATATCCCGCTCCATTTCTACCGCTATCTGATGGATCGCGTTGGGCGAAAATGGCACTGGGTCAATGTGCTGAGGCTGAGCGACGAGGAGCTTGCCGCCGGTCTGCACCGCGAGGACCGCGACATCAGGGTGCTCTATCTCGACGGCGCTCCCGCCGGCTTCTTCGACCTCAAGCCGCATCTGCCGGACGAGGTGGATCTCGCCTATTTCGGCATGATGGAGCATGCGCACGGCCAGGGCATCGGCCGCTGGTTCCTTGGCGCCGCGATCTCGGCCGCCTGGGCGCATGGGCCAAAGCGCGTCACCGTGCAGACCTGTACCCTCGACCATCCGGCGGCGCTCCCGCTCTACCAGAAGCTCGGCTTCACGCCGGTGGCGCAGAAGAAGGAGGTCGTGCATCCGCTGAGCTTCGCCGAGCGCTCGGCCAGCGTCATGCGAGGCTAAGCCGTTCAAGCAATTCCGAACGGCAAGCTATAACGTCTCACCGCCTGAACGCCTCGTTCATCGCCGCTTCAGACTGTCTTTGCCATTGTCCCGGCCGCATTACGAGGCCGGGCTTGTAGGAGAAAAGACATGCTGACCCGACGTACATTCGCCGTAGCCATGATCGCGGCAATTGCCATGCCGAGCCTGGCATCCGCGCAGGCGACCACGCCTTCGGCTGCCACGATCGAGCGCCAGCTTGACGCCGCGCCCAGGAAGAAGCTACGCCCGAACGAGCGCGTCACCATTCGCGAGTTCAAGCGCCGGCCCGATCTGCGGCGCATGGCGCGCTCGATCGACATCCAGTCGATCAATTTCGAATTCGGCTCGGCCGCCATCGCCCCTTCGCAATACGGCAAGGTCGAAATCATTGCCGACGCGCTCCATCGCATCTTGCGGCGCGACCGCGGCGCCCGCATCCTGATCGAAGGCCATACCGACGCCGTGGGTTCTTTCGAATCGAACCAGGTCCTGTCCGAACGCCGCGCCGCGTCGCTGAAGCGGACGCTGGTGGATGAGTTCGGCGTGCCCGCCTTCGCGCTGGACACCGTCGGCTATGGCGAGGAATTCCTGCTTGTGCAGACCCAACAGGAGAACTGGCGCAACCGGCGCGTGACGCTGCGCCGCTTCGACGATTTCGTGCGGTGAAGCTGAGCCGATAATACCGACAACGGAGCCCGGCCTGTTCAAGGCGGCCGGGCTCTTTCACTTGTGCGCGGCGTCAGTCAGGAATCGGGTGGAAGACACCGTCGCACAGGCATAATTTCCGGAAATCGACACCGGAGATTGCAATGGGCATCCAGTTCAAAGCCTTGCCGACCGAAGCCGTGCGTGCCCTGCAGCGAGGAGGGCCCGACGCCTACGGCCGCACCCCGGAGCACCGGATCTCCGATGGCGACGGCGTACCCTGCAGGCACTGCATGAAGAATGTCGCCGCGGGCAAAGGCTACCTGATCGTGGCTTACCGGCCGTTCCCGCAACTGCAACCTTATGCCGAAACCGGCCCGATCTTCCTGCACGCCGAGGAATGCGAGCGCGCCGCCGAGGGCGATGCGCTGCCGGAGATGCTCGAAAGCAGCGACTATATCGTTAGGGGCTATGGCGAGGACGATCGCATCGTCTATGGCAGCGGCGCCGTCACGCCGACCGGCGAGATTG
This sequence comes from Mesorhizobium sp. B3-1-8, assembly GCF_006439495.1. Taxonomy (NCBI): domain Bacteria; kingdom Pseudomonadati; phylum Pseudomonadota; class Alphaproteobacteria; order Hyphomicrobiales; family Phyllobacteriaceae; genus Mesorhizobium; species Mesorhizobium sp. B3-1-8. The sequence continues at coordinate 16,093 of NZ_VFTK01000042.1, forward strand.
CCGCCCGGGCGCGGACGCTGTTCGGGCGCGACGACATCGCCTACATCCATGTCCGCTCGGCCCGGAACAATTGCTATCAATGCCGCATCGAGCGGGCATGACCCAAAAAAAAGCCCGCCGATGGTCGGGCGGGCCCGTTGGAGGGTCTGACAGAAGCTGTCGGCCAGTGCTGTCCGGGCCGGACTTGTCCGACCCGGCAGGCTCAGGCCGCCAGTAACGGTCCGTCTCTAGGCGTCTTTCTTGTCGAGCGAATGTGAAGCATTTCACACAAGGGCGCATATTGGCGGAAGACGAGAAAAGGCGCATTTCAAGACTGTCGTATCCCCGTCGCACTACTGCGCTAGAAAGCAGTTGTTGATGATTTGCCGACCGCGGATGGACCGGCGGCAGGTCGCAACATTCGAGGAAGCGGGGCTTTTGCTCCGCTTTTTTGTTGCCCGGTTTTCTTGACGCGACCAGTTTGCGCTCAAGAAAAAGCCCGCCGGAGTGACCCGGCGGGCGACTGAAGGAAATCTCTGCGAATTTATCAGGCGGCAAGAACCGCCTTCGGTTCGACCATTTCGTAGCCGAGCGCTTCGGCGACGGCGCGGTTGGTGATCTTGCCCTTATGGACATTGAGGCCGTTGCGCAGGTGATGGTCGTCGACCAGCGCCTTGAGGCCCTTGTCGGCGAGTTGCAAGCCGTAATGCAGTGTCGCGTTGTTGAGCGCGTGCGCCGAAGTGACCGGCACGGCGCCGGGCATGTTGGCGACGCAATAGTGGATCACGCCATCGACCTCATAGGTCGGATCGGCATGCGTCGTGGCATGCGAGGTCTCGAAGCAGCCGCCCTGGTCGATCGCGACGTCGACCAGCACCGAGCCCTTCTTCATGCCGGAAAGCATTTCGCGGGTCACGAGCTTGGGCGCGGCGGCGCCCGGGATCAGCACGGCGCCGATCACGACGTCGGCCGAAAAGCATTCTTCCTCCAGCGCTTCGACGGTCGAGTAACGCGTATGCACGCGGCCGCCAAAAATGTCGTCGAGCTGGCGCAGACGCGGGATCGAGCGGTCGATGATGGTGACATCGGCGCCGAGGCCGGCCGCCATCTTGGCCGCATGCAGGCCGACGACGCCGCCGCCAAGCACGGTGACCTTGCCGGGCAGCACGCCGGGCACGCCGCCGAGCAGCACGCCGCGGCCGCCATTGGCCTTCTGCAGTGCGGTCGCGCCGGCCTGGATCGAAAGGCGGCCGGCGACTTCCGACATCGGGGCGAGCAGCGGCAGGCCGCCGCGATCGTCTGTTACGGTCTCATAAGCGACCGCGGTCACGCCCGAGCCAAGAAGACCTTTGGTCTGCTCCGGATCGGGAGCGAGATGCAGATAGGTGTAGAGGATCTGGCCGTCGCGCAACTGGACCCATTCGTTGGGCTGCGGCTCCTTGACCTTGACGATCATGTCCGACTTGGCGAACACGTCGGCGGCCGTCTTGGCGATGGTCGCGCCGGCGGCGCGGTAGGCGTTGTCGTCGGCGCCGATACCGGCGCCAGCGCCTGTCTCGACCAGCACTTCGTGGCCATGCGCGACATATTCGCGGACCGAGCCGGGCGTCAAGCCGACGCGATATTCATGGTTCTTGATTTCCTTGGGGCAGCCGACACGCATCTTTTTTCTCCTGTCCGCGCCCTTCAAGGGGCGCTCTCCCTGTCATTGGTGCATGCCACCGGCTCCAAATTCGGAGGTGGACACGCAGTAACCGCAGTCAACCACGAATCGTTCCGTATGTGTTTGCGAATGCACTTGCGGCAACGGTCGCTCTTCGATAATTGTTGCGCGAAATCACTAGAAATTCGCAGGAACCACGAAAAATGCCGCTCGACAGGATTGATATCGCCATTCTGGAGACTTTGCAGAAGGATGGGCGGATACCCAATGCGGCGCTTGCCGAGAAGGTCGGGCTGTCGCAGTCGGCCTGTTCGCGGCGGCTCGACAATTTGGAAAAAGCCGGGACCATCCGCGGCTATCACGCCAGGCTGTCCAATTCCGCGCTCGGCCACCAGATGACGGCGATCGTGCACATATCGCTGTCAGGGCAATTCGAAAAGACGCTGTCGGATTTCGAGGCGGCGATCAAGCGCTGCCCGAACGTGCTCTCCTGCCATTTGATGTCGGGCGAATACGATTACATTCTGCGCATCGCGGCGAAGGATCTCGTCGACTATGAGCGTATCCACAAGGAATGGCTGTCTGCCATGCCGCATGTGACGAAGATCAACTCATCCTTCGCGCTGCGCGAGATCGTCGATCGCACGGCGGTCGGGCTGCGGCCCGAGATGGCTTAAGCGCTAGCCTCCGTAACCACAGTCGTCATCGGAATGTCGTGCGGCTGCGGGTAAATGGTCGCAATGCGCTGCAGTTCGTAACCGACGCCGATGACGAGCGGCCTGAACGGCATGGCCGCCAGCGTGCGGTCGAAGAAACCGCCGCCATAGCCCAACCGATAGTTGCCGGGATCGATGCCGACGATCGGCGAAATCACGATGTCGGCCAGCACCGGATCGCCTTCGGCAGGGATCGGAATGTTCCAGACGCCCTTTTCCAGCCGGTCGCCCGGTCTATAGGCGCGAAACACCAGCGGCTGTCCCTTCTCGATGACGACAGGCAGTGCGGTGCGGCCACCACGATCGTTGATCGAGGCCATCCAGCCACGCAGATCCGGCTCGCCGCGAAACGGCCAGTAGAGGCTGACCATCCGGCCGGCTATGTCTCCGATCAGCGCGTCGAGGCCGTCCGCGATGCGCGCAGACATGGCCGCGCGCGCATCGGCTGAGACGACAAGGCGGGCGCCGATGAGCCGCTCGCGCTCGGCCTTGCGCCAGCGTCTGACATCCGTCCAGTCGGAGAACGGCTCCCGGTATTCCGGGTCGAGTTCATGCATGAAGCAGGGCGGCGAGGCGTATTGCGCCGGCCCTTCGTCGTCACGGGTGTCAGCCATGCTTGGCTCCTGTCGATTTGTTTCACGCTATACTCATGGCTGTGCGGTCGCATGTGCATTCACGACGCCGCGCGACGACTCCCGGGCATGGTTATTGCCCGATCCAGCATTGTTGCAGTGCACAAAAATACTTACATCATGGGTGACGGTTACACTTGGCGAGGCGGAATGAAATGAGCGAAACCGAGCATAACGTCGTTGTCGTCGGCGCCGGCTTCGGCGGCCTCGAACTCACGCGTGCGCTGGCGGGAGCTCCTGTGCGCATCACCATGATCGACAAGCGCAATCACCATCTTTTCCAGCCGCTGCTTTACCAGGTGGCGACGACGTCGTTGGCGACCTCGGAGGTCGCCTGGCCGATCCGTCATCTGCTGCGCAAGCGCAAGGACGTGACGACGCTTCTCGGCAATGTCACCGGCGTCGACCGCGCCGGCAAACGCGTGCTGCTCGAAGACGGCAGCTCGGTTCCTTACGACACGCTGGTGCTCGCCACCGGCGCGCGCCACGCCTATTTCGGCCATGACGAGTGGGAGCCGTTCGCGCCGGGTCTGAAGACGCTCGAGGACGCCACGACGATCCGGCGACGCATCCTGCTGGCTTTCGAGCAGGCGGAGCGCGAAACTGACCCGGCCAAGCGCCAGGCCCTGCTGACGCTGGTCATTGTCGGCGGCGGGCCGACCGGCGTCGAACTCGCAGGCACCATTGTCGAGCTCGCGCATGACACGCTGCGCGGCGAGTTCCGCAACATCGACACCCGACAGGCGCGCGTCGTGCTGATCGAGGCTGGCGAACGGATCCTGGCCAATTTCGCGCCGCAGCTTTCCGACTATGCCCGCAAGGCGCTGGAACGGCTGGGCGTCACCGTCGAGCTCGGGCGCCCTGTCACGAAACTCGATGCCGAAGGCGTCGTCTTCGGCGACGCGCACCTGCCAGCAAGGACGATCATCTGGGCGGCGGGCGTTGCCGCTTCGCCCGCGGCCGAATGGCTGGGGGCGGCGGCCGACCGGGCGAGCCGGGTGCTGGTCGAACCCGACCTCACTGTGCCCGGCAATCCAGACATTTTCGTCATCGGCGACACCGCGCATGTGCTGCGGCCGGATGGCAAGCCGGTACCGGGTGTGGCGCCGTCGGCCAAGCAGGAGGGCAAACACGTCGCCGCGACGATCAAGGCGCGGCTGGCCGGCGACACCGCGACGCGTCCTTTCCGCTACAAGCATGCCGGCGACCTGGCGACGATCGGCAAGCGCGCCGCCGCCATCGATTTCGGTTGGATCAAGCTCACAGGCTGGCCCGCCTGGTGGCTCTGGGGCATAGCGCACATCTATTTCCTGATCGACTTCCGCAACCGCCTGGCGGTCTCGCTTAGCTGGCTATGGATATATCTTACCGGCCAGCGCAGCGCGCGGCTGATCACGCAGGGCGACGACGACAAGAGCTGATTTCCTCGCCGTCATCGGCTTCATCGAGACGTCACCTTCTCGTGATCGAAAGGCCTTTCGCGCGCGTGGACTCGAAGCCTCATCAGCGCCATGCTCCATGCCTGGGGCAGGGGTCGTGGCGTTGTCGAAGAGGAGAAGAAAATGTCACGGCTGCCCGTCTTCCGCCCCGAATTCTCCCGTCGCGAATTCCTGGCTGGCGCCGCTGCCGGCGGCGCGCTGATCATGCTGCATCCGTTCTCCGCCCGCGCCGCTGCCAATCAGGCGCATCTCAGGATCATGGAGACGACCGACATCCATGTGAACCTGCTGCCTTACGATTACTACGCCGACAAGGCGAACGACACGATGGGCCTGTCGCGCACCGCCTCGCTGATCGACGCGGTGCGCAAGGAGGCCGTGAATTCGATGCTGATCGACAATGGCGACTTGCTGCAGGGCAGTCCGATGGGCGACTACATCGCCTACGAGAAAGGCATGAAGGAGGGCGATCTGCACCCCGTCATGAAGGGCATGAACGTGCTCGGCTATGAATGCTCGACGCTCGGCAACCATGAATTCAATTACGGGCTGTCCTTTCTCGACAAGGTGTTGGCCGGCGCCAACTTTCCCTTCGTCTGCGCGAACCTGATCCGCGGCACCACGCTTGCCGCGAACCCGCGCGACGACAAGCTCTACCTCAAGCCCTATGTCATCCTCGACAGGAAGATCAAGGACGGGTCAGGGGCCGAGCAATCGATCAGGATCGGCATCATCGGCCTCGTGCCGCCGCAGATCATGGTCTGGGACCTGAAGAACCTCGAAGGCAACGTCCAGACGCGCGACATCGTCGAGGCGGCCAAGGCCTGGGTGCCGCAGATCAGGGAGGAAGGCGCCGATATCCTCATCGCGCTTTCGCATTCCGGCATCGACATCAAGCAGGGCGACAAGATGGAGAACGCCTCGTTTTTCGTCGCCGGCGTCGAGGGCATCGACGCGATCTTCACCGGCCACCAGCATCTGGTCTTCCCCGGCAAGAAGGATTTCCAGGCGCTCGCAGGCGTCGACACCGAGAAGGGCACGCTGCAGGGCAAGCCGGCCGTCATGGGCGGCTTCTGGGGTTCGCATATGGGTCTGATCGACCTGCTTCTGGAGCGCGACGGCTCGAAGTGGCGGATCGTCTCGGCCACCTCCGAGGCGCGGCCGATCTATGAGCGCGTCGACAACAAGAACAAGGCGACCGTTGGCGACGATAAGCGCATCATCGCGGCGCTCGAGCAGGACCACGAGGCAACCCTTGCCTATGTCCGCCGCCCCGTCGGCAAGACATCGGCGCCGCTCTACTCCTACTTCGCTCTGGTGGCCGACGATCCCTCCGTGCAGATCGTCAACCAGGCGCAGACCTGGTATCTCAAGGGTATATTGAAGAGCACTGAGTGGAAGGACGTGCCGCTCCTGTCGGCGGCGGCGCCCTTCAAGGCCGGCGGCCGCAACGGCGCCGACTACTATACCGACGTTCCTGCGGGCGATATCGCCATCAAGAATGTCGCCGACCTCTATCTTTACCCGAACACGGTGCGCGCCGTCGAAATCACCGGCACCGAGGTGAAGGAATGGCTGGAGATGTCCGCCGGCATCTTCAACCATATCGAGCCGGGCAAAGCGGATCAGCCGCTGATCAACACCGAGTTCCCATCCTATAATTTCGACGTCATCGACGGCATCACCTACCGGATCGACCTGTCGCAGCCGCCGAAATACGATGCCAAGGGCGGCGTCGCGAACGCCGGTTCCAATCGCATCGCCGACCTGAAATTCAACGGGAAACCGATTGATCCGGCAGCGAAATTCGTCGTTGCCACCAACAATTACCGCGCTGGCGGCGGCGGCAATTTCCCCGACATCGACGCCTCGAAGATCATCTACGAAGCGCCGGACACCAACCGCGACGTGATCGTGCGCTACGTCGTCAGCGAGGGCACGATCAACCCTTCGGCGGACGACAACTGGTCCTTCGCGCCGCTGCCCGGCGCCAGCGTCGTCTTCGAGACCGGACCGGGCGCTAAGGATCTCATCGCCGACGTGAAATCCTTGAAGATAGAGCCTGCCGGCAATGGCGAGGCGGGCTTTGCCAGATACCGCATCACGCTTTGACGTCGTGCCGCGTCGACGCAGCTGCCTGGGCGGCCGCCGGCGCCGCCGCTGACGGAAAGCGCTTCAGGCAAAAAGCAGTGAACTGCCAAAATCGCTGCCCCGGCCGCTCTGGTTCCGGCTGTCCGCATGGGATAGTTTTAGCCATGCGTTATGTGATCGTCATCGCCGCCATCACCTTCTTCCTGTTCTGGGACGGCCTCTACAATCGCGGCCACTACCTCGACGCGACCGTACGGGAAGTGTCACGCATCGTGCGCTACGTCACCGGGTAAGGTCTCGCCGCTTTCGCATCGCGGCGCGACATCGTTGCCGGTTGACGCCCGGGCGTTGCTCCCACAGAAACACCGCTGAACCGAAGACCAGGGAGGCTGGCTTGATCCGGCACATCGTTTTCTTCAGCGTGCGGCGCAGCGAAGACGTCGAGGCTGTGCGCTCGGGCCTGCTGGCGCTCGGCAAGATTCCGCACTCGAAGCATTTCGAGGTGACGCTCAACACCAAGGTCGATCTGTTTTCCAACGCGATCGATGTCGTCGTCTATGCCGAGTTCGAGGACGAGGCGGCCCTTGCCGCCTACAAGGCGGATCCGATCTATGCGGACACGACCAGCAAGGTGAAGCCGCTGCGCGAACTGCGCTATTCGGCGGATGTCGTGGCCGCGGCCTGAAGCGGCAGAGCACGTTCCGTCGGTCCGCCGCTCTTGAACAGCCGGCCGGAATGGGGCACACCGCGCCGGCATGATCAAAAGCTCCGCCCATCCGCTCGACCACCTCGTACTGCCTACCGGAAGCCTCGATGCCGCGCGGTCGCGTCTGGCCTCGCTCGGCTTTGTCGTCGCGCCCACGGGCATCCACCCATTCGGCACGGAGAATGCCTGCGTCTTTTTCGCCGACGGCACCTATCTCGAGCCGCTGGCGGTGGGAAATGAACAGGCAGCAGGACAAGCGATCGCGGCCGGCAATGTCTTCATAGCGCGCGACCGCCTTTATCGCGAGCGGCTGGGCGAGGAGGGTTTTTCGGCCGTCGTGCTTGGAGCCGGCAATGCCGACGCCGACCATGCGCGCTTTGTCGAAGCCGGCCTGTCGGCCGGCGACATGCTTAGCTTCTCACGCGTGTTCACCGACACGAACGGAAAGAGCGATACGGCGTCTTTCAAGCTGGCCTTCGCGGCCGCCAAGGAGGCACCGGACGCCTTCCTCTTCGCCTGCGAGCGCGTCAACGCGCCGAAGATCGATCGCACGGCGCTTCAGGCGCATGCCAATGGCGTGACCGGCATCGTCGAAGTGGTTGCGGTCAGCGACGCGCCTTCCGCGCAGATCGGGCTGATCTCTATCGCCGCCGGCGCGAATGCCGACGACCTTGGGGCGGGCGACGCAGTGCGGCTGCCGAACGCGATCCTGAGCGTCGTCACGCCTGAAACCTACGCGCGGCGCTTCGGCCTGGCGGCCAAGCCGTCGTCGCATTTCCGGTTTGAGGCGATTGTTTTCTCGATCCGCGACAAAGCTTCAGTTGCGCACGTGCTTGCGGCCGGCGCCGTCGATCACAACATGAGCGGCAATGATGTCCTCGTTCCGCCGGCGCCCGGGCAGGGTGCCGCCTTCATTTTCCGGGAGATCCCATGAGCAAGCCCCTGGCGCCCAATTCATCGATAACCGTCGGCAAGGTCGTCTTCGCCAACAATGCGCCGCTGTCGCTGATCGCCGGCCCGTGCCAGCTTGAATCGCGCCAGCATGCTTTCGACATGGCGGGCGCGCTTAAGGAACTGACGGAACGTCTGGGTATCGGCCTCGTCTACAAGACCAGCTACGACAAGGCCAACCGCACCTCGCTGTCGGCGACGCGCGGCGCCGGGCTCGATGCGGCGATGCCGATCTTCGACGATCTGCGCAAGGAGTTTGGGCTCCCGGTGCTGACCGACGTCCACACCGAGGAGCAGTGTGCGATCGTCGCGCCGCATGTCGATGTCCTGCAGATCCCGGCTTTCCTTTCGCGCCAGACCGACATGCTGGTCGCCGCCGCCAGGACCGGCAAGGTCATCAACGTGAAGAAGGGGCAGTTCCTCGCGCCCTGGGACATGAAGAACGTCGTCGCCAAGATCACCGGCTCCGGCAACCCGAATGTGCTCACCACCGAGCGCGGCATCTCCTTCGGCTACAACACGCTGGTCTCGGACATGCGTGCGCTGCCGCTCATGGCTGAGATTGGCGCCCCGGTGATCTTCGACGCCACCCATTCGGTGCAGCAGCCGGGCGGGCAGGGCGGCTCCTCGGGCGGTGAACGGCGCTTCGTCGCGACGCTCGCGCGCGCGGCCGTTGCCGTCGGCGTCGCCGGCGTCTTCATCGAAACCCATCAGGACCCCGACAATTCGACGTCTTCGGATGGCCCCAACATGGTGCCTCTCAGGGACATGCCGGCGTTGCTGGAAAAGCTGATGGCCTTCGACCGGATCGCCAAGGGCCACTGATCCGACCCGATCCTGCGCCGGCTTGTGGTTGCACCGGGCCGGGACTACGCTCGTTTCGTAACTGAGCGTTTTGGCAGGAGGAAGCCATGTCCGTTGCCCGCGTCACCGAAATCACGTCGTCGTCCACGAAGAGCTTTCAGGATGCCATCGAGCAGGGCATCGCGCGCGCCGCAAAAACCCTGAAGAACGTCGAGGGCGCCTGGATCCAGGACCAGAAGATCGTCGTCGAAGACGGCAAGATCGCCGCTTACCGCGTCAATATGAAAGTCACCTTCATCCTCACCGACAGCTGAGCAAGTCGTCGGGAACCTTAGTGCGCTCCTCTCATTGTCAATGCATGCATTCAACGAGAGGAGAACCATCATGACCACCCCGTCCGGGCATACCGAAGCCATCGCCGCCTCACGTGTCATCGGCACGTCTGTCTACAACACCGAAGGCAAGAGCATCGGCAGCATCGAGGACGTGATGCTCGACAAGATGTCGAACGGCATCATGTTCGCTGTCATCGGTTTCGGCGGCTTTCTTGGCATGGGCGAGAAGTACCACGCCGTTCCGTGGGCGACGCTCGATTATGACGAGGATCAAGGCGGCTACGTCGTGCCGTTCACCAAGGAGCAGCTCCAGGCGGCGCCTGCATATTCGATCGACGAGCTGACCGGCGCCGACGGCGAAGCCGCCCGCGATGCTTCATTCCAGTATTACCATGTGAAGCCCTATTGGCATTGATCGCACGATCGGCAAGCTGAAAATCGAAAGGCCCCCGACATAAAGCCGGGGGCCTTTGACGTTTACCTACTCCGCTGCGTTGAGAGTCGATAGCTCTGCCGAACTCTGCTGGGGTTTCTGATCGTCGCATGACGTCAGGAACGCCGCCGCGATCAGGAACAAACTCACAATACCGCTCAACTGAGACATGGCGAAACTCCTCCTGTTTCGCCCCGCGCGAACGCGACCATAGATGAGAAGGCCACGCAACGCGCATGACTTATGATGACAGAAATTTGCGCTTCGTGACTCTTGCCCGCGGCAATATTTGCGGCGGCGCCGATTGCCTTTTGCGCCGCTTTGGCTAAGAGGGGCGCGACGCTTCAATCGATCAATCGGGGACATCGCAAATGACCGCCATCATCGACATTGTCGGGCGTGAAATCCTGGACAGCCGTGGCAATCCGACCGTCGAGGTCGACGTGGTGCTGGAAGATGGCTCGATGGGCCGCGCCGCGGTGCCGTCTGGCGCATCGACCGGCGCGCATGAGGCGGTTGAGGTGCGGGACGGCGGGCCGCGCTATCTCGGAAAGGGCGTTCAGCGCGCCGTCGAAGCGGTGAACGGCGAGCTGTTCGAGGCGATCGGCGGCATGGAAGCCGAGAACCAGATCCATATCGACCAGACGATGATCGAGCTCGACGGGACGCCGAACAAGAGCCGCCTCGGCGCCAATGCCATCCTCGGCGTATCGCTGGCGGTCGCCAAGGCCGCGGCGGAAGCCGCGGGCCTGCCGCTCTACCGTTATGTCGGCGGCACCAAGGCGCACATCCTGCCGGTGCCGATGATGAACATCATCAATGGCGGCGCGCATGCCGACAATCCGATCGATTTCCAGGAATTCATGATCCTGCCGATTGGCGCGCCGACGCTGCGCGACGGCGTTCGCTGGGGCTCGGAGATTTTCCACACGCTGCGCAAGAAGCTCAAGGATGCCGGCCACAACACCAATGTCGGCGACGAGGGCGGCTTCGCTCCCAACCTGAAGAGCGCGCCTTCGGCGCTCGATTTCATCATGGAATCGATCGAGAAGGCCGGCTTCAAGCCTGGTGAGGACGTGGCCCTCGGTCTCGATTGCGCGGCGACCGAGTTCTTCAAGGACGGCAACTACGTCTATGAGGGCGAGAAGAAGACCCGTGATCCGAAGGCGCAGGCCAAGTACCTTGCCAAGCTTGCTGCCGACTATCCGATCATCACCATCGAGGACGGCCTTGCCGAGGACGACTGGGAAGGCTGGAAGATCCTGACCGATCTGATCGGCAACAAGACCCAGCTCGTCGGCGACGATCTCTTTGTCACCAACACGGCGCGGCTGCGCGATGGCATCCGCATGGGCGTCGCCAATTCGATCCTGGTCAAGGTCAACCAGATCGGCTCGCTGACAGAGACGCTCGATGCCGTCGAGACCGCGCACAAGGCCGGCTACACCGCCGTCATGTCGCATCGCTCGGGCGAGACCGAGGATTCGACCATCGCCGACCTCGCGGTCGCCACCAATTGCGGGCAGATCAAGACCGGCTCCCTGTCGCGCTCGGACCGCACCGCCAAATACAACCAGCTCATCCGCATCGAGGAAGAGCTCGGCAAGCAGGCGCGCTACGCCGGCAAGTCGGTGGTCAAGGGCTGACCCAGCCCGTTCGAACAGTCTGAAAAGGGCGGGTCATTCCCGCCCTTTTTTGTTCCGGCGATCCTCGATAAGGCCGCCCGTAACCGTCCATTAAGCACAATCGGGCGAAATACGACTCATGGCCGCTTGCGTTCGCGGCCGCGAGGGTTCGGGTCATGTGGACACGTCAGCACAAGCAGAGAAACACCGGCAGGCTGATCATCCCCTCGCTTTGCGTGCTCTTCCTCGCCTATTTCGGCTTCCATGCCTATCACGGCGAATTCGGCATCTATTCCAAATATCGGCTGCAGGCCCGGGCGGTTGAATTGCAGGCCCAGCTCGATGCCGTGAAGGCGCGCCGGATCGATTTCGAGCGTCGTGTCCAGTTGATGCATGAAGGCACGCTGGAGAAGGATATGCTTGACGAGCAGGCCCGAAAGGCGCTCAATCTGTCCCATCCCGACGAAATCACCATTATGCTGCCCGTCCCGACGAAATAACCGAATTTCGGTTAATCGTCTTTATTTTCAATGATTCTAATCGCTTAGATGCATGCCAGCCATGCATTTTTCAGCATGGCGCAATGCATTCTTGCGTGTTAGCTTCTCGCAAATCGGTGGGGAGACGATCGATCTCCCTGAATGTCCGCGAAGAGACGCCAACAGGGAGTGACGCATGGCCACCGCCGCCAAAAAAGCGCCCGCCAAATCCAGATCCGACAAACAGCCCAATCTGTCAGCGCCCAAGCCGGCCGATTTCACCAAGGAAGAAGAGCTTTCCGCCTACCGGCACATGCTTTTGATCCGCCGCTTCGAGGAGAAGGCCGGCCAGCTTTACGGCATGGGCTTCATCGGCGGCTTCTGCCACCTCTATATCGGCCAGGAGGCCGTCGTCACCGGCATGAAGATGGCGCTCGTCGAAGGCGATCAGATGATCACCGCCTATCGCGATCATGGCCACATGCTGGCGATGGAGCTGTCGCCGCGCGGCGTCATGGCCGAGCTCACCGGGCGCCGCGGCGGCCTGTCGAAGGGCAAGGGCGGCTCCATGCATATGTTCTCCAAGGAGAAGCATTTCTATGGCGGCCATGGCATCGTCGGCGCGCAGGTGTCGCTCGGCACCGGTCTCGCCTTCGCCAACCGCTACCGCGAAAACAAGAACGTTTCGCTGACCTATTTCGGCGACGGCGCCGCCAACCAGGGCCAGGTCTATGAAAGCTTCAACATGGCCTCGCTGTGGAAGCTGCCGGTGATCTACATCATCGAGAACAACCGCTACGCCATGGGCACGTCCGTATCGCGCTCGTCGGCCGAGACCGACTTCTCGCATCGCGGCGCTTCCTTCAAGATCCCGGGCATCCAGGTCGACGGCATGGACGTCCGCGCCGTGAAGTCGGCGGCCGATCTGGCCACCGAATGGTGCCGGTCCGGCAACGGTCCGCTGATCCTCGAGATGCAGACCTACCGCTATCGCGGCCATTCGATGTCCGACCCGGCAAAATACCGCTCTAAGGAGGAAGTGCAGAAGATGCGCTCCGAGCATGACCCGATCGAGCAGGTCCGGGTGCGGCTGCTCGACAAGAAGTGGGCAACCGAGGACGAGCTCAAGACCATCGACAAGGAAGTCCGCGACATCGTCGCCGACGCCGCCGAATTCGCCCAGAACGACGCCGAGCCGGATCCGTCCGAGCTCTGGACCGACATCGTACTCTAAGGAGAGGGCAAGGACATGCCGATCGAAATTCTCATGCCCGCGCTCTCGCCGACGATGGAAGAGGGCAATCTTTCCAAATGGCTGAAGAACGAAGGCGACAAGATCGTCGCCGGTGACGTCATCGCCGAGATCGAGACCGACAAGGCGACGATGGAAGTCGAAGCCGTCGACGAAGGCACGCTTGCCAAGATCGTGGTTCCCGCCGGTAGCGAAGGCGTCAAGGTCAACGCGGTCATCGCCGTGCTTGCCGTCGACGGCGAGGACGTCGACAAGGCTGGTGAAGGCATCGGTGAAGAAGAGCCAGCCAAGGCCGAAAAAGCTGCACCGGCGCCGGCCCCCGCCGCGGCCAAGAGCGACGCTGCCACGCCGGTCGCCGCCGCGCCGAAGGCGGAGATCGCCGCCGATCCGGATATTCCCGCCGGCACCGAGATGGTTTCCACCACTGTGCGCGAAGCGCTGCGTGACGCCATGGCCGAGGAGATGCGCCGCGACGGCGATGTCTTCGTCATGGGCGAGGAGGTCGCCGAATACCAAGGCGCCTACAAGATCACGCAAGGACTGCTGCAGGAGTTCGGGCCGCGGCGCGTCGTCGACACGCCGATCACCGAGCATGGGTTTGCCGGCGTCGGCGTCGGCGCCGCGATGGCCGGGTTGAAGCCGATCGTCGAATTCATGACCTTCAACTTCGCCATGCAGGCGATCGACCAGATCATCAACTCGGCCGCCAAGACGCTCTATATGTCCGGCGGCCAGATGGGCGCGCCGATCGTGTTTCGCGGTCCTAACGGCGCGGCCGCCCGCGTCGCCGCGCAGCATTCCCAGTGCTATGCCGCCTGGTACAGCCATATCCCCGGCCTGAAAGTGGTGATGCCCTACACGGCTGCCGACGCCAAGGGCCTGCTCAAGGCGGCGATCCGTGATCCGAACCCGGTCATCTTCCTCGAGAACGAGATCCTCTACGGCCATTCCTTCGATGTGCCGAAGCTTGATGACTTCGTGCTGCCGATCGGCAAGGCGCGTGTCCACAAGCAAGGCAAGGACGTCACGCTCGTCTCCTTCGGCATCGGCATGACCTATGCGGTCAAGGCGGAGGCCGAGTTGCGCGGCATGGGCATCGATGCCGAGATCATCGATCTCAGGACCATTCGGCCGCTCGACTTCGACACGATCATCGCTTCGGTGAAGAAGACCAACCGTCTCGTGGTGGTGGAAGAAGGTTATCCGCAGAACTCGGTCGGCGACCACATCGCCAGCCAGGTCTCGCAGCGCGCCTTCGACTTCCTCGATGCGCCGGTGATCACCATCGCCGGCAAGGACGTGCCGATGCCTTATGCGGCGAACCTCGAGAAGCTGGCGCTGCCAAATGTCGGCGAAGTCATCGAGGCCGTCAAAGCCGTCAGTTATCGCTGAGCCGGTCGGGAGGACAACATGCCAATCAACATCACCATGCCGGCGCTCTCTCCAACCATGGAGGAGGGCAATCTTTCCAAGTGGCTGGTCAAGGAAGGCGATAAGGTTTCGCCCGGCGACGTGATCGCCGAAATCGAAACCGACAAGGCGACGATGGAAGTTGAAGCCGTCGATGAAGGCACCGTCGCCAAGCTGGTGGTTCCGGCCGGCACCGAAGGCGTCAAGGTCAACGCACTGATCGCCATCCTGGCTGGTGAAGGCGAGGATGCCTCGGCCGCGGCCAAGAGCGGCGGCAGCGCCGCGCCAAAGGCCGAAGCGCCGAAGGCGGACGCCCCGAAAGCCGAAACGCCCAAGGAAGCACCCAAGCCGGCAGCGGCGGCCGCGGCGCCCGCGCCGGCGAAGGCCGAGGCGGCTCCCGTCGCCAACGGCCACGCCGCCGGTGATCGCGTCTTCGCATCGCCGCTGGCTCGCCGCATCGCCAAGGATGCCGGCGTCGATGTGTCCGCTGTGACAGGCACCGGCCCGCATGGCCGCGTGGTGAAGGTCGACGTCGAGGCGGCTATCGCTTCCGGCGGCGCCAAGGCCGCACCGGCTGCGAAGGCGCCTGCCGGCACCCCGTCCGCTCCAGCTCCTGCACCCAAGCCGATGTCGGATGACCAGGTGCTGAAGCTGTTCGCCGAAGGCTCCTACGAGCTTGTGCCGCACGACAACATGCGCAAGACCATCGCGCGCCGCCTGGTCGAGGCGAAATCCACCATCCCGCATTTCTACCTGACGCTCGACTGCGAGCTCGATGCGCTGCTGGCACTGCGCACGCAGTTGAATGCCGCGGCCCCGATGAGGAAGACCGACAAGGGCGAAGCGCCGGCCTACAAGCTCTCCGTCAACGACATGGTCATCAAGGCGATGGCCATGGCGCTGATGGCGGTGCCGGACGCCAACGCGTCGTGGACCGAGAGCGCCATGGTCAAGCACAAGCACGCCGATGTCGGCGTCGCCGTGTCGATCCCCGGCGGCCTGATCACGCCGATCATCCGGCATGCGGACGAAAAGACGCTGTCGGTCATCTCCAACGAGATGAAGGACCTGGCGAGCCGCGCCAGGAGCCGCAAGTTGAAGCCGGAAGAGTATCAGGGCGGCACGACCGCTGTGTCCAATCTGGGCATGTTCGGCATCAAGGACTTTGCCGCCGTCATCAACCCGCCGCATGCGACGATCTTGGCGGTTGGCGCCGGCGAGGAGCGTGCGGTGGTGAAGAAGGGCGAGATCAGAATAGCCACCGTGATGTCGGTGACGCTGTCGACTGATCACCGCGCGGTCGACGGCGCGCTTGGCGCGGAATTGCTCGGTGCCTTCACGCGCTTGATCGAAAACCCGATGGGCATGCTGGTGTAAGAAGGGAAAAGGCGGTGCGGAAATTCTTCACCAGCCTTTTCGCCTTCGTCCTTTCCGGCTTTGCCGGCGGGCTGGTGGCTCAGGAACTCGCCGTCGCCACCGGTGCCGAGGAAGAATACATCGTCGTTTTCATGGTCTCGGTGCTGGTGACCGCTGTCGTCACTGTCGTCTTCTTCATGGCGCAGTTCATGGTCGATCCGGTCATGGCCGTCGCCAAGGCGGGAAAGTGGTCCCTGATCGTGTTCGCCGTGTTGCTCATCCTGCTGGTCGGCCTGGTGCTCCATACAGATGCCAGCAAGGATGTGATGAAGCGCGACGGGCCGATGGTGGCCGGGCTGATATTGCCAGGCATCGTCACGATCATCGTGCAGTGGCTCTTCGTGCGCTGGCGGGTGGGGCATGTCCGAACAGGTTTTGGTAGAGGCGGGGCGAAGGCGTGAAGACAATTCTGTGCTACGGCGACTCCCTGACCTGGGGCTACGACGCCGCCAGTCTCGGCCGCCATGCGCTGGCAGACCGCTGGCCAAGCGTGCTTGGCGCTGAACTCGGCGACGACGTCGAGGTCATCGCCGAAGGCCTCAACGGCCGCACCACGGCCTTCGACGACCATCTGGCCGGCGCCGACCGCAATGGCGCCCGCGTCCTGCCGACGGTCCTGACCAGCCATGCGCCGCTCGATCTCGTCATCATCATGCTCGGCTCCAACGACATGAAGCCGTGGATCCACGGCAATCCGGTCGCCGCCAAGCAGGGCATGCAGCGCCTGATCGATATCGTGCGTGGCCACGACTATCCGTTCGACTGGGATACGCCGCAGATTCTGATCGTCGCTCCGCCGGCGGTAACGCGCACCGACAATGCGGAATTCAAGGAAATGTTCGCCGGCGGCGACGACGCCTCCAAGCGGCTGGCGCCGCAATATTCGGCACTTGCCGACGAGGCCGGCTGCGGCTTCTTCGATGCCGGCACCGTCGCTGCCACCACGCCGCTCGACGGCGTCCATCTCGATGCGGAAAACACGCGGCGGATCGGCCGGGCTTTGGCGCCGCTCGTGCGCATCATGCTCTCACTCTAACCCTTAGAAAGAAAACCCGTGGCTGAATCCTACGACGTCATCATCATCGGCTCAGGTCCCGGCGGCTATGTCACGGCGGTGCGTTCCGCCCAGCTCGGCTTCAAGACGGCGATCGTCGAGCGTGAGCATCTTGGCGGCATCTGCCTGAACTGGGGCTGCATCCCGACCAAGGCGCTGCTGCGCTCGGCCGAGATCATGCATTATTCCGACCACCTCAAGGACTACGGCCTGAAGCTCGAAGGCGGCAAGGTCAGCCCCGACACATCAGCCGTGGTCGACCGTTCGCGAAAAGTGTCGCTCAGGCTGAACACCGGCGTCGGCTTCCTGATGAAGAAGAACAAGGTCGACGTGATCTGGGGCGAGGCGAAGCTTTCGAAGGCTCCTGCCGGTGACAAACCGGGCGAGGTCGTCGTTTCGAAGACCGCGAAGAAGGCGATGGAGCCGCAGCCGCCGGTGCCAAAAGGCGTCAAGGGCGAGGGCACCTACACTGCCAAGCATATTATTCTCGCGACCGGCGCAAGGCCGCGCGCGCTGCCCGGCATCGAGCCGGACGGCAAGCTGATCTGGACCTATTTCGAGGCGATGGTGCCGAAGGAAATGCCGAAATCGCTACTGGTGATGGGTTCGGGCGCCATCGGCATCGAATTCGCTTCCTTCTACCGCACCATGGGCGCCGATGTGACGGTGGTCGAACTGCTGCCAGCGGTGATGCCGGTCGAGGACGCCGAGGTCTCGAAATTCGCGCAGAAGCAGTTCGAGAAGCAGGGGATGAAGATACTCGTCGAGGCCAAGGTAACCAAGGTCGAAAAGGGCGCCAATTCGGTCACCGCGCATGTCGAGATGAAGGACGGCAAGGTCGAGAAGATCACCGCCGACCGGATGATCTCTGCCGTCGGCGTGCAGGGCAACATCGAAAATCTTGGCCTGGAAGCGCTCGGCGTGAAGACGGACCGCGGCTGCGTCGTCGTCGATGGCTACGGCAAGACCAATGTGCCCGGTGTCTACGCCATCGGCGACGTCGCCGGACCGCCGATGCTTGCCCACAAGGCCGAGCATGAAGGCGTCGTCTGCATCGAGAAAATAGCCAATTTCCCGGGCGTGCATGCCATCGACAAGCTGAAGATCCCCGGCTGCACCTATTGCAGCCCGCAGGTTGCGTCCGTCGGCTTGACGGAAGCCAGGGCCAAGGCTGAAGGCAAGGATATCCGCGTCGGCCGCTTCCCCTTCAGCGCCAACGGCAAGGCCATCGCGCTCGGCGAGGACCAGGGCTTCGTCAAGACCATCTTCGACAAGAAGACGGGCCAGCTTCTCGGCGCGCATATGGTCGGCGCCGAGGTGACCGAGCTCATCCAGGGTTTTGTCGTGGCGATGAACCTGGAGACCACCGAGGAAGAGCTGATGCACACGATCTTCCCGCATCCGACGTTGTCGGAAATGATGAAGGAGAGCGTGCTCGACGCCTATGGCCGCGCTTTGAACGCATGACAAGTCACCAACCGGTGACAGATCACCAATCGGTGATAGACGGTCAATCCATGCTAAATTGGTTGGGCGAGACTCACTCGCGGCAGCCGGAGAAAGCTGACGGCAAGGCAGTTCGTATCCGGATGCATCTTCACCTGATCGAGGAGGAATTGGCATATGCATATGAATGGCGTCGGCTGGATTACAGCCATCATCGTCGGCGGTCTGGCGGGCTGGTTCGCCGAGATGGTCATGAAGAGCAACACCGGCATCGTCATGAACATCATCATGGGCATTGTCGGCGCCGTGGTGCTGAACGCGATCCTGCAGGCCCTCAATATCGGGGCCTTCGGTGCCGGCTGGGTGGCCTATCTGATCACCGGCTTCATAGGTGCCTGCCTGCTGATCTTCGTCGGACGGCTCGTTCGCCGCTGAACCGCTATGCGAAAAGGCTGTGGCGGCATGCGCTGCCACGGCCTTTTTCTTTGCCTCGAAAAGTCCTAGATGACGAAAGACAGGTGGCTGGCGAAATCGCGGCCGCGAAGGGTTTGAGATGGTCACAGTCGTAGACACGATCGCCAACCGGCCGCGCCCGCGGCATCCCGAGAAGGCGCACCGGCCCGACCAGGAGGTGCTGCGCAAGCCCGACTGGATCCGCGTCAAGGCGCCGGTTTCCAAGGGCTATGCCGAAACGCGCGAGATCGTGAAGTCGCACAAGCTGGTGACGGTGTGCGAGGAGGCCGGCTGCCCGAATATCGGCGAGTGCTGGGACAAGAAGCACGCCACCTTCATGATCATGGGCGAGATCTGCACTCGCGCCTGCGCTTTCTGCAATGTCGCGACCGGCATCCCGACCGAGCTCGATGCGGATGAGCCGGCGCGCGTCGCGCACGCCGTCAAGCAGATGGGGCTGAGCCACGTCGTCATCACGTCCGTCGATCGCGATGACCTGGCCGATGGCGGCGCGCAGCATTTCGCCGACGTCATCCGCGCCATCCGCGCGGCGACGCCCTCGACGACGGTCGAGATCCTGACGCCCGACTTCCTGCGCAAGGACGGCGCGCTGGAGATCGTCGTCGCGGCCAAGCCCGACGTCTTCAACCATAATCTCGAAACCGTGCCGTCGAATTACCTGACGGTCCGTCCCGGCGCGCGTTATTTCCATTCGATCCGGCTTTTGCAGCGGGTCAAGGAACTCGACCCGTCGATCTTCACCAAATCCGGCATCATGGTCGGCCTCGGCGAGGAGCGGAACGAGGTGCTGCAATTGATGGACGATCTGCGTTCGGCCAATGTCGACTTCATGACCATCGGCCAGTACCTGCAGCCCTCGAAGAAGCATCATCCGGTGATCCGCTTCATCCCGCCGGACGAGTTCAAGTCCTATGAGACGATAGGCAAGACCAAGGGCTTCCTTCTGATGGCTTCGAGCCCGCTTACCCGCTCCTCGCATCACGCCGGCGAGGATTTCGCCAGGTTGCGCGCGGCGCGCGAGGCGCAGCTCGCGAAGGCCAGCTGACCTTCAATGCCGAAATTCGAGGCGACACGCCGCGTCGCGCATACACCGCAAGAGATGTTCGCGCTGGTTGCGGACATCGAAGCCTATCCGCAATTCCTGCCGCTCTGTGAGTCGCTCACCGTGCGCTCTCGCAAGGAGCGCGACGGCCGCACCATCCTGGTTGCCGACATGAGCATCGGCTACAAGGCGATCCGCGAGACCTTTACCACGCAGGTGCTGCTCAATCCGGCCGAGCATGCCATCGATGTCAAATACATCGACGGTCCGTTCAAATATCTCAGCAATATCTGGCGCTTCGATCCCGCTGGCGGCGGCTGCGAGGTGCATTTCTTCATCGATTACGAATTCAAGAGCCGCATCCTGGGCGCGGTGATGGGCACGATGTTCGATCGCGCCTTCCGCATGTTCTCGGAAGCCTTCGAGAAACGGGCAGACGTCATCTATGGGGTGAAGCAAGTCTAACGCTCACCGAGCGCGCGCAGCCCAAGCTGCAGCGCGTGTCGCACCGTCTCGTGCCGGATGAATTCACGGCCCTTTTGGCCGAACAACTGCCGCTCCGCGACGATCGGCTGTCCGGCAAGCGCGATCCCGAACCAGACAAGGCCGACCGGCTTGTCTGTCGAGCCGCCGCCCGGACCGGCAATGCCGGCGACGGCGAGCGACAGGCTGGCTTGCGAATGCGCCAGGGCGCCTGCCGCCATCTCAAGCACCGTCTCGCGCGAGACCGCGCCATGTGCCTCAAGCGTGGCGGCGGAGACGCCGAGCATCTCCATCTTGGCTTCGTTGGAATAGGTGATGAAGCCGCGATCGACCACGGCGGAGGACCCGGCGATGTCGGTCAGCGCCGCGATGATAAGGCCGCCGGTGCAGCTTTCGGCCGTCGCCAGCATGATGCCGCGCTGCTGACAGGCCTGGAGCAGGGCATTTGCGAGTTCGGCGTTGCTCATGCCGGCACCTCTCCCGGGTAGACGACGCTGGCGGTGGCGATCGCGGCGATGCCTTCGCCACGCCCGACAAAGCCCAGCTTCTCGTTGGTTGTCGCCTTGATCGAAATACGCTCGCGCGCGATGCCGAGCATGGCCGAAAGCGCCTCCGTCATCGCGGCGCGATGCGGCCCGACGCGCGGCGCCTCGCAGATCAACGTGATGTCGGCATTGGCGATGCGGCCGCCACGCTCGCGCACCAGCTTTGCCGCATGCTCGACGAAGATCTTCGAGGCCGCTCCCTTCCATTGCGGGTCGGACGGCGGGAAATGCGTGCCTATGTCGCCGGCGCCGCAGGTGGCAAGCAACGCGTCGGTCAGCGCATGCAGCCCGACATCGGCGTCCGAATGGCCGGACAGTTTTCGCTCGTAGGGAATGGCGACGCCACAGAGCGTTACATGGTCGCCGGGCTCGAAGGCATGCACGTCGTAGCCATTGCCGGTGCGAATATCCGGGAAGCGCTGCTGCGCGCTCAAGAGCCGCTGGTCGGCCAATGCAATATCCCTTGCCCAGGTGAGTTTGACGTTGTCCGGCGATCCCGGAACGATCTTGACCGGTATCTGCGCCCATTCGGCGATCGCCGCGTCGTCGGTGAATTCCGTTTTCCCCAAATGATGCGCCTTTTCGTGCGCGGCGAGCAGCGGCCAGAACGGAAAGCCCTGCGGCGTCTGCGCCGCATGAAGGCCGGCTCTCGACACCGTCTCATCGATCATACCGGCAGCCGATTCCCGCTTCAGCGTATCGGCGACGGGCAGCGCCGGCAGCGCGCCCTGGCGCTCGCCGATCGCCTCGATGGTGCGGTCGATCAGCCCGGCGTCGACGAACGGGCGTACGGCATCGTGCACCAGCACTTTTGCGGGTGCCTGCTCCCTCAGTGCCAGGAGGCCGAGCCGGACGGAAGCCTGGCGCGAAGGGCCGCCGATCACGGCGACAAGACGATCGCCATGCGCCTCGGCCGCGCGTTGGAAGAGTTCGGCATCGTCGGCATGGATCGCCACGACCACCGGGCCGATCATTGGATGCGAGAGGAAGATATCCAATGTATGCGCGATGACGGCACGGCCGCCGATGCGCTGATATTGCTTCGGACCGTCGGCCTGTCCGGCGCGCGCGCCGCGTCCGGCGGCGACGATCACCACCCCGATCCCACCGCTTGGGCCCGCCGCTTGTTTTTCGCTTGCCTCGCTCATTCCGATCGGTCCTAGTCGGCGTGATGGCCGAAGGCCAGCATTTTCCAAAATGCGCCTTAATGTGACGTCATTGCGCGTTGCACAATGCCACACTTCTGGCTAGAGAATGTGCAACGATTGAGCATGCTTGGTTTTTGTGCATGGTTGAACTGACCACTTTGGCATCGCCACTCGATGTCGGCGGCGTAAGAATCCGCAATCGCGTTTTCCTGGCGCCGATGTCGGGCATCACCGACGAGCCGTTCCGGCAGCGCGCCCACGCGCATGGCGCGGGGCTGGTCGTGTCGGAAATGGTGGCAGGCGGCGAACTGGCCAAGGGCAGGGCCGGCTGCGACCTGCGCATCCGCCATTCCGGCCTGCCGGTGCATATGGTTCAGTTGGCCGGCCGCGAGGTCGTCCATATGGGCGAGGGCGCACGCATAGCGGCGGGCGAGGGCGCCGACATCATCGACATCAACATGGGCTGCCCTGCGAAGAAGGTGACCGGCGGCTATGCCGGTTCGGCACTGATGCGCGACCTCGACCATGCGCTGTCGCTGATCGAGGCGGTGGTCGGCGCCGTCTCGGTGCCGGTGACGGTCAAGATGCGGCTCGGCTGGGACGAAAGCGCGCTCAACGCGCCGATGCTGGCCCGCCGCGCCGAACAGGCCGGCGTCAAGATGGTGACAGTGCATGGCCGCACGCGCTGCCAGTTCTACCAGGGCAAGGCCGACTGGCGCGCCATCGCGCGCGTCAAGGAAGCTGTATCGATACCCGTGGTGGCCAATGGCGATGTCGGCTCGCCGGAAGAGGCGGCGACAATCCTCGAACAGTCCGGAGCAGACGCGGTGATGATCGGCCGCGCGCACTATGGCGCACCATGGATCGCCGGCGACATTGCCACAACCGCCGCCGGTGCAAGCGCGCAAGCAATTCCGCGCATGCCGCGGGCGCTCGCCGACTACGTCGTGTCCCACTACGAGGACATGCTCTCGCTCTACGGTATCGAAAGCGGCCTGCGCCAGGCGCGCAAGCATCTCGGCTGGTATCTTGACCGCCATACGGCCGATGTCTCAGCCGAGCAGCGCAAACGCATTCTGACTTCCTTCGACCCGCGGGAAGTCGTCGCCGAGCTGCGCCGCGCGTTCACTGACAGCTTGTCCTCGATCAGCCTGCGGAGCGCGGCATGAAGGCCAACGTTCCCCAGCCGGCCGATATGGCGGATGCCGCCAATATCGTGCTCAACACCATCCGCCGCCCGGTCATCATGGTCGACCCCGACGGCTTTATCACTTTTGCCAATGCCGATGCCGAAGACTTCTTCCGCTCCAGCGCGACCATGCTTGCCCGCAACACGCTGTCCAAGCTGGTGCCGTTCGGCAGCCCGCTGCTGACGCTGGTCGACCAGGTGCGCGAACGCCGCGCGCCGGTCAACGAATACCGCGTCGACGTCTCGTCGCCGCGCCTCGGCATCGAGAAGATGGTCGACCTCTATGTCGCGCCGGTGACGGAGTTTCCCGGCTCGATCGTGGTCATGTTCCAGGAACGGTCGATGGCCGACAAGATCGATCGCCAGATGACGCATCGCGGTGCCGCGCGCTCCGTCACCGGCCTGGCCGCCATGCTGGCGCATGAGATCAAGAACCCGCTCTCCGGCATCCGCGGCGCCGCTCAATTGCTTGAGTTGTCGGCCTCCGACGAGGACCGCGCGCTGACCCGCCTGATCACCGACGAGACTGACCGCATCGTCTCGCTGGTCGACCGCATGGAGGTGTTTTCCGACGAGCGGCCGATCGAGCGCTATCCGGTCAACATCCACGTCGTGCTCGATCATGTGAAGGCGATTGCCAAGAATGGTTTTGCAAGGCGGATCAAGATCTTGGAGGAATATGATCCGTCATTGCCTCCGGTCTTCGCCAATCGCGACCAACTGATCCAGGTCTTCCTCAATCTGGTGAAGAACGCCGCCGAGGCGATCGGCGCCGACCCGCAGGGCGAGATCATGCTCTCGACGGCTTTCCGCCCTGGCATCCGCGTTTCCGTGCCCGGCACGCAGGACCGCGTCTCGTTGCCGCTGGAGTTCTGCGTGCATGACAACGGGCCCGGCGTCTCCGAGGACATCCTGCCGATCCTGTTCGATCCGTTCATCACCACCAAACCCAATGGCTCAGGACTTGGGCTGGCGCTGGTAGCCAAGATCGTCGGCGAGCATGGCGGCATCATCGAATGCGATTCGACGCCGCGCGGGACGACATTCCGCATCCTGCTTCCGGCCTGGAAGGAGACCGCGCCCGGCGCAGGCGAGGAAGCTGAAGGAGACCGCACATGACCGCTCGCGGCAATATTCTCGTCGCCGACGACGATGCGGCCATCCGCACCGTGCTCAACCAGGCGCTGTCGCGGGTCGGCCACGAGGTGCGCGTCACCTCCAATGCCTCGACGCTGTGGCGCTGGGTTGCGGCGGGCGAGGGCGATCTCGTCATCACCGATGTGGTGATGCCGGACGAAAACGCCTTCGACATGCTGCCGCGCATCAAGAAGGCGCGGCCCGAGCTGCCGGTCATCGTCATGAGCGCGCAAAACACGTTCATGACCGCCATCCGCGCCTCCGAGACCGGCGCCTACGAATATCTGCCGAAGCCGTTCGACCTGACGGAGCTGCTCAACATCGTCAACCGGGCGCTGGCCGAGCCGAAGCGGCCGAAGCTCGATGCCCGCGCGGAAGACCAGCCGGAGACGATGCCGCTGGTCGGCCGCTCCGCCGCCATGCAGGATATCTACCGCATGCTGGCGCGCATGATGCAGACCGACCTCACGGTCATGATCAGCGGCGAGTCCGGCACCGGCAAGGAGCTGGTGGCGCGCGCGCTGCATGAATATGGCCGCCGCCGCGGCGGCCCGTTCGTGGCCATCAACATGGCGGCGATTCCGCGCGACCTGATCGAATCGGAACTGTTCGGCCACGAGAAGGGCGCCTTCACCGGGGCACAGAACCGCTCCAGCGGCCGTTTTGAACAGGCCGAGGGCGGCACGCTGTTCCTCGATGAGATCGGCGACATGCCGATGGAAGCGCAGACCCGGCTGCTGCGCGTGCTGCAGCAGGGCGAATACACTACGGTCGGCGGCCGCACGCCGATCAAGACCGACGTGCGTATCGTCGCGGCTACAAACAAGGATCTGCGCACGCTCATCAACCAGGGCCTCTTCCGCGAGGACTTGTTCTATCGCCTCAATGTCGTGCCGCTGAGGCTGCCGGCGCTGCGCGAGCGTTCCGAGGACATCCCCGATCTGGTGCGGCACTTCTTCAAGCAGGGCGCCAGCGAGGGCTTGCAGACCAAGCGCATTTCGTCCGGCGGCATCGAGCTCATGAAGCGCTACCCCTGGCCGGGCAACGTGCGCGAGCTGGAAAACCTGGTGCGCCGGCTGGCCGCCCTCTACTCGCAGGACGAAATTTCGTCGGAAATCATCGAATCCGAGCTGAAAACCGGCGAAAGGCCGGTCGTGCCCGACGGCGGCGCGCTCATCCCCGACGATCTGTCGATCGGCCAGGCAGTCGAGCACTTCCTGCAGCGATATTTCGCCTCCTTCGCCGGCGAATTGCCGCCGGCCGGGCTCTACCAGCGCATTCTTGCCGAGGTCGAGTATCCGCTGGTGCTGGCCTCGATGACGGCGACGCGCGGCAACCAGATCAAGGCGGCGGAACTTTTGGGGCTCAACCGCAACACGCTGCGCAAGAAGATCCGCGAACTCGGCGTCAACGTCTACAAATCGGCCAGGCAGCCGTAGCGTCACCTCGTCCCTTCGGTGAATTTTGTCTGGGAAAGATTATCTTCCCGGCCACACTTGTTGCATAATCGCCACAATGCGTTGCATACATCCGACGCGATGATCGACTCTGTACCGCGACATGGCAGCTGAGGCTCCGACCCTGAACCAACCGCTTTTCAACCAGACCGGCGCGCGCGACGGGCGACGGTTGCTGGCGTTGCCCGGCGTCGTCGCGATTGCCGGCGCGATGATCACGGCGGCGATCTCGTTCGCGATCCTGGTCGGCGCAACGCCGATCGCGCCGACGGCCCACGCGACCTGGGCCTTGATCGCGGCTAATGCCGTCTTTGTCCTGTTCCTCATCGCCTTGATCGCCCGCGAGGTGCGCCGCATCGTCCTGGCGCGGCGCCACGGCAGGGCCGCCTCGCGGTTGCATGTGCGCATAGTCGCCATGTTCGCGCTGGTTGCCGCCATTCCGGCCATCATGGTGGCGATCATCGCCTCGATCACGCTCGACATCGGCCTCGACCGCTGGTTCGAAATCCGCACCAAGACGATCGTCAACTCGTCGCTGTCGATTGCCGACGCCTATGTGCAGGAGAACGCGCGCAACCTGCAGGGCACGACATTGTCCATGGCGTACGATCTCGACGCCTCGCGCACGCTCTACGGCCTCGACCGGGGCGGTTTCCTCGACCTGTTGAACAAGGAAGCCGTCGGGCGCGGACTGGCGCATGCGGCCCTGATCAAGCCGGATGGCTCGTTCGTCATGAACGCCAAGACCGATGCCGATTTCCCCATGCCAGAGCCGCCCTCGGGCGCTGTCGACACCGCGTCCGATGGCAAGCCAGTGCTGATCGAGCCGCGCACCCGCAACATCATGGGCGCCATCATCAAGCTGCGGGAGATCGAAGGGCTTTACCTGTATACGATCCGGCTCGTCGATCCCGACGTGATCAAGGCGCGCCAGATCGTCAGGTCCAACACCGACGAATACCGCAATCTCGAGGACAACCGCCGGACCTCGCAGGTCGCCTTCGCGCTGCCCTATCTGTCGCTCACGCTGATCATCACGCTCTCGGCTATCTGGACCGGCATCGCGGTCGCCGACCGGATCGTGCGGCCGATCCGCCAGCTGATCGGCGCCGCCGATGAGGTGGCGACCGGCAATCTCGACGTAGCCGTTCCGGTGCGCCAGTCCGATGGCGACGTCGCCTCGCTCGGCGAGACCTTCAACAACATGATCCTGGAGCTCAAATCGCAGCGCAACGAGCTGCTCTCGGCCAAGGATCTGATCGACGAGCGGCGGCGCTTCTCCGAGGCCGTGCTGGCCGGTGTCACCGCCGGCGTCATTGGCGTCGACCCTTACGGCATCATCACCATCGTCAATCGCTCGGCCGAAACCATGCTGGCGATTTCGGCAAATGCGACGCTCGGCCAGAACCTTTCGGCGGTCCTGCCGCTTGTCGGCCGCGTCTTCGAGATCGGGCGGCAGTCCGGCAAGCCGGTCTATCGCGAGCAGGTGACCTTCTTCCGCAGCGGTCTGGAGCGCACCTTCAATGTCCAGGTCACCGTCGAAGCCGCTGACGACGGCGAGGAAGAGAAATCCTATGTGGTCACGGTCGACGACATCACCGATCTCGTCCAGGCGCAGCGCTCGTCGGCCTGGGCCGACGTCGCGCGGCGCATCGCGCATGAGATCAAGAACCCGCTGACGCCGATCCAGCTTTCGGCCGAGCGCATCAAGCGCCGCTACGGCAAGGTCATCACCGAGGACCGCGAGGTCTTCGACCAGTGCACTGATACCATCATCCGCCAGGTCGAGGACATCGGCCGCATGGTCGACGAATTCTCGGCCTTTGCCCGCATGCCGAAGCCCGAGATGAAGGCTATCGACCTGCGTGAATCGCTGCGCGAGGCGTCCTTCCTGGTCGAGGTCAGCCGCTCCGACATCGCCTTCGAACGTGATTTCGGCAGCGAGCCGTTGAAAGGCACTTTCGACAGCCGCCTCATGGCGCAGGCCTTCGGCAACGTCATCAAGAACGCGGCCGAGGCGATCGACGGACTTGATGCGCAGGACCGTTCGGACGGCACAATCCGGATTCAGGCCGGGCGCCAAGATGGCGCCATACGAATCGACGTTATCGATAACGGCAAGGGGCTGCCGCGCGAGAATCGCCAAAGGCTTCTCGAGCCCTATATGACGACACGCGAGAAGGGCACCGGGCTTGGTCTCGCTATCGTCAAGAAGATCGTGGAAGACCATGGCGGCCATCTCGAATTGCACGACGCGCCAGCGGATTTCCATGGCGGCCGGGGCGCGATGATCTCGATCATCCTGCCCCCGGCGATGATCGTAGCCGCGCCGCCACGCGGTGAAGGTCGAAGCGAACACGAAAGAGAAACTGAAAAGGTCGGTAATGGCGTCTGACATTCTTATCGTCGATGACGAGGAAGACATCCGCGAACTTGTCGCCGGTATCCTGAGCGACGAGGGTCATGAAACACGCACGGCGCATGATGCCGACAGCGCGCTCGCGGCGATCGCCGATCGCGCGCCGCGGCTGATTTTCCTCGACATCTGGCTACAGGGTTCGCGCCTCGACGGCCTGGCGTTGCTCGACGAGATCAAGACCATGCACCCGAACATGCCTGTGGTGATGATTTCCGGCCACGGCAACATCGAGACGGCGGTGTCGGCCATCCGGCGCGGCGCGTACGACTTCATCGAGAAGCCGTTCAAGGCCGATCGCCTCATCCTGGTCGCAGAGCGCGCGCTGGAGACGTCCAAGCTGCGGCGTGAGGTTTCCGACCTCAAGCAGCGCAGCGGCGAGACCTTCGACCTGATCGGCATGTCGTCGGCGATGAGCCAGCTGCGGCAGACCATCGAGCGCGTCGCGCCCACCAACAGCCGCGTCATGATCGTCGGTCCCTCAGGCTCCGGCAAGGAACTGACGGCGCGCGCCATCCACACGCTTTCGTCGCGCAAGACCGGTCCGTTCGTGACGCTGAGCGCGGCCACCATCACGCCCGAACGCATGGAGGTTGAGCTGTTCGGTACAGAATCGAACGGCACCGAGCGCAAGGTCGGCGCGCTGGAAGAGGCGCATCGCGGCATCCTCTACATCGACGAAGTCGCCGATATGCCGCGCGAAACGCAAAACAAGATCCTGCGCGTGCTGGTCGAGCAGCAATTCGAGCGGGTAGGCGGCACCAAGCGCGTCAAGGTCGATGTCCGCATCATCTCTTCGACCTCGCAGAATCTCGAAGCGATGATCGCCGACGGCCGCTTCCGCGAGGACCTTTACCATCGCCTGGCGGTGGTTCCGGTCATCGTGCCGGGGCTCGCCGAGCGGCGCGAGGACATTCCCTATCTCGTCGACAATTTCATGAAACAGATCGCGCGCCAGGCCGGCATCAAGCCGCGCCGCATCGGCGACGATGCGCTGGCCGTGCTGCAGGCGCATAACTGGCCGGGCAACGTTCGCCAACTGCGCAACAATGTCGAGCGATTGATGATTCTGGCGCGCGGCGAAGAGGCCGATGCGCCGATCACCGCGGATCTTCTGCCCTCCGAGATCGGCGACGTGATGCCACGCACGCCCAACCAGTCGGACCAGCACATCATGGCGCTGCCGTTGCGCGAGGCCCGCGAGCAATTCGAGAAGGACTATCTGATCGCCCAGATCAACCGCTTCGGCGGCAACATCTCGAAGACGGCCGAGTTCATCGGCATGGAACGCTCGGCGCTCCACCGCAAGCTGAAGTCGCTGGGTGTGTAAAAGCAATTCCAGGAAAGGTGCGCAGCGGTTAGGCTCGGCGGTTTCGCCGTAGCCGTAGCAGTCCGTCCGGAATTGCGTAAGACTCCCCAGGGCCGGCTTGGCCCACGCGATTGTTCATTACGGCGGGGGCGGAATCGCCTAAGAAAGCCAGATATTTCCCTGAGGATGCCCATGCCGCGCATTGCCTATGTCAACGGGCGTTACGTCGTCCATGCCCAAGCCAGCGTCCATATTGAGGACCGTGGCTACCAGTTCGCGGACGGCGTCTATGAGGTCTGCGAAGTGGCGCGCGGCCATATCGTCGACATGCCGCGTCATCTTGCCCGGCTTAGTCGCTCGCTGAAGGAACTGTCGATCGCCTGGCCGGTCTCGGAAGGCGTTCTGCCGATGCTGCTGCGCGAGGTGGTCAATCGCAACGGCGTTATCAACGGCCTTGTCTATGTGCAGGTGACACGCGGCGTCGCCAGCCGTGAGTTCGTGTTTCCGCCGGCAGGCACGAGGCCTTCCCTCGTCATAACCGCCAGAAAGGCCGATCCGGCCGCGGCGGCGAAGCGGGTGGAAGCCGGCATCAAGGTCATCACGGTGCCTGAGAATCGCTGGGACCGCGTAGACATCAAGAGCACGGGCCTCTTGCCCAATGTGCTCGCCAAGCAGAAGGCCAAGGAAGCCGGCGCCCAGGAAGCCTGGTTCGTCGACACCGACGGCAACGTCAAGGAAGGCGGCTCGTCTAACGCCTGGATCGTCACCCGGGACGGCGTCTTGGTGACCCGGCCGGCCGAGCACGGCATCCTGCGCGGCATCACCCGCACGACGCTTTTCGACGTCGCCGCAAAGCTCGGCCTCAAGATCGAAGAACGTGGTTTTTCGGTCACCGAGGCCAAGGCGGCCAGGGAAGCGTTCATCAGTTCGGCGACGACAATCGCCATGCCGGTGGTCGAAATTGACGGCGCGCCGATCGCAAATGGACATCCTGGTTCCATGACACTTTCGTTGCGGCAGGCCTTTTTTGACGTTGCGGAAAAAAGTCCAGCCTGATAACCGCACAACTGGAATTAACCTCAACTATCTCATTCTGCTTGCCATTGTGTCGGCAAGAGGGGGTTTGCTCGCTTGACAGGTGCCGCGTAATTTGGCGCATTGGCCCGCAAACCGAAGGGGATCGGCGAAAGACAAGAAAAATGGCGGAACGATCGCAAAACCTTCAGGACCTGTTCCTGAATTCAGTTCGCAAGAGCAAAAATCCACTTACCATCTTCCTCATCAACGGCGTGAAGCTGACCGGTGTCGTCACTTCGTTCGACAATTTTTGTGTGTTGTTGCGGCGTGACGGGCACTCCCAGCTCGTCTACAAGCACGCCATTTCCACGATCATGCCGAGCCAGCCGGTTCAGATGTTCGATGGCGAGGAAAGCCAGGGCGCCTGATTGGCACGTGATAAGGACGCGGACCGCAGCGTTCGCGGGAAACAAGGACATCAACTCGGGCCGGAATCCAAGGATCCGACCCGGGCCGTTGTCATTGTGCCGGTGCTTACCCGCCAGCCACGCGGCGACGATGAGTCGAGTCGCCCGCGTCTGAGCCGTTCGGCGGATGCACGCCACGACGAAGCGGTCGGCCTTGCCAGCGCCATCGATCTCAACCCGGTTCACACCGCGGTGGTGACGGTTGCCGATCCGCGGCCGGCCACGCTGCTCGGCAGCGGCAAGGTGGCCGAGTTCGCGGATATCGTGAAGGAACGCAAGGCGGAACTGGTCATTGTCGACCATCCGCTGACCCCGGTGCAGCAGCGCAATCTCGAAAAGGAACTGAACGCCAAGGTGCTCGATCGCACCGGGCTCATCCTCGAGATCTTCGGCGAGCGGGCGCGCACCAAGGAAGGCACGCTGCAGGTCGAGCTCGCCCATCTCAACTACCAGAAGGGCCGCCTGGTGCGGAGCTGGACCCACCTCGAGCGGCAGCGCGGCGGCGCCGGCTTCCTCGGCGGTCCCGGCGAAACCCAGATCGAATCCGACCGTCGCATCCTGCAGGACAAGATCACCAAGCTGAAGCACGAGCTGGAAACGGTGCGGCGCACACGCGACCTGCACCGCGCCAAGCGCAAGAAGGTGCCTTTCCCGGTGGTGGCGATCGTCGGCTACACCAATGCCGGCAAGTCGACGCTGTTCAACCGGTTGACCGGGGCAGGGGTGCTGGCCGAGGACATGCTGTTCGCAACGCTTGATCCGACGTTGCGGCGCGTGCGGCTGCCGCACGGCACGCCGGTCATCCTGTCGGACACGGTGGGCTTCATCTCCGATTTGCCGACGCATCTGGTGGCAGCCTTCCGGGCGACGTTGGAAGAAGTCGTCGAGGCGGATCTGGTGCTTCATCTGCGTGACATCTCCGATCCGGACACGGCCGCCCAGGCCGAGGACGTCGAACGCATCCTCGGCGATCTTGGTGTCGACGCCGCCGACGCGAACCGCGTGATCGAGGTCTGGAACAAGATCGATCTGCTCGACGAAGGTAATCGCGAGCGGCTGCTTGACGAAGGGGCAAGCGGCAAGTCTCCGCCGATAGCCATTTCAGCGGTGACAGGCGAAGGACTGGACACGCTGAAAGCGCTCATCGAAACGCGGGTGTCGGGCGAATTGGAAACGATGGCCGTGACGTTGAGCCCGGCTCAACTCGGCCAGGTCGACTGGCTCTACCGCAACGGCGACGTCGTTTCGCGCACCGACAATGAGGACGGCAGCGTCACCCTCTCGCTCACGGCCACGCATAGCGCCAGGCGGGAAATCGAGAGCCGCCTGCATCGCAAGGGCAGCTAATCGGCTGATTCCTTGGCGCTTTTGGCCTGCTGCCAGAGCGCTTCCATTTCGTCGAGCGTTGCCTTCTCCAGTGAACCGCCCGAAGCCTCCAAAGCTTGCTCGAGATAGTGAAAGCGCGAGCGGAACTTGTCGTTGGTGCCGCTGAGCGCCGCTTCCGAATCGAGCTTGAGGTGGCGGCCGAGATTGACGACGGCAAACAGCATGTCG
This sequence comes from Mesorhizobium sp. B3-1-8, assembly GCF_006439495.1. NCBI lineage: Bacteria > Pseudomonadati > Pseudomonadota > Alphaproteobacteria > Hyphomicrobiales > Phyllobacteriaceae > Mesorhizobium > Mesorhizobium sp. B3-1-8. The sequence goes on from NZ_VFTK01000042.1 coordinate 48,762, forward strand.
CCGAACTCGTCCTTGATCGGTGCCGCGTCACCGGTGGCGAGCGCCTCGCGCAATTCGCCGATCTCTTCCTCTATTTTGTCGAGGATCGGGGCTGCCTCGCTCCAGTCGAAGCCGACGCGCGCTGCCTTCTCCTGCAGCTTCAGGGCGCGCGTCAGGGCAGGGAGCGCGACCGGGACGCTGTCGAGATAGCCTTTGCCGTGATCTTCCGGATCGAGCCCGCGCGCGAGCCGGGCGTCGCGCTTCTCGGCTTTTTCAACCGCCTTGATCTTCTCCCACATGCCCTTGGCCATGCCGGCGCTGCGCGCCTTCTCGTCGCCGAAGACGTGCGGATGGCGGCGGATCATCTTGGTGGTGATGGCCTCGACGACATCGCCGAAAGCGAACTCGCCGATCTCCTCGGCCATCTGCGCATGGTAGACGACCTGCAGCAGCATATCGCCCAATTCCTCACGCAGATCGTCGAAATCGCCGCGCGCGATCGCGTCGGCCACTTCATAGGCCTCCTCGATCGTGTAGGGCGCGATGGTCGTAAAATTCTGCTCGATATCCCAGGGGCAGCCGGTCTTCGGCGCTCGCAGCGCTGCCATGATCTCGATCAGCCGGGAAATGTCCTTGGAGGGCTTCATGAATTGAGCCTATCCTGCGGTCAGCGTCCGACCAATCCTGGCCGGACACTGAAACGAGTTGTCCACAGCCTCAGTCAAGCACCGAAACGATCGCCTTGGCGAGGTCGTCCATGCCGTCCTCCGGCAGGCCGGCCACGTTGATGCGGCTGTCGCCGACCATATAGACGGCGTGCTCGGTGCGCAGGCGTTCGACTTGCGCCTCGGTCAAGCCGAGCCGCGAAAACATGCCGCGATGGCTGGCGACGAAATCGAAGCGATCGGAGTTGGACTGACGCCTGAGGGCTTCGGCGAAGGCGACGCGCAGCCTGAGCATGCGCAGCCGCATCTCCTCGAGCTCCGTCTCCCAATCCTTTCTCAGGCTGGCGTCCTCCAGCACCATGCGCACGGCTGCCGCGCCATGGTCCGGCGGCATCGAATAGAGCACGCGCGCCGCCGCCAGCATCTGGCTCATCGCCACGTCGGCTTGGGCGCCGTCCTTGGCCATGATCATCGCGGCGCCGACGCGGTCGCGATAGACGGCGAAATTCTTCGAGCAGCTCGAGGCGACGACCATTTCCGGCACCTTGCCGGCCAAGAGCCGCAGACCGGCGGCGTCTGCGTCGAGGCCCTCGCCAAAACCCTGGTAGGCAATGTCGACGAAGGGCAACAGGCCGCGCTCCAGCAGCACATCGGCGACCTTGGCCCACTGCGCGGCATTGAGATTGGCGCCGGTCGGGTTGTGGCAGCAGCCATGCAGCAGCACGACATCGCCACTGTTGGCCGTCCTGAGCGTCGCCAGCATCTCGTCGAAGCGGACAGCGCCGGAAGCAGCATCGAAATAAGGATAGTCGCGGACTTGCAGGCCGGCGGCGCGCATCACCGGCAGATGGTTCGGCCAGGTCGGGTCGGACAGCCAGACCGTCGCGCCGGCGCGCGTGCGCTGCAGAAGCTCCGCCACCAGCCTGAGCGCGCCGGATCCGCCCGGCGCCTGTGCCGCGCGGATGCGCGAAGGGTCGGCCTTCTCGCCGAAGGCGAGCTTGATCATGGCGGCGTTGAAGCCGGTATCGCCGGCAAGGCCGAGATAGGTCTTGGTGTCCTGGCTGGCCAGCAGCCGCTTCTCGGCCTCGCGCACGGCGCGCATCACCGGCGTCCTGCCGTCGATGTCCTTGTAGACGCCGACACCGAGGTCGACTTTGCCGGGCCGCGGGTCGTTGCGATAGAGGCCGATCAGGGCAAGGATCTTGTCGGCGGGGGCAGGCTGCAGGGTCTCGAACATCGAAAAGGACTCCAATGGCGGCGGAGTGATACGCAAATCGACCCCGCCGCGCCAGCGGTTTCCTCAGACACGGGCGGCACGAAAAGAAATGCCGGGCAGGGGATTAAAATCCCTACATGCTCCGTAAACAGGGCATGAAACGGTCGATGGCACGCTTCGACATCGTCGGGCAGTTGGGGTCGCTGCGGCGCTATGCGCGCTCGCTGACGCGCGACAGCGCCGACGCCGAGGATCTCGTCCATGACGCGCTGGTGCGCGCCTATGAGCGACGCGCGACCTTTCGCTCGGGCGGCAATTTGCGTGCCTGGCTTCTGGCGATCGTGCACAACATCTTCATCGACCGCATGCGCTCGCGCCGCTCCGAGGCGGCGCGCATCGAACAGGCCGGCTTCGTTGCCGACCAAAGCATGCCGGCATCGCAGGACCATGCGGTGCGCCTGTCCCAGGTCCGGGAAGCGTTTCTCTCGCTCCCGGAGGAACAGCGCTCCGCCCTGCACCTCGTCGCCATCGAAGGGCTATCCTATCAGCAGGCCGCCGAAGTCATCGGTATCCCGCTCGGAACCCTGATGTCGCGCATCGGCCGCGCGCGTGCCGCGCTGCGCGAGGTGGAAGAGGGCGCGGCGCCGAAGGCCAGGCCTCATCTCAGGATCGTGGGAGACGATCAATGACCGCCATTGTCGACCCCGTAACCGATGCCGACCTCGACGCCTATGTCGACGACCAATTGGATGTCGCCCGCCGCATCGAGGTCGAGGCGTTCCTCGCCGCGCGCCCGGAAGCGGCGGCGCGCGTGATGTCCGATTTGAGGACACGCGACGAACTGCGAGTCGCGCTTGCGGGCCCAATCGGCATGGCGCGTCCGGCCACGACAGAAGCGGCGCGGCGGCTGGAAAGGGCACTTGCCAGGGGACGTATCCTTGTCGTGCTGCAGCGGGCCGCGGCCGCGGCCGTGCTGGTCGCGGCGGGCTGGCTGGCCAACGGCATTTTCGGGCCGATCGCGGTGACCAAGGTGGTCGCCTCGACGCAGCCGCCGGCCTATGTCGAGGATGCGGTCAGGGCGCACCGCACGACTTTGGTGCGCGAGACGATGCCGTCGCAGCAGGAGGCGCCGGGCTACGATGCCGACGAGATCCGCGCCGCCACCGCGATCGTCATGCCGTCGCTGCCCGACGACTGGAAAATCCGCGATGTCCAGGTCTACCCCTCGCAATTCGGGCCGAGCGTCGAGGTGGCGGTCGAGACCAAGGATCTCGGTCTCATCTCGCTGTTCGCCATCAGACCCGGCACGTTCGACGTCGTGAAGCCCACGGTCGCGCCCTCCAATGACATTTCGACTGCGTATTTCCAGATCGGCGAGGTCGCCTATGCCGTGGTCGGACGCAGCGGCGCCGGCAATCTCGACCATGCCGCCGAGAAACTCGCCAGAACGCTCTACTGAAAACAGACCCTCTACTGAGAACCAAGGAGAACCAAATGAACAGCCCCAATCTGGGATACCGAACGGGCGCCGGCGTGCAGGCCGGAGCCGTCTATGACCAGGGCCTGCGCAAGCACATGCTGCGCGTCTACAACTATATGGGCCTCGGCCTCGTCGTCACCGGCCTCGTCGCCTTCTTCGTGGCCTCGACGCCCGCGCTCTACGTGCCGATCTTCTCCAGCCCGCTGAAATGGGTGGTGATGCTGGCGCCGCTCGCCTTCGTCATGCTCTTCTCGTTCAGGATGCAGACCATGTCGGCCGCGAGCGCGCAGGCGATGTTCTGGGCCTTCTGCGCCGTGATGGGCCTGTCGCTTGCCTCGGTGTTCCTGGTCTTCACCTCGACCAGCATCGCGCGCACCTTCTTCATCGCCGCCACGATGTTCGGCGCCACCAGCCTCTACGGCTACACGACCAGGCGCGACCTGACGCAGTTCTCGTCCTTCCTGATCATGGGCCTGATCGGCGTGGTCATCGCCAGCCTGGTCAACCTGTTCCTCGGCTCGACCGCGCTGCAGTTCGCCATCTCGGTGATCGGTATTGCTGTCTTCGTCGGCCTGACCGCCTGGGACACGCAGACGATCAAGGAGCAGTATGCGGAGAATTTCGACGCGGAATCGCAGCAGAAGCTCGCTGTCTTCGGCGCCTTCTCGCTCTATCTGAACTTCATCAACATCTTCCAGCTGCTCTTGAATTTCACCGGCGAGCGCGAATAGGCCGGACCGTAGCAGGCAACGCTGCTCAACTCGGCATGGCCGGAGGGAAACCTCCGGCCATTTTTTCGACTCTGCATCGAGGCGTTCACGGGCAAGGTGAGGCGCGGTATGCCCGCCGCGCTTGAGTTCACGCGCGGCCTTTTGCTAGCCTGCCCGCCAGACCAGCCAGCCGCGAGGACGCAATGGAACAACTGACGCTTCACGCTGACGGCATTTCGGCGACCGTCGTCGGGCAGGGGGCCGAGCTGGTCTCGCTGCGCGATGCCGACGGCACCGAGCTTCTGTGGCAGGCAGGCCCCGTCTGGCGCCGTCATTCGCCCGTCCTGTTCCCGATCGTCGGCCGGCTCAAGGGCGACCAGCTGCGGCATCGCGGCCAAACCTATCCGATGACCCAGCATGGATTCGCGCGCGACAGAAGCTTCGCCTGGACGGAGCAGGGGCCGTCCGCCTGCACATTGGTGCTGACCGATGACGCCGAGACCCGGACGCACTACCCTTTCGCCTTTCGCCTCGCCATCGGCTACGAGCTGAAACCCCGGCAGCTCGGCGTGACCTTCGAGATCGCCAACACGGGCGACGAGCCGCTGCCCGCCTCGATCGGCGCGCATCCGGCGTTCAACTGGCCGCTGCTGCCGGAACTGCCCAAGGAGGCCTACCGGCTGACCTTCGCAGACGATGAGCCGGCGCCGGTCCGCCGCCTGAAGGACGGCCTGCTGCTGCCTGACCTGCAACCGACACCGATCGAGGGAAAGACGTTGCCGCTTTCCGAAAAACTGTTCGACGATGACGCCGTCATCCTCGACAAGCCGGCCAGCACCAGTGTGCGCTATGCCGCGGCGCGGGGGCCGGCGATCGAGGTGTCCTGGCAGGGTTTCAACGAGCTGGGCATCTGGTCCAAGCCCGGCGGCGCGCCCTTCCTGTGCATCGAGCCCTGGCACGGCATCGCCAGTCCCGTCGATTTCGACGGCGAATTCGCCGACAAGCCGGGCGTCATGCTGATCGAGCCGGCCGGCCGGCGCGTGCTGAGTTACCGGATAGGCCTCAGCCGGGAACCGTAGGGCATGGCATACGCCATCAAGACCCAGATCGAGGACCCGGCGGCGGAGACGTTCGTGTTCGCCGCCCAGAAAACCATGTATGGCGGCAAGGCCATTGCTGAAGGCGACGTCGTCTTCCTGTTCGCCAGCGAGAACGAAGGCGGGCAGGGGCTTGTCGCCCGCGGCGTCGTGACGTCCTCGGCGGCTATCCCAAGACGCTCCGATCTCGTACGGCAGACGCCGCGGGTCAGCATCTCCGTCCGCCGCATCGCCTTGGCGACGAGGCATTTGGGTCGCGATGATCTCAAGCGCTTCAAGGATTGGCAGGACGGCCGGCCCGAGACCGAGCTCAACTTCAAATTCTACCGCCAGGCGACCAACAAGATCGTTGGTGTTTCAGACGAGGCATCGGCATTTCTGAACAGCTTTTTCTAGACCACCCCATCGGATCTCATGGCGAAGGCGATGTCAAAAAGAGCCTCGTCAGCATTCAATGCGAAGTCTTCGATTGCCGCATGCCTGAAATCGAGGCAGCCCCAAGCTATCTCATTCGCCGATCCCGTCCGCGCCAATCGGATTGCCTTCTCCGAACGGTCGATGGCCAGAATGAAGCCATCGCCGATGCGGCAAGCGACATTGCGAGCGGCAACGCGGGGACCGCATCCGATCTCCAGGACGCGAAGTCCCGGCTTCAATGGGAGCGCTTCGACGAAGGCGGATATCCGATCTGAGATTCCGGCAGCCATGAAATAAATTACCCAATCTGGTCTGCGCCAGGCAAGCGAGACGGTGCCGAGCGGAAATGGCCGACAGGCAGTGGCCAGAACATTGATGCCGGACAATGTAGCCCAGGCGTCGGCCGCGTTCGGGCCGGCCAGACCTCAAGGACTGTTCTATTGCCGTTCCAGGAAGTCGACCATCAACGACGCAGCTTGGTTGGCATGCGTTTCCAGCAGGAAATGAGGCCCGTCGAGAATGTGTGCTTCCATCCTCGGCAGGGCCTGCATCCATGATAGCGTCTCTGCCAGGTCAAAGAACGTGTCATGCCGACCCCACAGCATCAGGGCGCGAGGCTGCCGGCGCTGCAGATAGTCGGCAATCGCGTCGAAACCAGCGACGTAGTTGCCATAGTCCGCAATAAGCGCGCGCTGCGTCTCGATGCCTCCGGGGCGCTGCATCACGCGCCAGTCTTCCTCCCAGTTCTCCTGCGGAATTTGTGCGGCCACATCGTCGGGAACACCTGCCACATACTGATCGCGCGTGCCCTCGAAGGTCAGATGCGCGGTGGCTTTCGCTTCATTGTCGCGGTTCGGATTGGCCCAAAAGTCCTGCGTCGCCTTCCATGATGGCCCCATTCCGCTCCGATGCGCGTTGGCGTTCTGGATGATCAAGCCCAACACCGCATCGGGAGCCTGCATGGCTATCCGCAGGCCGACCGGCGCGCCAAAGTCATGCAGGTAGATGTAGCGCGAGCCGACCGAGAGGTGGCCGAGCAACTCCGAGATCGCATCGGCAAAACCATCAAAAGACGGCTCGGGCAGAGCATCGGACATGCCGAACCCAGGCATGTCAGGAGCAACCACATAAGCCACCTTCGACAATGCGGGAATAACGTGGCGAAAGGTCCTGGAGGAACTCGGAAAACCGTGAAGAAACAGAAGAGCCGGTTTGGAGGGCTCTCCAGCCGTGAGGAAAGACAATTCCGTGCCGCTCGCCAACTCAAGCCGTGAACGCATGCAAAGGTCCTCAAACCGCTCACCAGGCCAACGCGAGGTTCGGCGGTTGAGTTCCGAACAGAGATGTTGCCGCAACGATGGCCGACTTGTGCTCGTACCCGTCAGGAATACGAAGGCGTGTTTGAAATGGAAGGTGACGGCGTGCGAATGCGCAACAACTCCGTGCGGCTGGCGAGCAGCGCTGTGTGACATCGCGCTCTCGGCATCTCCGTTGCCATATCAGATGTCAAAGCGATTTAGAGACGCGACACCGCCAGCCAGTTAGAAATGCGACAGTGATGCGCTTCTTGGCGTCGACGTA
>NZ_VFTK01000043.1:0-50564 GCF_006439495.1 Mesorhizobium sp. B3-1-8
TGCAGGATGTGCGGCAGGGCCGAAACTGCCAATCTCCCCCCGTGCGGGGGAGATGGCCGGCAGGCCAGAGGGGGGTGTGAAGGATCGCGGCGTTGCCAATTCCCGCATCAAGAATCGCCATCAATCGCCCTCGTCCTCATATCCCACCAGATGCAGCGGCCGCGCGGCGATGCCCTCCAGCTCGCACCAGCGCACCAGCGCCTCCTCGCGGCCATGCGTCACCCAGATTTCCTCCGCGCCGGTTTCCTTGATGGTGATGATCAGCTCGTCCCAGTCGGCATGGTCGGAAATGATCAGCGGCAGCTCGACGCCGCCCTGCTTGGCGCGCTGGCGGATGCGCATCCAGCCGGAAGCAAAGCACGAGATCGGGTCCGGAAAACGCCGCGCCCAGCGGTCGGCGAAGGCCGATGGCGGCCCGACGACGATCGCGCCGGCGAAATCGGCCTTGCTGCCGCTCTCCACGGTTCCCGGCCCGAGCCTGCCGAGATCGATGCCCTGGCTCTGATAATATTCGCTGAGCTTGGCCAGCGCGCCGTGGATATAGATCGGCCTGTCATAGCCGGCGTCGCGCAACAGCCGCATCACGCGCTGCGCCTTGCCGAGCGCATAGGCGCCGATCAGATGCGAGCGTTCGGGAAACTGCGCCGCCGATTTGATCACGCGCGCGATCTCCTCATGGTCGGGCGGATGCCGGAACACCGGCAGGCCGAAGGTCGCTTCGGTGATGAAGACATCGCAGCGAACAGGCTCGAACGGCAGGCAGGTCGCGTCCTTCTGCCGCTTGTAGTCGCCGGAGGCGACGATGCGCATGCCCCCATGCTCGACGCAGATCTGCGCCGAGCCCAACACATGCCCGGCCGGATGGAAGGTGACGGCGACGCCGTTGATGTCGATCGTCTGACCGAGAGTTGCCGCTTGCGTCGTTCCGGCGAAATCCTCGCCATAGCGCAGTCCCATGATGTCGAGCGTCTCTTGCGTCGCAAGCACCGAGCGGTGGCCGGATCGCGCATGGTCGGAGTGGCCGTGCGTGATCAGAGCCCGCTCGACGGGCCGCACCGGATCGATGAAGAAATCGCCGGGCGGGCAGTAGAGGCCCTCCGGCCGGGATTTGAGCAGGTCGCTGGCGTGCATGGCTTTGAACATAGTAGCTAAATTTGCCGCGGGAAGCCCGTTGCAAGAGACTGCTGACTCGTCCTGGATCCCAATCGCGTTTCGTTGAAACGCCATCACGATCCAGCTCTTTGTTGGAGCAAGATCTCTCTCCGAAAACCGGTTCCCACTTTTTGCTTCGCTGACCTTTGGTTCGGGATCATGCTATGGAGCCAGCCGCCGGCCCGCCTCGCCGGTGGGATCCTTCACGAATGAAACCGCTCCAGGCCTCGTCGGGCGATTTGAATGCCGACCGTCGCGCCGATTTCGCCGAGATGCTTCTCGCCTCGGGCGAGCCTGCGCAGGCGGCGGAGCTTTTGCTTGGCGCGCTGGAGCTGGCGCCGCGCTGGGCCGCCGGCTGGTTTCGCCTCGGCGAGATGCAGGAAGCGGCCGGCCTGCCCGACCAGGCCGCGCAAGCCTGGGCCATGGCGCTGAAGCTGGACCCCGCGGATCGCCTGGGCGCCGCGCTCAAGCTGCAGCTGATCGGCAAGGCGCCCGCCGCGGCGGCGCCGCCCAGCGCCTTTGTCGAGACCTTGTTCGACCACTACGCCGACAGTTTCGAGGACTCGCTTGTCGGCAAGCTCGGCTACGGGCTGCCGGATTGTCTCGGGCACGCCATTGGCAAGGCAAGGCCCGGCCGGTTCGGGCTGGCCCTCGACCTTGGCTGCGGCACCGGCCTGATGGGCGAAAGGCTGCGCCCTTTCGTCGACCGGCTGGAGGGCTACGACATCTCGGCCGGCATGCTGAGGAAGGCGAGGGCCAAGGGCATCTACGACCGGCTGGCCAAGGCCGACCTTCAGCATTTCTCCCACACCGGCGACAGAGCCGACCTCGTGGTCGCGGCCGACGTGTTCATCTATGTCGGCGCGCTCGACCGGATCGTCGGCGCGGTTGCGAACATGCTTGCCGATGGCGGCATATTCGCCTTTTCGCTCGAGACGCTTGTCGGCGGCGGCGATTTCGCCCTTTTGCCGTCACGGCGTTATGCCCATTCCGAGGCCTATGCGCGGCACGTGCTTTGTGCCAACGGGCTTTCGGTCCTGTCGCTGGAAAGCATGGTTATCCGTCACGACCGGCGCGATCCAGTCGAGGGCCTGGCCATCGTGGCTGGCTTCCCTGCTACAGCTGCCGAGGCGGGGAATCCGGCAACGGCATGAGTCGACCTTGCTGCGAAAAAGCCTGAATGGCATGGTCCGGGTTGCGCGGGGCGGATACCACGAGGAGATATCCATGCGCTGGATCATGATTGCGTTGGCGTCCTGCCTCGCGGTGGCCGGCTGTGTCGGCGGCACGTCGATGGCGGAGCGTCAGGACGAGGACGTCCAATCCTCATTGCAGTATGACGATGTGCCTTGCGATCAATTGCTGGCGCAGCGCAATCAACTGGCGCAGCAGAACAATCTGCCTGTCACCGCCAAGCCGAGCTTCTCCAATCCGGCGATGGGCTTCGGCCCGTTCACGCCGGACATGCGCTCCAAGGCTTCGCGCGACAGCAACAAGGCGAGCGGCGAGATCGACGCCATGAACCGCTCGATCGACCGCCGCGACTGCGGCAAGCCGAAGAAGAAGGAGACGTTCGGGCTGCCGGGCTCGAAGCCTTCCTGAGTATCCGATATTCGATATTCCGCTTTGCGATCGGTCGGTTCGTCGAGCTTTCGTGTTTGAAAGCCGCCATGAGTCTCTCGGATCTCGGCAACCGCATCTGCATCCTGGGCCCGTCCAACAGCGGCAAGTCCACTCTTGCCAATGCGATCGCCCGCAAGCGCGGCCTGGAAGCCGTTCACCTCGATCAGCTCTTTCACCTGCCCAATACGGATTGGCAGCAGCGTCCAAGGGACGAATTCATTGCCCTGCACGATGCAGCCATCGCCGGCGAGCGCTGGGTGATGGACGGAAATTATTCAGTTTGCATGCCGCAACGCTTCCGGCGGGCAACCGGCCTTATTCTGCTGGATATCTCCACGCCCATGAGCCTGCTGCGCTACTTTCGGCGAACGCTGTTCGAGACCGGCAGGCTTGGTGCCCTGGAAGGCGGGCGCGACAGCGTCAAATGGGACATGATCCACCACATCGCCGTCACCACGCAGCGAAACCGACGGAAATACCGGGCAATGTTCGAAGATATCGATCTGCCGAAACTGCAACTGTCTTCGCTGCGGGCGATCAAACAGTGCTTCCGGGAATGGGGTTTGACTCCCGACTAATACCCCGCCTCTCTGTCGACCAGGTTGTCCAGCTTTTCGCCGCGCTCGAAGGCGGCCATCTGGCGAAGCATGATCGGTACCAGATGGGCCGGGTCCGAGGTCGCCGCCGCATGCGGCGTGACGAATACTTTCGGGTGGCTCCATAACGGGCTGGTCTTCGGCAGCGGCTCGACTTCGAACACGTCGAGGCTTGCTTCCTTCAGCGTGCCGTCGTCCAGCGCGCGCACGATGTCGGCGTCCTTCTGCAGGCGTCCGCGCCCGGCATTGATCAGCACGGCGCCGCCAAGCCCGTTGCGCCGGCGCAGTTCCTTGAGCAGCCCGTAATTGACGATGCCTTGGGTTTGCGGCGTGAGCGGCAACAGCACGACCAGGATGTCGGTGGCATTGAGGAACGGGATCAGCCCGGCCTCGCCGGCATAGGTCGAAACGCCCTTCATCGGCCGCTCGCTGCGCGACCAGCCATTGACGGCGAAACCGAGCGAAAGCAGCACCGAAGCCGCGGCGCGGCCGAGATGGCCGAGGCCCATGATGCCGACGGAGATGTCGCCGGCCGGCCGTTGCGGCGGCTCGTGCCAGGTCTTCTTCGCCTGCTGGCCGCGGTAGAGCATGCTCTGGCGGTGATGGTCGAGCACCCGCCACACCACATATTCGGTCATGTATTGGGTGAGATTGTCGGCGACGATCCTGACGATCGGCACGTCTGGCAGGCCGGAATCGGCAAAGATGTGGTCGACGCCGGCGCCGATCGAAAAGATGACGCGCAGATTGGGCAGCGACTTGAGAAGGTTGGGCTTCTGCTTCCACACCACCGCATACGTGATCGACGGATCGTTGGCGCCGTTTGGCTCCAACACGACCTCGCGCTCGGCCGAGAGCAACTCATGCCAGCGCTGCGGGTGGATGCCCGTGAGGGCAAGCAGGACTTTGCCTTTTTCCATTTGCGGATTTTTCTTCCCTGTTTCGCCGGTGCGGGTCCGATTACTCGCTGACCACGCCGGTCGGTGCCGTCTCGATCTTGAAGGCCGCCGCCATCAGCGCCCGCGTATAGTCGGTTTGCGGGCTGCTGAAAATCTGCGCGGAAGGTCCCGCCTCGACGATCTGGCCATTGCGCATGACGATGACGTCGTTGGCAAGGGCGCGGACCACCTTGAGGTCGTGGCTGATGAAGAGATAGGCGAGATTGTGCTTGGCCTGAAGGCCGCGCAGAAGGTCGACCACTTGCGCCTGCACGCTCATGTCGAGCGCCGAGGTCGGCTCGTCGAGCATAACGAAGCGCGGGTTGAGCACCATGGCGCGGGCGATGGCGACACGCTGGCGCTGGCCCCCGGAAAACTCGTGTGGGTAGCGGTGGCGCGTCTCGGGATCGAGGCCGACCTCCTTCAGCACGGCGACCACCTTGTCGTCGCGCTGGTCGGCCGAGAGCTTCGGCTCGTGGATCTTCAGCCCTTCCTCGATGATCTCCGAGACCGACAGCCGCGGGCTGAGCGATCCGAACGGATCCTGGAAGACGATCTGCAGTTCGCGCCGCAGCGGCCGCATGGCGCTGAAGGAGAGCTGGTTGATGTCGCGTCCGTTGAAACTGATCGTGCCGGTCGAGGAGATCATCCGGGCGAGCGCTAAGCCCAGCGTCGTCTTGCCCGAGCCGGATTCGCCGACCACGCCCAGCGTCTGGCCGGCGCGCACCGTGACGTCGATGCCGTCCACGGCCTTCACATGGTCGACGGTCTTGCGGAAGAAGCCCTTCTTGATCGGGAACCAGACCTTGATGTCCTTGCCGGTCATGACGGATTTGGCGCCCGGGTCTGCCGCGGGCGGCTTGCCCTTCGGCTCAGCCGCCAGCAGATGCTTTGTATAGTCATGCCGCGGATTGGCGAAGATTTCCCCGGTCGGGCCGCTCTCGACGATCTTGCCCTTGGTCATGACGCAGACGCGGTCGGCGATCCTGCGCACGATGCCGAGATCGTGTGTGATGAACAGCAGCGACATGCCCTTGCGGGCTTTGAGCTTCGCCAGCAATTCGAGGATCTGCGCCTGCACGGTGACGTCGAGCGCCGTCGTCGGCTCGTCGGCGATCAGAAGCTGCGGCTCGTTGGCCAAAGCCATGGCGATCATGACGCGCTGGCGCTGGCCGCCGGAGAGCTGGTGCGGATAGGCGTCGAGGCGTTTCTGCGGATCGCGAATGCCGACCTCGTTGAGCAGCTCCAGCGTGCGGGAGCGGGCGGCTTGATCGCGCATGCCCTGATGCAGCTGCAGCACCTCGACGATCTGCTGCTCGATCGTGTGCAGCGGGTTGAGCGAGGTCATCGGCTCCTGGAAGATCATGGTGATCTTGTTGCCGCGCACGCCGCGCAACGCCTTCTCGTTCATGGCGAGCAGGTCGGCGCCGCTGAACAGGATCTTGCCCGAGGGATGGCTGGCGGCGGGATAGGGAAGGAGCTTCAACACCGACAGCGCCGAGACCGATTTGCCCGACCCGGATTCGCCGACCAGGGCAACCGTCTCGCCCTTGGCGATGTCGAATGAGATATGGTCGACGGCGATCGATTGCTTGCCGCCCTGCGCGAAGGCGACACTCAGATCTTGGACGGACAGCAGGGCTTCGCTCATTTGAACGTCTTGCGCGGATCGAAAGCATCGCGTGTCGCCTCGCCGATGAAGACCAGCAGCGACAGCATCAGCGAAATGACGATGAAGCCGGAGATGCCGAGCCAGGGGGCGTTGAGGTTGCGCTGCGCCTGTTTCAGCAGTTCGCCGAGCGAGGCCGAACCGGGCGGTAGGCCGAAGCCGAGATAGTCGAGCGAGGTCAGCGTCGAGATGGAGCCCGAGAGCAGGAAGGGCAGGAAGGTCAGCGTCGCCACCATGGCGTTCGGCAACAAGTGCCGGAACATGATGGTGAGGTTCGGCACGCCGAGCGCCCGCGCCGCGTTGACATATTCGAAGTTGCGCGCGCGCAGGAATTCGGCCCGCACCACGCCGACCAGCGCCACCCAGGAGAACAGCAGCATCAGGCTGAGCAGGATGAAGAAGCCCGGCGGCAGGATGGCCGAGACGATCAGCAGCAGGTAAAGCACCGGGATCGCCGACCAGATCTCGATGAAACGCTGGAAGAGGAGGTCGGTCCAGCCGCCGAAATAGCCTTGCACCGCGCCGGCCGCGACGCCGATCAGCGACGAGCCGAGCGTCAGGATCAGGCCGAACAGAACCGAGATGCGGAAGCCGTAGAGCACGCGCGCCAGCACGTCGCGCGCCTGGTCGTCGGTGCCCAGCCAGTTCCAGTTGCCGGCGACGCAGTTCTCGTCGGCCTCTCCCTTCGGGTACTGACTGCAGCGCGTCTTCTTGTCGTAAAGCCAGGACGGTTTTGCCGGTGCCGGTTCCGGAATGGCGTTGTTGACCGTCTGGTAGGAGTAGCGAACCGGCGGCCATATCATCCAGCCATTGGAATTGATCTCGTCCTGGATCACCGGATCGCGATAATCGGTGACGGCGTAGAAACCGCCGAACTTCTCTTCCGGATAGGCGACCAGAACCGGAAACAGAATCTCGCCCTTGTATGAGACGATGATCGGCTTGTCGTTGGCGATCAGCTCGGAAAACAGCGACAGCACGAACAGCAACAGGAAGATCCAGAGCGACCAGTAGCCGCGCCGGTTGGCCTTGAAATTCTGCAACCGCCTCTGGTTGAGCGGCGACAGAAATGGCCTGCGAGGCCGCGCCGGCGCGCTTTCGATCGCGGCCTCGGCCATCAGATGTCTCTCCGCTCGAAGTCGATGCGCGGATCGACCCAGGTGTAGATCAGGTCGGACAAAAGGCCGACGAACAGGCCAAGCAGCGAGAAGATGTAGAGGGTGGCGAACACCACCGGATAGTCGCGGTCGATCACCGACTTGAAGCCGAGCAGGCCGAGGCCGTCGAGCGAGAAGATGTTCTCGATCAGCAGCGAGCCGGTGAAGAAGGCCGAGATGAAGGCGCCGGGGAAGCCGGCAATCACGATCAGCATGGCGTTTCGGAAGACATGGCCGTAGAGCACCTTGTGCTCCGACAGCCCCTTGGCGCGCGCCGTCACCACATATTGCTTGCGGATTTCTTCAAGGAAGGAGTTCTTGGTGAGAAGGGTGGTCGTCGCGAAAGCCGACAGCACGAGCGCCGTCAGCGGCAGCGTCATGTGCCAGAAATAGTCGGCGATCTTGCCCGGCCACGACAGCTGGTCCCAATTGTCCGAAACGATACCGCGCAGCGGAAACCAGTCCCAGAACGAGCCGCCCGCGAACAGCACCATGAGCATGATGCCGAACAGGAAGCCTGGAATGGCATAGCCGACGATGACAACGCCGCTGGTCCATACGTCGAAGGTCGAGCCGTCCTTCACCGCCTTGCGGATACCGAGCGGAATCGAGATCAGGTAGGATAAAAGCGTGATCCACAGGCCGATGGAGATGGAGACGGGCATCTTCTCCAGGATCAGGTTCAGCACCGAGATATCGCGGAAATAGCTGTCGCCGAAATCGAAGCGGCTATAGTTCCACAGCATCATGCCGAAGCGCTCGAGCGGCGGCTTGTCGAAGCCGAACTGCTTCTCCAGTTTCTTGATGAATTCGGGATCGAGCCCCTGCGCGCCGCGGTATTTCGAGCCGACATCGCCGGCCACGTCGAAATTGGCGCCACCGGCGTCGCCGCCACCGCTGCCGAGGCGGTCGTTGCCGCCCTGGTTGGTCAGCCGTGCAATCACCTGCTCGACCGGGCCGCCCGGCGCGAACTGGATGACCGCGAAGGAAATCGCCATGATGCCGAACAGCGTCGGGATCATGAGAAGAATGCGGCGCAGGATATAGGCGCCCATCAGGCGTCCGGCCCCGCGCAAACGTTCATGTCAGGCTTTGCCAATCTTTGCCGCCTTGCCCTTGTCGACCCACCACAGCGCCTCGACCGGAAAGCCGAAATCGGGTTTCTGTTCGGGGAAGCCGAACATGTCCCAATAGGCGCTTCGGTGATTCGCCAGATACCAACTTGGAATCCAATCGCGCCGCGCGCGCAAGGCCCGGTCCAAGACGCGCATGGCGGTGGTCAGGCTTTCACGGTCCTTGGCGGCGCCGACGGCATCGATCAACGCATCGATGGCCGGGCTTGCAATGCCCGACAGGTTGCGCGAGCCCGATACGGCGGCGCTGCGCGAGTGGAAGAAAATTTCCAGATCGTCGCGGGTCGGCGTGGCGCTGAAATTGAAGGCGGCCGAGAGCAGGTCGAAATCGAATGTCGATTGCCTGAGCTGGTACTGTGCCGAATCCACCAGGCGGATCGAGGCATCGATGCCGATGGCTTTCATGTTGGCGACCCAGGGCGAATAGACCTGCACGAAGGTCTCGTCGTCGACCAGGAATTCGGCGGCCAGCCGCCCGCCCTTGTCATTGACCGCGAAGTCGCCGGAGCGCTTCCAGCCCGCCTGAGCGAGCAATTTCAGCGCCGCGCTCAGTTGCTTGCGGTCCCGCCCTGAACCGTCGGACGGCGGTTGCGTCACCGCTTCGCCGAATGTCTCCGGCGGCAGCTGGTCGCGCAGCGGCTCCAGCAGCGCCAACTCCTGCGGCGTTGGCATGCCCGCGGCCCGGAAGTCGGACTTTTCGAAGCAGGACTGCGAACGCTCATAGGAACCATAGAAGAAGTTGCGCCGCGTCCATTCGAAATCGAAGCAGAGCGCGATCGCCTGCCGCACGCGCGGGTCCTTGAATTGCTCCCGCCGCTGGTTGACGGCGGTGGCCTGCATGGAAGGCGTGGTTTCAGCCGGGAACTCATGCTTGATCACCTTGCCGGCGGTAAAGGCTGGAAAGTCGTAGGCCGTCGCCCAGACGCGCGACGTGAATTCCTCGCGGTAGAGTATCTCGCCCTTCTTGAAGGCCTCGAACCCGGCCGTGCGATCCTGGTAGAATTCGATGCGGATGCGCCCGAAATTGTTCTGGCCGCGATTGACCGGCAGGTCGTTGCCCCAGTAGTCGGCCACGCGCTCATATTCGATCCAGGCGCCCGCCGACCAGCGCCCGACCTTATAGGCGCTAGAGCCGAGCGGCGGATTGAGCTGCGAGGAATCGAATGGATTGGCCGTGTAAAAGGCCTTCGACAGGATCGGAAATCCGACGACGTTGAGGATGGTGCGGGCCGATTGCTTGCCGGAGAATTTGAGCTCGACGGTGTGAGTGTCCTTCGCCTCGGCATCTTCCAGATGCGTCAGCGACAGCGCGTAGTCCGGATGCCCTTTGTCTTTCAGCAGCTTGAAGGTGAAGGCAACATCGTCGGCGGTGAGCGGCGTGCCGTCATGGAAGCGCGCCTGCGGGCGCAGCGAGAATGTGAAGCCGTTGCGGTCGTCGGAGATTGTGACTCCGTCGGCGATCAGTCCATAGACCGCGTCTGGCTCGTCGAGTGCCCGCACCATCAAGGAATCGAAGCACATTTCCATGCGCTGCGGAGAATCGCCCTTGGCGACGAATGAGTTCAGCGTGTTGAAGGTCTGCGGGCTCTGGTTGGCGCCCCAGTTCGGCGGCGAGAAGTTGAAGATGCCGCCTTGCGGCGCATCGACATCGACATAGTCGAAATGGGTGAAATCGGGCTTGTATTTGAGGTCGCCGAAGGCCGACAGGCCGTGCAGCTTGACACCGGCCGGGGTGTCGGCAAAGGCCCGGCCGGGCAGCAGGGCGGCGGCTGTGGCCGCGGCGCCGAGCGCCAGGAAGTCGCGGCGAGGAAGCAAAATCCGCCGCCTCATCAATTGAGGCCCTTGTACTTGGCGGCCAGCGCCTTTTCCTTCTCGGGGTCGATCCACCAGGAATCGATATCGGCGCCGCGGTAACTTGGCTGCTTTTCCGGCATGCCGAACTTGTTCCAATAGGCAAGCCACACCACCGCGCGGTAGAATTGCGGGACCACATAGTAGTTCCACAACAGCACCCGATCGAGCGCGTGGGTGGCCGCGACGAGGTCGTCGCGATCGGTGGCGAAGATGATGCGGTCGACCAATGCATCGACAACCGGGTCCTTGATGCCGGAATAGTTGCGCGATCCGGGCGCGTCGGCGGCCTTCGAGCTCCAGAAATCGCGCTGTTCGTTGCCCGGCGATTCCGACTGCTGCAGCAGGTTGGTGATGACGTCGTAGTCGAAATTGTTGACGCGGTTGACGTATTGGCTGGGATCGATGATCCGCAGCGTCGCGTCGACGCCGATCTTGCGCAGGTTGGCGATATAATTGCCTGAGAGGATCTGGTCCGTGTCGGACGTGCCGAGGATCTCGAATTTGAACGGCGCGCCGGTCTTGGCGTTCACCATCTTGCCGCCCTTGATCACCCAGCCCGCCTGGGCGAAGAGGTCCACCGCCTGCTTCAGAAACTTCCGTTCCGCCTGCGGCGAGTCATAGATCGGCAGCTTGAATTCCTGGGTGAACAATTCAGGCGGCAGCTTGTCTCGATACTTCTCCAGGATCTCGAGCTCCTTGCCTTGCGGCAGCCCGCTCGACGCCAATTCGGTGCCCTGGAAATAACTTTTGGTGCGCGTGTTGGAATTGAAGAACAGCGTGCGGTTCATCGTCTCGAAATCGTAAGGATAGGTCAGCGCTTCGCGCACGCGGCGATCCTGGAACAGCGGCCGGCGCTGGTTGAGCATGAAAGCCTGCATCGGCTCCGGCGAGGTGGTCTTGAATTCCTTCTTGATCACGTCGCCGGCGCCGATGGCGGGAAAATTATAAGCCGTGGCCCAACGTCTCGAGCTGTTTTCCGGCTTGATGTCGTCCAGCCCGCCCTTGGTGAAGGCCTGCCAGGCGGCGTTGTCGTCCAGTATGTAGGTGAAGCGTTGGGTATCGAAATTCTCGCGGCCGACCTTCACCGGCAGCTTGGCGCCCCAATAGTCCGGCACGCGCTGCCAGACGATCTCCGAGCCCGGCTTGAAGCTGGCGATCTTGTAGGCGGCCGAGCCCAGCGGCGGCTCCAGCGTCGGCCTGGTGATGTCGCGCTTCTTGCCGCTGGCATCGGTGCCTTCCCACCAGTGCTTCGGCAAAACGACGAGATCGCCGAGGATCTTGGGCAGCTCGCGGTTGCCCTTCTGGTTGAAATGGAATTCGACCTCCTGGTCGGAGATCGCCACAGCGTCGGTGACGTTCTCGAAATAGCGGCTGTATTGTGGGCTGTTGGCCTTGAGCACCTGGAAGGACCAGATCACGTCATCGACGGTGATTGGCTGGCCGTCATGCCATTTTGCCCGCGGATCGAGCCGGTAGGTGGCGGACGAATAGTCGGAAGGGTATTTGTAGGCATCGGCGACCAGCGGGTGGCTGACGCTGCCCTCGTCGGTCGCCTGGTCCATCAGCGTGTCGTAGAGCAGCCCGCCGCCGAAGCCGACCAGCCCCGCGGCCGGCGATCCCTGCACGATATAGGGGTTGAAGCTGTCGAACGTACCGGTGACGACGGAGTTGTAGGTCCCGCCTTTCGGCGCATCGGGATTGACGTAGTCGTAACGTTGGAAATTCTCGCCGTATTTTGAAGGCCCGATCAGCGACGACGTCGTGTGCCACTCATCGGCGAAGCCGGCCTGCAGGCTGGCGGCGAAGGCGAGCGCGAACGCCGATGCGAAAAGCGTGCGGAAGCGGCCAACCTTCATGCGTTCTCCTCGTCGCGAACTTTGCTCACCCGCAATCTAGATCATTTGACGCCGGTGGGAACCGCAAGTGCCGCCTTTGTCGCCGCCCATGCAGCTTTCCCAACAGAAAAGCCGGGACGAACCCGGCTTTTCCAAGGAAGTCTCTGCGACAAATTGTTTATTGAGCGGGCGCCGCGGGCTTGGCCGGAGCGGCTCCCTCGGCCGGCTTGGCCGGCGCGGCGCCTTCCGCCGGCTTGGCGCCTTCGGCGGGCTTGGCCTCGGCCGAAGCGCCCGGCTGCGGCAGCGGCTTCGGGTTGTCCGACAGCGTGCGCAGATAGGCGATCACATTGGCCCGGTCTTCATCCTTCGGCAGACCGGCGAAGCCCATCGCCGTGCCCTTCACGAACTTCTTCGGCGAGGTGATGAAGTGGTTGAGATTGTCGTAGGTCCAGTGCTCCTGGCCGCCTTTCGAAAAATCCTTCATGCCGGCCGAATAGGCGAAGCCTTCATGCTCGGCGACGGGGCGGTCGACGATATCCCAGAGATCCGGGCCGACCTTGTTCGGACCGCCCTTTTCGCCGGAATGGCAGGCCTGGCATTTCTTGAAGATCGCGGCGCCAGCCTCGGCATTGGCGGTGGCGAGCAGGTCGGCGATCGGCTTGGCTTCCGCCGCGGGAGCAGCCGGACCGCCTTCGGTCGGTTCCTGCGCTTCGATGGCGAAGCCGGGCTTTTCGGGCGCCGGCGAGGCGAACAATCCGTCCGAGACGAGGCCTATGGAAAAGACGAGGAAGCAGGTTCCCAGAAATCCGCCGAGCAGCTTGTTGACTTCGTTGGAATCCATACGCCCCTTGCTCCCTTTTCCGGCGGACCGTCCCGTCCACTCCGTCCGTCGGTATCGCGAACTGCCTCGAAAGGCCAGTCAAATCGGGCGGAAACTAGGTCTTTTGCTCAGGCGTTGCAACACCTATAAGGGCGCTTCCAGTGAGACCTTTTGCCACTTTCCATCCGCTTTTTTCGACCGCCCTGAAATCCGATGTCAACCTTGATCCTGATCCCCGCCCGCATGGCCTCGACGCGTCTGCCGGGCAAGCCGCTGGCCGACATTGCGGGCGCGCCGATGATCGTCCATGTCGCCCGCCGGTCCGCCGAGGCCGGGCTTGGCCGCGTGGTGGTGGCGACCGATACCGAAGCCGTCGCGCAAGCCGTGCGGGCGCATGGCTTCGAGGCCGTCATGACCCGCGCGGATCACGAATCGGGCTCCGACCGCATCTTCGAGGCGCTGACGGCCCTCGACCCCGAAAAGCAGGTGGAAACGATCGTCAACGTCCAGGGCGACCTGCCGACCATCGATCCCGAGATCATCGGCGCGTCGCTGCGGCCGTTTGAGAACAAATCGGTCGATATCGCCACGCTGGGCGTCGAGATCGTGCGCGACGAGGAGAAGACCAACCAGAACGTGGTCAAGATCGTCGGCTCGCCGCTTTCGGCGACACGGTTGAGAGCGCTCTATTTCACCCGCGCCACCGCGCCCTGGGGCAATGGGCCGCTCTACCACCACATCGGCCTCTACGCCTATCGCCGTGCGGCGCTGGAACGCTTCGTGGCGCTCAAGCCGTCGCCGCTGGAGCGGCGCGAACGGCTGGAGCAGCTGCGCGCGCTGGAAGCCGGCATGCGCATCGACGCCGAGATCGTCAAATCGCTGCCGCTTGGCGTCGACACCCCCGACGACCTGGAGCGGGCACGAAAAATCCTTTCAAACTGAGACATCCGTGATGGCTGAAAAGACCAACAGAATTTCCTTCCAGGGCGAGCCGGGCGCCAACTCCGACACTGCCTGCCGCAACATGTTCCCGTCGATGGAACCGTTGCCTTGCCCGACCTTCGAGGATGCTTTCAACGCGGTCGAGACCGGTAAGGCCGAGCTCGCCATGATCCCGATCGAGAACACGATCGCCGGGCGCGTCGCCGACATCCACCACCTCTTGCCGGAATCGAAGCTGCACATCGTCGGCGAGTATTTCCTGCCGATCCATTTCCAGCTGATGGTGCTGCCGGGGGTGAAGCGCGAAGAGATCAAGACCGTGCACAGCCACATCCATGCGCTCGGCCAGTGCCGCAAATATATCCGCAAGAACGGCTGGAAGCCGGTGATCGCCGGCGACACGGCGGGTTCGGCCAAGATGGTCTCGGAGGTCAGGGATCGCACCATGGCCTCGCTGGCGCCGGCTTTGGCCGCGGAGTTCTATGGGCTCGATATCATCGAGAAGAATGTCGAGGACACCGATTCGAACGTCACCCGCTTCGTCGTGCTGACCAAGAACAAGCAATGGGTGGAACGTCCCGCGCCGGACGCCAAGATGATGACCACCTTCATCTTCCGTGTCCGCAACGTGCCGGCCGCGCTCTATAAGGCGATGGGCGGCTTCGCCACCAACGGCATCAACATGACCAAGCTCGAAAGCTACCAACTCGGCGCCTTCACCGCGACGTTGTTTTACGCCGACATCGAGGGCCACCCGGACGATCCGCTGGTCAAGCTGGCGCTCGACGAGTTGCGCTTCTTCTCGCGCGAAATGCGCATCCTCGGCGTCTATCCGGCGAGCGCCTCGCGTGATGAGTGGAAGGTGGCGGATTGACCAGTTAGTCGGAGCTCACGACCTTCGAGATTGGGGGAGCCTTCGCGACTTCGTCATCCGCGGGCGGAGCGACGCGAAGCGGAGCACAGACCCAAGGACCCATTCCGTAACCTTGATCATAGAGAGCAGCGGAGCAGAATTCTGGACCGTCGCAACGCGTCGAAGTCAAGGCATGGATCCTCGGGTCTGCGCGCGTCGCTTCGCTCCTTGCTTCGCCCGTGGATGACGAAGCACGAAGGCCTTCGCCAATCTCCGACGTTTGCACTCAACCCGATATCACCCCCAGCCGAGCGGCACGTAGTCGATCTCCATGAACTTATCGACCTCGGGCACCCAGCGGTCGCGCACGAAGGCGACATGGTCCGGGTGCTCGTTGTAGCGCGTGTAGGCCGCCTGGTCGGCGAACTCCATCGAGAAGCCGAACTGGTAGTCGTTCTTCGGGCTCACCTGCCGCAGCTGCTCGAAATGCGCGACGCCCTTGATCCCGGTCAGGATCTTCTTCGCGTCGTGGAGGAAGCGCTTCGTCTCCAGCGACTGCAGCGGGTGCTTCAGCGTGAACACGACGGTGTGACGGATCATTCTTCTGCTCCTATTCGCTGTCGACCCAGGCGCGGATGAGGTGATGGGCGATCGCCCCTTTCGGCGGTGTAATCAAGCCGTCGGCATGCGTCCTGTCCAGCATGGTGCGCACCTCGTCGCGGAAGAACCAGCGGCAGTCCTCCAGTTCGTTGAGGTCGGCCTGGATTTCCTCGTTGAGGGGCTCGCCGAAACAACCGATCATCAGCGAATAGGGGAACGGCCAGGGCTGGCTGGCGTGATAGACGACGCGGCCGAGCCGGATGCCGGCCTCTTCAAGCGTCTCGCGCCGCACCGCCGCCTCGATCGTCTCGCCCGGCTCGATGAAGCCGGCAAGCGCGGAATACATGCCCGGCGCGAAATGCTTGCCGCGCCCGAGCAGGCATTTTTCATGCGTCACCGTCAGCATGATCGCCACCGGGTCGGTGCGCGGGAAATGGTCGGTGCCGCAGACCGGGCAATGCCGCCGGTAGCCACCGGCCCGCATTTCCGAGCGGTTGCCGCATTTCGAGCAGAAGGCATGGCTGGCGTGCCAGGCGAGCAGCGCCGCGCCTTGCGCCAGCGCGCCGGCCGCCGCCTCGTCAACCAACCCCTGCATATAGACGGAGCGGTAGTCGATCGCCTTGATCGTCTCGGGCAGCTTTTCCGGCTCGACGCCAGCGGGCGCCGCCAGCACAGGGCCTTCCTCGGAAAAGCCGAGCAGCACGCCTTGGCCGAGCGAAACCTCGAAGGCCTGGCTTTCATCCGCCTTGAACCAGGGGTCGAACTTGCCGTCGTCGAGTTTGAGGTAAAGCCGCCCGGCATGCATCAGCATCAGCCGCGCGGTGCGGTCGGCCAGCGCTTTTTCGACCGCGTCGTCGGCACGGTTCTCGGACTGCCGGTCGATCCGGTTGCCGGCGAAACCGACGAATTGACTGGGCTCGCGCAAGGACGCGTCGAACAGGCGAAAGCTCATGGGGGACTCGGGTGGGCTGAGGACTCGGGGGTGCGGAATGGACACTCGTCAGCTTATAGCGCCGCCTTGATCGTTTCGGCAAACCGCCTCATATCGGAGCGCTGGTAGGGCTCGCGCATGCCGTGCCCCCAGACCGGTCCCGGCCAGCCGGGATCGCCCTCGGAGCGGGCGACGACATGGACATGCAGCTGGCGCACGATGTTGCCCAAAGCGCCAGTGTTGATCTTGGTGCAGCCGGTCACCCGCTTCAGCGCTTGCGCCACCATATTGGTCTCGAAGGTGAGCATCGCCTGGTCGAGCGGCGTCATTTCGTGGCTTTCCTCGACACCCGGCCGCTGCGGCACCAGCACCAACCATGGCCAGCGGCGGTCGTTCATCAGCCTGAGCTCACAAAGGCCAAGCCACATAAGCTGCTCGCTATCCGCCTCCAGCCGGGCGTCCAGCGTGAATCCGGCCTTGAGGCCAGGCAGCATCGGCGTTTCCTTCACTTCTGTTATTTGTGAGCATTTTCCAAACCCGGGACGCTAGAGCGGCGGAAAGGTGGCTGCAAGCGATTCATTGACCGCCGCCATCGATTTGAAGGACTTTCCGTCTTCGATGTGGTCATGGGTTCCGGCTCGGCCCTTGCATTTCGCCGCCGAATTGCCGATATGGAACGCGGGAGGTTGGTGGTGGACGATCCACTCGCCAACCGGGTCAGGTCCGGAAGGAAGCAGCCCTAACGAGCCCGGAACGGGTCATTGTTCCAGCCTCCCACCTCTTCGCCTCTCTCCCGCGACATTGACGGCCCCGAGCCGTGCGGGTGAGACTATGCGTAGGAATCGGCCGCCTTCCGTCGCGGTCCTGGGAGCTTTTGACGGCGAATGAGCGAAGCCGCAAATTTGGGGCCAGAAAGCCTGGAAACAGGTAAGGCCGCCGCTTATCGCGTCCTGGCGCGCAAATATCGCCCTTCGAATTTCTCCGAGCTGATCGGCCAGGAGCCGATGGTCCGCACGCTGACCAATGCGTTCGCCACCGGCCGTATCGCCCAGGCCTGGATGCTGACCGGTGTGCGCGGTGTCGGCAAGACGACGACCGCGCGCATCCTGGCGCGGGCACTGAACTACAAAACGGCGACCGTCGATCAGCCCTCCGTCGACCTTTCGATCCCCGGCGAGCATTGCCAGGCGATCATGGAAGGCCGCCATGTCGACGTCATCGAGATGGATGCCGCCTCTCACACCGGCATCGACGACATCAGGGACATCATCGACCGCGTCCGCTACGCGCCGGTCTCGGCACGTTACAAGGTCTACATCATCGACGAAGTGCACATGCTCTCCACGCAGGCCTTCAACGGCCTGCTGAAGACGCTGGAAGAGCCGCCGCCGCACGTCAAATTCATCTTTGCCACCACCGAGATCCGCAAGGTGCCGATAACGGTGCTGTCGCGCTGCCAGCGCTTCGATCTGAGGCGCATCGATGCCAGCGCGCTGGTCGGGCATCTGTCCTCGATCGCGGCCAAGGAAGGCATTGCCGTCGACGACGAGGCCCTGGCGATGATCGCGCGGGCCGCCGAAGGCTCGGCGCGCGATTCGCTTTCCATCCTCGACCAGGCGATCGCCCACGGCAGCGGCACGATGAGCGCCGAGGCGGTGCGCGCCATGCTCGGCCTTGCCGACCGCGCCCGCATCATCGACCTGTTCGAGCATGTCATGAAGGGCGACGTGGCGGCGGCGCTCGCCGAGTTCCGCGCGCAATACGACACCGGCGCCGATCCGGCCGCCGTGCTTACCGATCTTGCCGAGTTCAACCACCTCGTCACCCGCCTGCGCTTCGTGCCGGCAGCCGCTGACGATGCGTCGCTTTCCGAGGACGAGCGCCGGCGCGGCGCCGAATTCGCCGGCACGCTTTCGGTGCGCGTGCTGTCGCGGACCTGGCAGATGCTGCTCAAGGGCATTCCCGAGGTGCAGTCCTCCAACCGCCCGGTCAGCGCCGGCGAAATGGTGCTGATCAGGCTGGCGCACGCCGCCGACCTGCCGACGCTGGACGAGGCGCTGAAATCGCTGGAGGGCGCGGGCCCGCTGCCGAATGGTGCACCGCGCGCCAACGGAGCGCCGGCCGGCAATGGCGGCGGCGCGAGCCCCGTCGCGCAGACCCGGATGCCTGCTTCCACCGGTGGCGGTGCCCAGACGATGCGCCTGGTCGAAACGCAGCCGGCGCCCGCCGCCTTCGTTCCGGCGCCGGAGCCGGTCGCCGAGGCGCCCGTCGTTCCGGTCAAATCGCTGGCCGACATCGTCGCGCTTGCCGACGCCAATCGCGACATGGCCTTCAAGGTGCTGCTGAAACGCTGCGTGCGGCCGGTACGCATCGAGCCCGGCCGGCTCGATGTTACCTTGACCGACGACGCGCCGAAGATGCTGCTCAACGACCTCACCGCCAAGCTGCGCGCCTGGACCGGCCGCAACTGGCTGGTGTCGCTGTCGAAGGAAGAGGGCGGCCAGACATTGGCCGAGATGGAGACGACGAAGCGCGAGAACGCCTTCTCCGACGCCAAGAGCGACCCGACTGTCGCGGCCATACTCGCCCGTTTCCCTGGCGCCAAGATCATCGATGTGCGCATCCCGGACGTGCCGGACGTGGAAGAAGCCGAGGCCGACCTGCCGGTCGAGCCGGCGGCCGATGACGACGAGACCTGAAACATTTTTAGAGGACCAACCGATGAAAGATCTTCTCGGCCTTATGGGCAAGGCGAAGGAAATGCAGGCCAAGTTCCAGGCCATGCAGGACGAGATCGCCACGCTTGAAGCCACCGGCCAGGCCGGCGGCGGTCTGGTCAGCATCACGCTTTCCGGCAAGTTCGAAATGAAGACGCTGAAGATCGATCCGTCCTTGATCAAGGCGGACGAAGCCGAGATCCTCGAGGACCTCATCCTGGCCGCCCACAATGACGCCAAAAATAAGATTGAGCAGATCATGCAGGAGAAGACCAAGGCGCTCACGGCAGGCTTACCGATCCCGCCCGGAATGAAATTGCCGTTCTGAGGCCGTGTCCGCCAGTTAATTGATTATGAACGGAAATTGAGTCCAGGCTGCAATATTAACTATTTTGCCGGCAATGCTCACGGGCACATTTCGCGACATTCATAAAGTTTTACCCAAGTCCAGAAGTTGCTAACCTTCTAGCCATCTTTTTGCCCGAAAGAGTCTCATTCTTGCCACATCTCGGGGCGGGCTGGCATCTGGACATGAGGCTTTTTTGGTGATCGCGACGCGATGGAAGACGCCGCTGCTGCTTATCGGCATCGTCACTTCCCCCTTGCTCCTGGCCGGCTGCAGCCAGACCACTTCCTCGCATGGCATGTCGGTGTCGGGTCTGACCGATGCCCTTACGCCGAGCTTCCTCACGCGTTCCTCCAGCCATTCGCTGAAGGACAAGGAATGCTTGCAACGGGCAATGTTCTTCGAGTCCAACCGGTCGAGCCGCGACGGCATGATCGCGGTCGGCACGGTCGTCATGAACCGGCTTCGCTCGGGCCAGCACGGCAACACCATCTGTCAGGTTGTCGGCGAGCCAGGCCAGTTTGCTCCGGGCGTCATGACTCGGCCGATGAACTCGAAGGCCCTGCCGGATGTCGAGGAGGCAGCCGATGCGGTGCTGAGAGGCGAACGCAAGGCCAAGCTCAAGAACACGATGTATTTCCACACCGCCGGCCTGCGCTTCCCCTACAAGAACATGCATTACACCATGGTTGCCGGCGGCAACGCCTTTTATGAGAAGCGCGGCCGCAACTGGCAGCCGCTGCCGGACGAGCCGATGGTCGCCATGAACGTGGACGGCCAGCAGAAGTCTGACCGGCAGAAACCGGCGGCCGACGCTCCGGTGCTCGTGGCTTCCGCCGAGCCGATCGTCAAGACGATCGTCCGTCCGGACCCGGCAAAGCAGGCCGCATTGGCCGCGGCCGCGCGGACCGAAGATGCTTCCGCCGAACAGACCTATGTGACGGCTTCTGTTGCACCTTCTGCCAAGTCCGGCCGTCTGGCGCAGAAGCAGATGGTCGTGGCGATGCAGGAGCCCATGGCCGAACCGGACGCCTCGCGTTTCGGCGGCACCCTCAAGGGCCGCTACATCACTTCGGTGCCCAATGCGCCGCAGGAAGCGGCGATGGGCTTCCAGTCGACGCCTGAGAACACCGACGCCATTGGCGCGATGATCGTCAGCCAGGACCGGCCGCTCGAAGCCAACTGAACCCGATTGCACCCAACGCAAGGCCCGCCATGGCAGCATGGCGGGGCTTGTGCCGTTGCTGGCTGTCCTGAAAAATCCTAGATCAAGGCGATGTCGAAGAGAATCGCCGGTCCGGAAATCGAACGCCTAATCCAACTCCTGGCCAAGGTGCCGGGGCTTGGGCCGCGCTCGGCCAGGCGCGCCGCGCTTCATCTCATCAAGAAGAAGGAACAGCTGCTCGAGCCCCTGGCCGCCGCCATGGGCGAAGCGGTCGACAAGGTGCGCATCTGCTCGACCTGCGGCAATGTCGATACCTCCGACCCTTGCATGATCTGCACCGACCCGCGCCGCGACGCCGGCACGCTGATCGTCGTCGAGGACGTCTCCGACCTCTGGGCGCTGGAGCGCGCCGCGGCCATGAACGTGCGCTACCACGTGCTTGGCGGCACGCTGTCGCCGCTCGACGGCATCGGTCCGGACCAGCTCAACGTCCGCTCGCTGGTCGACCGTGTCGCCGGCGGCGAGGTGAAGGAAGTCATCCTTGCCGTCAACGCCACCGTCGAGGGGCAGACGACAGCGCATTATCTGACCGACCAGCTGTCTGGCTTCGAGGTCAAGGTGACGCGGCTCGCGCATGGCGTGCCGGTCGGCGGCGAGCTCGATTACCTCGACGAAGGCACGCTGGCCGCTGCGCTGCGATCGAGGACGGCGTTTTGAAGTTGGCGGGGAGGGGACCTTGGAAATGACAGCATTCTGTCGCGCGACAGAACGCGGCTTTTGCATGCTTGCCCTCGCATTCCTGCTGGTCGCGTTGATCGGGCTTTTCGCCTCCCCCGCCTCCGCCGCTCCCATCGACGACCAGTTCCAGGCTTGGCTCCAAACCGACCTCTGGGCCGAAGCCAAGTCCAAAGGCATCTCCAAAAAAACCTTCGACGCTGCCTTCCTCGGCGTGAAGCCGAACCTCAAGTTGCCCGATCTCGTCCTGCCCGGCGAGAAGCCGACGACACCTGAGAAGCAGCATCAGGCCGAGTTCGGCCCGCCGGCCAACTACTTCGCCGAGAAGATCATTCGGGCCGTCACGTCGGGCGGAAGGACGCGCGAGAGCGCCAACGCCCGGACGCTCGGGCTGATCGAGAAGCGCTACGGCGTTCCGGGCGAGATCGTGCTGGCGATCTGGGGCCGCGAGACCGGCTTCGGCGCGGCCAAGATGCCGTACGACGCGTTCGAGGTGCTGGGCACCAAGGCGTTCATGTCGACCAAGAAGGACTTCTTCCGCACCGAGGTGCTGGCGGCGCTCGAAATCGTCGAGCGCGGGCTGGCGCCGGTCAATGCGATGAAGTCGTCTTGGGCCGGCGCCCTCGGCCAGCCGCAATTCATGCCGACATCGTTCTTGAAGCACGCCGTCGACTTCGACGGCGACGGCCGGCCCGACATCTGGAACTCGACGCCCGACGTGCTCGCCTCGATCGCCAACTACCTCGTCCATTATGGCTGGGTGAGGGGGCGCGGCTGGGGGACCGAGGTGACGGTTCCGGCAAATGTCTCGTGCTCGCTCGAAGGACCCGACCAGGGCAAGAAGATCTCCGATTGGGTGGCGATGGGCATCAGGCGCGTCGACGGCAAAGCGTTTCCGGCGAGCGAATTGAAGGCGGAAGGTTTCCTGCTGATGCCGGCCGGGCGCAGTGGCCCGGCCTTCGTCGTCACGCCGAACTTCTATGTGATCAAGCAATACAACAACAGCGATCTCTATGGCCTGTTCATCGGCCATGCCGCCGATCGCATCGCCAAAGGCGACGCCGCCTTTGTCGGCACCTGGGGCGCGGTCGGCGATCTCCATCGCTCCGATATCGCGGCTCTGCAGCGGACGCTGGAGGCCAAGGGCTACGATGTCGGCAGCGCCGACGGCCTGCCCGGTTTCAAGACCCGCCGCTCAATCGGCATCTGGCAGGCAAAGAACGGCAGGCCCGCCACCTGTTTTCCCGATGCCGCAATGGTCGCGCAACTGAAATAGCGGCTGTCTCCCGAAAGCGCGACCCCTGGCAGATTTTTGCGGATCGGCGGCTTCAATCGGCTGGCGCATGGGTCGACTCATGGCGGCCCGTCTGGTCCGATAGGGTGTCTCGCACAGGCGCGTTGCCGCTTTGGTGCGCCGTCGAATAGGGAGTTGACCAACTGGACAAAAAACACGACGGTAAGCGGTCAAAGCCGCTGCTGGCCTTGCAAAGAACAATACAGCCCTGAGCCGGGAACTCAGGTCAACAAGACAGGGAACGATCACCATGATGCTGGAAAAGTTTGCTCTCCGCTCTCGCGCCTTGCTTGCGGGCGCCGCGCTGTCCGCGCTGCTCGTCGCGCCCGCCTTCGCGGTCACGCCCGCCGATACGCTGGTCGAGGGCTTTGCCATCGACGACATCATCTCGATGGACCCGGGCGAAGCGTTCGAGTTGTCGACGGCCGAGGTCACCGGCAACACCTATGATCTCCTGGTTCGTCTCGACCTCAGCGACACGTCCAAGGTCAAGGGCGACCTTGCCGAGAGCTGGACCGTTTCCGACGACGGCCTGACCTACACATTCAAGCTCAAGCCCGGCATGAAGTTCGCGTCCGGCAACCCGATAACCGCGACCGATGTCGCCTATTCCTTCGAACGCGCCATCAAGCTCGACAAGAGCCCGGCTTTCATCATCAACCAGTTCGGCATCACCGGCGACAATGTCACCGAAAAAGCCAAGGCCGTCGACGACACTACCTTCCAGTTCGTCGTCGACAAACCCTACGCACCGAGCTTCGTGCTGAACTGCTTGTCGGCCACGGTCGCCTCGGTCGTCGACGCCAAGCTGGTCAAGGAACATGTCGCCGCCGTCACGCCGAGCGCCGACTACAAATGGGACAACGACTTCGGCAATGCCTGGCTGAAGACCGGCTATGCGGGCTCGGGCCAGTACAAGCTGCGTGAGTGGCGCGCCAACGAGGCCGTCGTCATGGAGCGCAACGACAATTACAATGGCGAGAAGGCCAAGCTTGCCCGCATCATCTACCGCAACATGAAGGAAAGCTCGGCGCAGCGCCTGGCGCTCGAGGCCGGCGATATCGACGTCGCCCGCAACCTCGAGCCGAACGATCTCGACGCCATCGCCAAGAACGCCGATCTCACCACCACCAGTGCGCCGAAGGGTACGGTCTATTACATCAGCCTCAACCAGAAGAACCCGACGCTTGCCAAGCCGGAGGTGCGGCAGGCGTTCAAATATCTGGTCGACTACGATGCGCTGGGCTCGACCATCCTCAAGGGCATCGGCGAAATCCACCAATCCTTCCTGCCCAGGGGCGACCTCGGCGCCATGGATGACAATCCCTTCAAGTTCGATGTCGCCAAGGCCAAGGAATTGCTCGCCAAGGCGGGCGTGCCGGATGGCTTCAAGGTGACCATGGACGTGCGCACCGGACAGCCGACCACGGGCATGGCGGAATCGATCCAGCAGACGCTCGGCCAGGGCGGCATCCAACTGGAGATCATTCCCGGCGACGGTAAGCAGACGCTGACCAAATACCGCGCCCGCAACCACGACATCTATATCGGCCAGTGGGGCCAGGACTATTTCGATCCGAACTCCAACGCCCAGACATTCGCCTCGAACCCGGACAATTCCGACGACGCCAAGATCAAGACGCTGGCCTGGCGCAACGCCTGGGACATCCCGGATCTGACCAAGGAAACCGAGGCGGCGCTGCTGGAGAAGGATTCGGGCAAGCGCGCCGATATGTACAAGGACCTGCAGCAGAAGATCCTCGACACCAGCCCCTTCGTCATCATCCATCAGCAGCTGGAAGTGGCCGGGCTGCGCAAGAACCTCAAGGGCTTTGCGCTCGGCCCGAGCTTCGACACCAATTTTGTCGGCGCGGTTTCCAAGGAATAGCGTCGGCGGATCCGCCGCGTGAGCGTAACTGACAATCAGGTGACGGCGGGGCGCGGCAGCGCCCGCGCCGTCGCCGTCCTATCGTCGCTCGGCCGCTTCCTGGTCATCGCGGTGACGACCTATCTCGGTCTTCTCGCGGTGACCTTCTTCATCGGCCGCGTCATCCCGATCGATCCGGTTCTGGCCGTCCTCGGCGACCGTGCGCCCACGGCCGTCGTCGAGCGCACGCGCCGCGAAATGGGCCTCGATCTGCCCTGGATCGAGCAGTTTTACATCTATGTCAAAAATGCGCTGAGCGGCGACTTCGGCACTTCGGTGCTGACCACCAATCCGGTGATGTCCGATATCCGCCGCGTCTTCCCGGCGACCATCGAGCTGGCGACGCTGGGCACGATCATCGGCGCCGTCATCGGCGTGCCGCTCGGCGTGCTGGCCGCGGTCAAACGCGGCAGCCTGATCGACCAGGTCGCGCGCGTCGTCGGTCTCATAGGCTATTCGGTACCGATCTTCTGGCTTGGCCTGCTCGGGCTGGTGCTGTTCTACGCCAAGCTGCAATGGATCGCCTTTCCGGCGCGGCTCGACGTCGTCTACGAATACACATTCACGCCGATCACCGGCTTCTACCTGCTCGATGCCGCGATCCAGGGGCAGTGGGACGTCTTCTACGACGCCTGGCGCCACATCGTCCTGCCGGCCGCGCTGCTTGGCTATCTGTCGCTCGCCTATATCAGCCGCATGACCCGCTCCTTCATGCTGAACGAGCTGGCGCAGGAATACATCGTCGCGGCGCGCGCCAAGGGCCTGTCGGAAGGTCGCATCATCTGGGGCCACGCGCTGCGCAACGCTGCCGTGCCGATGGTGACGGTGATCGCGCTTTCCTACGCCAACCTGCTCGAGGGTTCGGTGCTGACCGAGACCGTCTTCTCCTGGCCGGGCATCGGCCTCTACATCACCAATTCGCTGCAGAACGCCGACATGAACGCCGTGCTCGGCGGCACCATCGCCATCGGCTCGGTCTTCATCGCCATCAACCTTCTGTCCGATCTGCTCTACCGGCTGCTCGATCCAAGGACGAAGGCCGGATGAGCGCTGAAGCCATCCAATCCAGGCGCGCGTGGCTGCTCAGCGACCGGCCGGCCTCGCGCCTGCAGGCAAGGCTCGGCCGCGCCTATGTCGCCTGGCGTCGCTTCTCCGCCAATCGCCTGGCGCTGGTCGGCATGCTGATCATCATCGCGTTGCTGGTGGTCGCCGCCTTTGCCGATGTGCTGGCGCCCTATTCGCCCACCATCGGCGATCTGAAGAACGCCCGCCTGCTGCCGCCCGGCGCCGAGCATTGGTTCGGCACCGACGACCTCGGCCGCGACATCTATTCGCGCATCGTCTATGGCTCGCGCTGGACGCTTTATGTGGTGATCCTCGTCGCCATCATCGCCGCGCCCATCGGCCTGCTGGTCGGCACGATCGCCGGTTACGCTGGCGGCTGGACCGACACGATCCTGATGCGCATCACCGACATTTTTCTCGCCTTTCCGAAGCTGGTGCTGGCGCTCGCCTTCGTCGCGGCGCTCGGTCCCGGCATCGAGAACGCGGTAATCGCGATCGCCATCACCTCCTGGCCGCCTTACGCGCGCATTGCCCGTGCGGAAACGCTGACGGTGCGCAACTCCGACTACATCAAGGCGGTGCAACTGATGGGCGCCTCGCCCTTCCGCATCGTGCTGCGCCACATCATGCCGCTCTGCATCTCCTCGCTGATCATCCGCGTCACGCTCGACATGGCCGGCATCATCCTGACCGCCGCGGGTCTCGGCTTCCTCGGCCTCGGCGCGCAGCCGCCGCTGCCGGAATGGGGCGCGATGATCGCGTCCGGCCGCCGCTTCATCCTCGATCAGTGGTGGGTTGCCGCCGCACCTGGTGCCGCGATCCTTGTCGTCAGCCTCGGCTTCAACCTGCTGGGCGACGGCCTTCGCGACGCGCTCGACCCCCGGAGCGGTGACCAATGAGCGGCGACACGCTCCTCGAAGTCGACGACCTGCGCGTCACCTTCCCGACCCGCACCGGCCTCGTGCAGGCCGTGCGCGGCGTCTCGTTCTCGCTCGGCCGCGAGCGTCTCGGCATCGTCGGCGAGAGTGGTTCCGGGAAATCGCAGACCGGTCGCGCCATCATGGGCCTCACCCCGCCGCAGGCCGAGGTTTCGGCGAAGAAGCTTGCCTTCGACGGCATCGATCTGCTCTCCATATCGCCCCGCCAGCGCCGCGCGCTGCGGGGAAACCGCATCGCCATGATCCTGCAGGATCCCAAATATTCGCTCGATCCGGTGATGACCATCGGGCGACAGATCGTCGAGACGCTGCGCACGCATGAAAAGGTCTCCAAGGCCGAGGCGCGCGAGCGCGCGCTGGAGATGCTGCGGGCGGTGCAGATTCGCGATCCGGCCCGCGTCTTCGACCTTTACCCGCACGAGGTCTCCGGCGGCATGGGCCAGCGCGCCATGATCGCCATGATGCTGATCGCCGGGCCGGAGCTGATGATCGCCGACGAGCCGACCTCGGCGCTCGACGTCACCGTGCAGCTCGACGTGCTCAAGATCCTCGACAAGCTCGTCGCCGAGCGCGGCATGGGGCTGATCTTCATCTCGCACGATCTGCGCCTGGTCTCCTCCTTCTGCGACCGCGTCGTCGTCATGTATGCCGGCAAGGTGGTCGAGCAGATCAAGGCTTCCGAACTCCGCGACGCCCGCCATCCCTACACGCGCGGCCTGCTCAACTGCATGCCGAGGATCGGCTTCGAGCGCCATCCGCTGCCGGTGCTCGACCGCAAGCCGGAGTGGGCAGCATGACGGCTTCCATCGCTGTCGAAGGGCTGGAAGTGGTCTTCGACCGATTTCGCGCGCTGAAGGGCGTAAGCCTCGAAGTGAGGGAAGGCGAATCCTACGGTCTCGTCGGCGAGAGCGGTTCCGGCAAGTCGACGCTGCTGAGGGCCATCACCGGCCTGGCGCCGGTTTCTTCCGGCACCATCTCTGTCAACGGCAAGCCCCTTGGCAAGACCCGCGACAAGGCTTTTTACCGCGATGTGCAGATGGTGTTCCAGGATCCCTATGGCTCGCTGCATCCGCGCCAGACGGTCGACCGCCTGCTGCAGGAGCCCCTCGCGATCCATGGCATTGCCGACGGCGAGAAGCGCATCGAGCGCGCGCTGGACGAGGTCGGTCTGGGCACTGGCTTCCGTTTCCGCTACGCGCACCAGCTCTCCGGCGGCCAGCGCCAGCGCGTGGCGATTGCCCGTGCCCTGATCCTCGAACCCTCGGTCCTGCTGCTCGACGAGCCGACCTCGGCGCTCGACGCCTCGGTGCAGGCCGAGGTACTGAACCTTCTGGAAGAAGTGCGGCGGCGGCGCAAGTTGACCTTCCTGATGGTCAGCCACGACCTCGCCATCATCACCCATATGTGCGAGCGGCTGATGGTGATGCAGAATGGCGAGGCGGTGGAGACGCTGACCGCGAGCCAGTTGATCGGGCATCGCGTCAGTGCGGACTATACGCGCAATCTGCTCAGGGCGAGTGAAGGGTTTGTGAGGGTCTAGCTCTCAATTGCCAAGCCGCGTTCCTGCCCAGGTGTTATCGGGGTCTGGTGCAGGCCCAATCGACTGGGCCATGGTGCCGACTTGAGCAAAACGTGAAATAAGGTCAGAAGAGGCCTGCAGCGGCACCAACAAGAACGGGCCAGTCTCTATGAAGGATGGCCCGATTGAGGGATGAGATGAAGAATTCAGCCATTTCCGAACGCAAGAACCAGTCGATCTCGCGCGGCGTCGGCATGACGACGCAGATCTATGCCGATCGCGCCGAGAATTCGGAAATCTGGGACGTCGAGGGCCGCCGCTACATCGACTTCTCTTCCGGCATCGCCGTGGTCAACACCGGCCATCGCCATCCGAAGGTGATCGAGGCCGTCAAGGCGCAGCTCGACCGCTTCACCCACACCTGCCACCAGGTCGTGCCTTACGAGAGCTATGTGCATCTCGCCGAGCGGCTGAACGGCATGCTGCCCGGCAAGTTCGACAAGAAGACGATCTTCGTCACCACCGGCGCCGAGGCGGTCGAGAACGCCATCAAGATCGCCCGCAGCGCCACCGGCCGTCAGGCGATCATCGCCTTTTCCGGCGGCTTCCATGGCCGCACCTTCATGGGCATGGCGCTGACCGGCAAGGTCGTGCCCTACAAGGTCGGCTTCGGCGCCATGCCTGCCGATGTCTTCCACGCGCCGTTCCCGGTCGCGCTGCACGGCGTTTCGGTCGCGGATTCGCTCGCCGCGCTGGACAAGCTGTTCAAGGCCGATGTCGATCCGAACCGCGTCGCCGCCATCATCGTCGAGCCGGTGCAGGGCGAGGGCGGCTTCTACGAAGCGCCGCGCGACTTCATGGCTGCACTACGCAAGATCTGCGACCAGCATGGCATCCTGCTTGTCGCCGACGAGGTGCAGACCGGCTTTGCCCGCACCGGCAAGATGTTTGCCATGGATCATCATGACGTGGCGCCCGATCTCACCACCATGGCCAAGAGCCTCGCCGGCGGCTTTCCGCTCTCGGCCGTCACCGGCCGCGCCGAGATCATGGACGCGCCCGGCCCCGGCGGGCTCGGCGGCACCTATGGCGGCAGCCCGATCGGCGTCGCCGCGGCGCACGCCGTGCTCGACGTCATCGACGAGGAAAAGCTCTGCGACCGCGCCAACGCGCTCGGCGCCAGGCTGAAGCAGCGGCTGGACTCGATCCGTGACGACGTGCCGGAGATCGTCGACATCCGCGGTCCGGGCTTCATGAACGCCGTCGAGTTCAACGACGTGAAGAAGGGCCTGCCGTCGGCGGAGTTCGCCAACGCGGTCAGGCTGAAGGCGCTGGACAAGGGCCTCATCCTGCTCACCTGCGGCGTCTACGCCAATGTCATCCGCTTCCTGTCGCCGATCACCATCCAGGACGGAGTCATGACCGAGGCGCTGGATATCCTGGAAACCTCGATCCGCGACGCACGGGCGGCCTGATCGAAGTTGTCAGAGTGTCGGCTTCAACTATCCTTGGGCATTTTCCTTTCATCGAAAATGCCCTGGATGTCGCGCGAGCCATGCAGGATGCGCTCAACGCGCACATTGTTACGCTCGACGGTATAGAAGATGACATATCTCTGGAACGCGACGGAACGCAGGCCGCGCCAGAGTTCGGAACGGGGAGCGCCACCACGTGGTGCATCCAAGATGGTGTCGCATCGCACTCGAAGTGCCGCTATCAAGCGGCAGGCGGCCGCCGGATTTTCAGCTTGGATGTAATCGCCAATCTCTTCGATGTCCTGCACGGCGGCAGGCGCGAAACTGAGAGCCATTATTTGCGGCTTTCCGCCGCGTATCTTTTCTCCAGCCGATCGAAAACATCATCGGCTGTTATAGCTGGTCCGCTCTCTACACCCTTGCGGATGTCTTCACGCAGTGCAGCAAGCTTAGCCTGCCGGTGCTCTTCACGCTCCTCCAGCAGGCGCAG
This sequence comes from Mesorhizobium sp. B3-1-8, assembly GCF_006439495.1. Lineage (NCBI taxonomy): Bacteria > Pseudomonadati > Pseudomonadota > Alphaproteobacteria > Hyphomicrobiales > Phyllobacteriaceae > Mesorhizobium > Mesorhizobium sp. B3-1-8. Next base: position 29,775 of record NZ_VFTK01000043.1, read on the forward strand.
ACTATCGCGCACGACTTCGCTTGCACTGGCGTAGCGGCCACTCTCGACAAGCTCGCGCACGAATGCCTCGTAGCGGGAGCCAATGCTGTAGCTTGCAGGCACGGAGCAAATCTTTCGCTTTATCCGAAATTATCAATTTATGATAATTCGGCGATGGCCTTTTGCCAAGGCTTGGTGGGTGCGTCCTTTCGCGCCCCCGAGCGTTGTTATCATCATAGTGGATTGAACAATCAGCCCGCCGCCCTGGTCGGTTCGTCCTGACTGAAGTCCGCGAGAGCCGCCTTCAGCGCATCTGGCCCGCCTGCCACCGTCTGCGGCGTCGGCGAGAAGCCGCCGCCGAGCATCTTGCGGCCGAGCACATGGTCGGCCGGACGGTTGACGGATTCGATGCCGAGCAGCCGGTCGCCAGCATAATGGTAGATCGAGAACTTGTTGTCGGCGAGATCGCCGAGCACAACGTGGCTGTCCCCGCCTTGCGTCAGCCCCACCATCTGCAGCTTCATGTCGCCGATATCCGACCAGAACCACGGCACGGCCGAAAAAGGCTCCGCGTGGCCAACGATCGTGCGCGCCGCAAGCCGCGCCTGGTCGGTGGCGTTCTGCACCGATTCCAGCCGCACGTCGCCGCCGGTGAACCAGTGCCGGTAGGAGGCCGCATCGCCGACGGCGAGGATTTCGGGGATTGAGCTGCGCATATGCTGGTCGACGCGGATGCCGTTGGCGGTGGTGACTCCGGCGGCCTCGGCCAGTTCGACATTGGGCACCACGCCGATTCCGATGATGACCATCTGCGCCGGCAGGCGCTCGCCGCCGGACGTGATCGCGGCCGAGACGCGGCCGTTTTCGCCCTCCAGGCGGACGATGGTGGTGCCGGTCAGGATGCGCACGCCGATCGCTTCCAGGCGCTGACGCACATGCGCGGCGATGACAGGCGCCACGGCGCGGCCAAGCAGCCGTCCGACGGCCTCGACGACGGTGACGTTGCGGCCAGCGGCTCTCAGCGTCGCCGCGATCTCCAGGCCGATGAAGCCGCCGCCGAGAATGACCACGTCCTCGGTTTGCGCGCTGAGCTCGCGGATCGCCCGCGCGTCCGCCAGCGAGCGCAGCGAGACCACGCCGGCAAGGCCCGTGCCGTCGAGCTTAAGCAGGCGCGGCCGCGAGCCGGTTGCAAGCACCAGCCGGTCGAAGCCGAGCGTTCCACCGCCTGCGACATTCAGCTGGCCCGCGCGGGCATAGATGCTCTCGATGCGCACGCCCGGCCGGTAATCGATGTTGTTGCCGGTGTAGAACGCTTCGCCGCGCAGGGGCTGCGGCTTGGCCTCGGCGTCCTTGATGAAGGTCTTGGACAGCGGCGGCTTGTGATAGGGCAATTCCTTCTCGTCGCCGATCAGGACGACAGGCCCTTCATAGCCCTCTTCGCGCAGGCTGGCTGCCGCCTGCACGCCGGCATGGCCGGCACCGACAATCACAACCCCGTTCGTCATCGCAATCCTTTTGTCTTGGAAATCTAGGCTCTTGCGCCAAGTGGCGATTGTCTGCCACCGCCGCAAGGGTAGGCGTTCGGGTCGCACCCAGAACGGCTGCCTGTCAATCCTGTCTCCCGGTCGGGCGATCGTGTTAAAGTTGATAATCCTAGTTTAGAATAATTCTAAACTATTGTTTCAATTGAATTTTTTCTGCCGCGCCAGTTGACTCCCGGCCTCTCCATCGCTTTATGGAGAGCTGCGCGCGAAGCGCATCCCTTTGATGGCTGGGCCTTGAACCCTTTCGATTGGAGGCAAGTGGGTGTCTTTTTATCGCGAACCGCGCATCGGCGCGGCCACCATTTTTCCGGGCATGCTCATGCCTCGGCGCGGGTGGACACATGCGCCTATTGTTGAATTTCCAAGGAACTGGAGAAGGATAATGACGGCACGTAATGGCGGCAGGCTGGCTGCGATCTGCGCCACGGCTGCACTGACGGCGGCGGTTTTCGTGTTGCCGGCGAAGGCCGAGACCGACGCGAAGGCGGTGATCAAGACCTATGCCGACATCGCACTGGCCAAATACGAGGATTCGCTGACCACGGCGCAGGCGCTGGACAAGACGGTGGACGCACTCATCGCCAGCCCCTCGGCCGACATGTTGAACGCCGCGCGCGAAGCCTGGAAGGCCGCGCGCATTCCCTACCAGCAGACCGAGGTCTACCGCTTCGGCAACAAGATCGTCGACGACTGGGAAGGCAAGGTGAATTCGTGGCCGCTGGATGAGGGCCTGATCGACTATGTCGCCAAGAGCTATGGCACCGAGTCCGACGAAAACGCGCTCTATACGGCCAACGTCATCGCCAACAAGGAAATCGAGATCAACGGCAAGAAGGTCGACGCCTCGAAGTTGACGCCGGAGTTCCTTTCGGGCACGCTGCAGGAGGCCGGCGGCGTCGAGGCCAATGTCGCGACCGGCTATCATGCCATCGAATTCCTGCTCTGGGGCCAGGACCTGCACGGCACAGGCCCGGGCGCCGGCGAGCGGCCCTTTACCGACTACGATCTCAAGAACTGCACGGGCGGCAATTGCGACCGTCGCGCCGAATATCTGAAGTCGGCGAGCGATCTTCTGGTGTCCGACCTGCAGGAAATGGTCGGCAACTGGAAGGAGGACGGCGCCGCGCGCAAGAACCTGACCGACGGCGATGCGAATGCCGGCATCTCCACCATCTTCACCGGCATGGGCTCGCTCTCCTATGGCGAGCTGGCCGGCGAGCGCATGAAGCTCGGCCTTTTGCTGCACGATCCGGAAGAGGAGCACGACTGCTTCTCCGACAACACCTACATCTCGCATCTCTATGACGCGGTCGGCATCCGCGACGCCTACCGTGCCAGCTACAAGCGGCTCGACGGCTCCGTGGTTTCGGGTCCGTCGGTGTCCGACATGGTGAAGGCCGCCGATCCGGCGATCGACAAGGAACTGTCGGGCAAGCTCGACACCACCGTCGCCAAGATGGAAGCCATCCAGGCACGCGCGCTGGCCGGCGAGGCCTATGACCAGCAGATCGCCGAGGGCAACACCGAAGGCAACGCTACCGTCCAGGCGGCAATCGACGCCTTGATCGACCAGACCAAGTCGATCGAACGCGCCGTCGGCTCGCTCAAGCTGAACCAGATCGCCTTCGAGGGCTCCGACAGCCTGGACGCCCCCGACAAGGTGTTCAAGTAGGACTAGACACATCCCAGCCAAGCGGCGCCGTGGCCGGCGCCGTCAGCCAGAGCAAGTGAATGCTGATCTGCCATTGCAACATCATCACCGAGAAGGAGATCGAGCAGACGATCGTCGGCCTGCTGGATGAGGATCCCTGGCAGCTGATCGTGCCCGCGAAGGTCTATCATGCGATGCGCAAGCGCGGTCGCTGTTGCGGCTGTTTCCCAAATGTGGTGGAAACGATCATTCGGGTCACCGAGAACTACCACGCCCGCTCAGAGGTGGGCGGCGTGGATATCGTTTCACACCTGGACCGCGTGAGAGGCTTGCGCGTTCAATACGGGAGCAGACCCCATGAAAGGCGAACCGCAGGTCATCGGGCGGCTTAATGAAGCTCTGTTTCTGGAGCTTGGAGCCGTCAACCAGTACTGGGTGCATTATCGTCTGCTCGAGGATTGGGGCTACACCAAGCTGGCAAAGAAGGAGCGGGCGGAATCGATCGAGGAAATGCATCACGCCGACAGGCTGATCGCGCGCATCATCTTCCTCGAAGGCCATCCCAATCTGCAGTCCGTCGCGCCGTTGCGCATCGGCCAGAACGTCAAGGAAGTGCTCGAATCCGATCTGGCCGGCGAATATGACGCGCGCACCGCTTACAAACGCTCGCGCGAGATCTGCCACGAGGAAGGCGATTTCGTCTCGATGAAGCTGTTCGAGGACCTTTTGACCGACGAGGAAGGACATATCGACTTCCTGGAAACGCAGCTCGACCTGCTTGCCTCGATCGGCGAGGAAAAGTACGGCCAGCTCAACGCCGACTCGGCCAACGAGGCGGAGTAAGGACATGCGGGAATGCGGCGCCCCGTAGATCATTTTTCGCGCCGCGCGCTGCGGGCAGCAATCGACGGCCTGCCGCTTCGGAAGACCCCACGATACCGGATCGGCAGCGGGGCGTCGCTTTTGCTGGCGGTCATGCTTTCCGCGCCCGCCATGGCCGGTGAGCCAGCCGCTCTCCCGACGAGCCGCACCGACCTGACGCCGAAGGATCAGGCGCGGGTTCTGGCAGTCACCAGGCCAACGACCGACTTTACCAGGCCCGAACCGTTCGAGCTGATGCAGGGCGGCGCCGGCACGTCGCGGAAGGACGTCAACCGCGATGCCTTTTCGCAATCCTCCGCCAACATCACCTTTGAGGAAGAGGGCAGCTTCAAGCTCGGCAACGCGCTGTTCCGCAAGAACTGGGTGTCGTCGCCATCCTCGACCCAGGCTTCGGACGGGCTCGGCCCGCTGTTCAACGAGCGCGCCTGCCAGAATTGCCATTTGAAGGACGGGCGCGGCCGTCCGCCGGAAGGCGATGCCGGATCGACGTCTATGTTCCTGCGGCTGGCGCGCGACGCCGCCAGCGCCGAGGAAAAGGCCGCGCTTGCCGACCACAAGGTGCTGAACTTTCCCGACTCCATCTATGGCGCGCAACTGCAGGATCTTGCGGTTCCGGGCCTCAAAGGCGAAGGCCGGATACGCGTCGATTACCAGGAGCAAAAAGTGACGCTCGGCGACGGCGCCATTGTTGCGCTGCGCAAGCCAAGCTATTCCGTCGAAAATCTCGGTTACGGCCCACTCGATCCGCGCACCACGCTCTCGCCTCGGCTGACGCCGCCGATGATCGGGCTGGGCCTGATCGAGCAGATCGCGCCGGCCGATATTCTCGCCCATGCCGATGCGGATGACCGCGACGGCGACGGCATTTCGGGCCGGCCGAACATCGTGCGCGACGAACTGAGCGGCGCGGTGACCATGGGCCGCTTCGGCTGGAAGGCGCAGACCGCCTCGATCCGCCAGCAGGCGGCCGATGCCTTTGCCGGCGATATCGGCATCTCCACGCCGGAAATGCCGAAGCATTGGGGCGATTGCACCAAGGCGCAGACGGATTGCCTTGCCATGCCGAGCGGCGTGCAGCAACGCCTCGGCACGGCCGAGGCGCCGCCCCCTGTCATGGACCTCGTCACCTTCTATTCGCAGAATCTGGCCGTGCCGGCGCGGCGCGATCTCGACAAACCTGACGTGCTCGCCGGCAAGAAGCAGTTCTACGAAATGGGCTGCATCTCCTGCCACGCGCCGAAATTCGTCACCATGCGCGGCACACCCAACAAGGCGCAGGCCTTCCAACTGATCTGGCCTTATTCCGACTTCCTGCTGCACGACATGGGCGAGGGCCTTGCCGACGGGCAACGGGTAGGCGAAGCGAGCGGCAGCGAGTGGCGCACCCCGCCGCTCTGGGGTATTGGGCTCACCGCGACAGTCAACGGCAACAGCTTCTATCTGCATGACGGCCGCGCCCGCACGCTTGCCGAGGCGATCCTGTGGCATGGCGGCGAAAGCCAGAAGGCGCGCGGTCGCTTTGCCGGGGCCGCCGCGGCCGATCGTGACGCGCTGATTAAATTCCTGGAGTCGCTTTGATGTCGAAACGCCTGGCCGCCGCCCTTGCCCTTCCGCTTTTCCTGGCGATCTCCCTGCCGGCATCGGCCGCGGTCAAGGCTTCCGATGTCATCGGCCGCGCGATCGATGGTTTCGTCCGCCCGGCCTATTCCAGCCTCGACGAGCATGCGGCGGGCCTGACCAAGGCGATGCACCAGCTCTGCGAAACGCCGTCCGAAAAGAATCTCGAAGCGGCGCGCGCGGCGTTTTCAGGCACGGTGGAGGCCTGGTCGGTGGCCGAGATCATCGCCTTCGGGCCGATCAAGGAGAACAACCGGCTGGAGCGCATGCTTTATTGGCCGGACCGCAAGAGCATCGGCCTGAGGCAAGTGCAGGCCACGCTGGCGTCCAAGGATCCGTCAGCCACCAATCCGGCGCAACTGGCACAAAAGAGTGTCGCCATGCAGGGCCTCGGCGCACTCGAATATGTGCTTTACGGCGACGGCGCCGAAACGCTTGTCGGGAAAGACGATCCTTACCGCTGCGCCTATGGTGAGGCGGTTGCCGGCAATGTCGAAGCGATGGCCGGCGAGGTACGCGATGCCTGGCAAAAGCCCGATGGCTTTGCGTCGCTCTGGGCCAACCCAGGACCGAAGAACCCGCTCTACCGAGACGGCAACGAAGCGGTGACGGAACTGGTCGGTGTCTTTATCAACGAGCTGGACATGATCCGCGACGTGCGGCTGAAAGGTTTTCTCGGCGCCAGGCCCGATGCCGACAAGCCGAAGCAGGCGATCTACTGGCGCTCGCGGAACACGACGGCTTCGCTGGCCGCAAACCTGTCCGGCATCGACCAACTGTTCCAGGCTTCCAAGCTCGGCGACGCGCTGCCAGCCGATGCGCAATGGATGGCCGAATCCATCCACATCCAGCTCAGCAACGGCGTGGCGACGGCGAAGTCGATCGCCGGTCCGATCGACAAGGCGCTCGCGGACCCCGCGCTGCGCGGCAAGCTCGAGCATTTCGCGCTGATAACCTCGAGCCTGTCGACCTTGATCGGCACCAGGATGACCGCCGAGTTCGGCCTGACCGCCGGCTTCTCGTCGCTGGACGGAGACTGATCGATGGCGTGGACAGGTACAAAGCTCATCGATCGCCGCGATTTCCTGCGGGCCGCGGGCGCGGGCTTTGCCGCCGCCATGGCGCCGCGTGCCTGGGCCGACACGCTTGCCGCGGACGCGGTGTTTGCCACGGCCTTCGTCAAGCGTGACGGCAGCTTCGGCGCCGCCGTGCTCTCCGAGGCGGGAAAAATCCTGCATACGGTCGATCTGCCCGATCGCGGCCATGACGTCGCCTTCGATCCGGTGTCGAAGCGTTCGGTGGTCTTCGCCCGTCAGCCCGGCACCTTCGCGGTTGTCTTCGACCAAGCCGGCCGCGACAAGCCCTTGACCATCGCCAGCATCGCCGGCCGGCATTTCTTCGGCCATGGCGTGTTCTCGCCCGACGGCGCCTTGCTCTATGCGACCGAGAACGATTTCGACAATGCGGCAGGTGTCGTCGGTGTCTACGATGCGCGGGAGAAATTCAATCGCATCGGCGAATTCCCGACCTATGGCATGGGACCGCATGAGCTGCTCCTGCTCGGCGATGGCCGCACTTTAGCCATCGCCAATGGCGGCATCGAAACCCATCCCGACTATGGCCGGGCCGAGCTCAACATCGCGACGATGAAGCCGTCCTATACGCTGGTCGACCGCGTCACCGGCGACCTCATCGAAAAACATGAATTGCCGCCGGCGCTGCATCAGCTGTCGATCCGCCACATGGATCGCGACCAGGCGGGCACCGTCTGGTTCGGCTGCCAATATCGCGGGCCGGCGACCGACCGCCCCGCGCTGGTCGGCCGCGCCGCGCGCGGCAAGGACCTCGAGCTCTTGGAGATGCCGCAGGATGTGCTCTCCGGCTTCCGCAATTATATCGGTTCGGTCGCCGCCAATGCCGCCACAGGTACGGTCGCCATCACTTCGCCGGAAGGCAATTCGCTGGCCGTCCTCGACGCCGCCAGCGGACGCGTGGTCGCGACCAGATCGCTGGTCGAGGTCTGCGGCCTCGCGCCCGACGGCGCTGGCTTCATGGCAACGACCGGCGCCGGCGAGATCGTTGGCGGCACCGGCTCGACTCGTTCCGAGCCGGACTATGTCTGGGACAACCACATGCTGCGCATCGCGGTCTCCGCCTGACAACAAGGTCCTGGCGCTGCCGGAAAGCAAAGCCGCTTAACATTTCTCCGCCCTGGCTCTTGCGGCGGCGGCCTATGCCGGGCAGAGGGAATTGTGTTTCGATCCAGTTGATTAATGGCCATATGAAGTTGCCTATATGAAGCTGCTCGCCATCGACTGCGCCGCCAGTCTCTGCGCTGCCTGCGTCTATGATGCAGGCGCGGGGAAGGAGCTTGGCCGTGAGGTGCGCGACCTCGGCAAGGGGCATGCGGAGCATCTGATGGCCGTCATCGAGACAGCCCTGCAAGCCGGCGGGGTCGGTTACCCTGACCTCAACGCTGTTGCCGTCTCGATCGGACCGGGCTCCTTCACCGGCCTGCGCGTCGGCGTATCGGCAGCGCGCGGCCTGGCGCTGGCGCTGAAAATCCCGGCGATCGGCGTGACGACGCTGGAAGCCCTGGCGGCGGAGGCTGCGAATGCGTTTCCCGGGCGCGCGGTGCTTGCCGCGCTCGATGCCGGCCGCGAGGAAATCCATGCGGCGCTCTATGATAAAGCGTTAGTCGAGACTTACGGACCTTCCGTAGCTGCGCTTTCCGATGCAGTGACCATGGCCATCGGCGCCGACGCGGTCCTGGTCGGGACCGCCGCGCCGCAGATTGCCAAGGCGGCGGGTCGTGCCTTCGAAACTGGTCCGGTTGCCGCCACAGCCGACATCGCGACCTATGCCAGGCTGGCCTCGGCCAGGGAACCGGGCGAAAAGCCCAAACCGCTTTATCTGCGCGGCGCCGACGCCAAGCCGCAGGCGGGTTTCATTCTGCCAAGGCAGGACAGGGGAAACGATTCCTGATGCGCATACCGTTCTTTCAGCCGCGCCGCAGGGACTATGCGCTGGAACCGTTGACGGTCGCCGACAGCGCCGCTGTTTCGGTGCTGCATCGCGAGGATTTCGTGCGGCCCTGGACCGACGGCGAATTCGCAGCACTTCTCGAGCAGGACACGGTCTTCGGCTATGCCGCGCGTGAGACCGGCCAAGGCTCCAAGCCGCCGGTCGGCTTCGTGCTCGCGCGGCTGGCGGCCGGCGAGGGCGAGATCCTGACCTTGGCCGTCGCCCGCACGCATCGCCGCCAGGGGCTCGGCTGGCAATTGATGGACGCGGTGCTGCGCGAATTGCATACGCAGCGCGCCGCGGCGCTCTTCCTCGAGGTCGACGAGACCAACACGCCGGCGATCGGGCTTTACCGCAGGCTCGGCTTCCGCCAGGTCGGCCATCGGCCGAACTATTATCGCTCGACCGAGCACGGCCCGACCGGCGCGCTTGTCATGCGCCGCGATCTTCGCTAGCCAGTCCGCGCGATAGGGCCGGAGCGAATGATCAAGAAATTGCGGATTTTCCTGGCGCTCGCCTATGTCGTCGTCTGTTCGCTGGTGCTGGTGCCGCTGCAGATGCTGTCGATGAAGACGGGGCTGTGGCCCGAAACCTTCATTCTCAAAATCTGGCACAGCATGATCCTGCGGGCGCTCGGCATGCGGGTGCATGTTAAGGGCGCGCTGGCCAGGGAACGTCCGCTGCTTGTCGCGGCCAACCACATTTCCTGGACCGACATCATGGTGCTCGGCTCCTTCGTCGATGTGAAATTCATCGCCCGGGCCGACATGAAGGGCTGGCCGCTGATCGGCATGCTGTCCAAGCTGCAGCGCACCGTCTACATCGAGCGCGAGCGCAAGCGCACTTCCGGCGACCAAGCAAGCCAGATTGCCAGGCGCATGGCCAAGGGCGATGCCATGGTGCTGTTCGCCGAAGGCTCGACCGGCGACGGCAACCTCGTGCTGCCGTTCAAGAGCACGCTGTTCGGCGCGGCCTCCATGGCGATTTCGGAAGGGGCGGCCGAACAGGTCTTCATCCAGCCCGTGGCGATCGCCTACACGCGACTGCACGGCATGCCCATGGGGCGCCGCCATCGGCCGATGACCGCCTGGATCGGCGACCAGGATCTGATGCCGCACCTGAAAACCTTGCTTGCCGAAGGGGCGATCGATGCCGAGGTGCATTTCGGCGAGCCGGTGCCGTTCTCCAAGGGTTCGAACCGCAAGGAGACGGCAAGGTTGATGGAAGCCAAGGTGCGCGAGATGATGCAGGCCATCCTCGCCGACCCGGCAAAGAGCCGCTGATTGGTATGTCGCCCAAGGGCCTGTAGCGATTTTGGAACAAGGCGGCGCGACGCGCCGCGGGCAGAATCGTCTGTTTTTTGTCACGGAAAGGCGCTAGAAGCCGCCCGATGGAATTGAACACGATTGAAAGCCACGGCATCGGCACTGCGGCCGAGCACTCGCCCGGCACTGTCCGCACGGCGAAAAAGGTCTTCGTCAAGACCTATGGCTGCCAGATGAATGTCTACGATTCCCAGCGCATGACCGATGCGCTGGCCGCCGACGGCTATGTCGCCACCGACGCCGTCGAAGACGCCGATCTGGTGCTGCTCAACACATGCCATATCCGCGAAAAGGCGGCGGAAAAGGTCTATTCCGAGCTTGGCCGCATCCGCGACATGAAAGCCGAACGCGCCGTGGCCGGCCGCGAGCTCTTGATCGGCGTCGCCGGCTGCGTGGCGCAGGCCGAAGGCGCCGAGATCATCCGCCGTGCGCCGGCGGTCGATCTGGTCATCGGCCCGCAGACCTATCACCGGCTGCTGGATGTGCTGGCGCGGGTCCGCGGCGGCGAAAAGATCGTCGAGACCGAATACGCCATCGAGGACAAGTTCGAGCATCTACCGCAGCCCAAGCGCGCCGAATTGGCAAAGCGCGGCGTCACCGCCTTCCTGACGGTGCAGGAGGGGTGCGACAAGTTCTGCACCTTCTGCGTCGTGCCTTATACGCGCGGCTCCGAGGTTTCGCGGCCGGTGGCGCAGATCGTCGCCGAGGCCGAGCGTCTGGCCGAGGCCGGCGTGCGCGAGGTGACGCTGCTCGGCCAGAACGTCAACGCCTGGCATGGTGTCGGCGAAAATGGCAAGGAATGGGGGCTCGGCCGCCTGCTGTTCCGCCTGGCGGAAATCCCCGGCCTGGCGCGACTGCGCTACACCACCAGCCATCCGCGCGACATGGACGACGAACTGATCGCCGCGCATCGCGATCTGCCGGCGCTGATGCCCTATCTGCATCTGCCGGTGCAGTCCGGCTCGGATCGCATTCTCAAGGCGATGAACCGTAGGCATACGGCGCGCGACTATCTCGCGCTTATCGAGCGCATCCGCGCCGCCCGAACCGACATCGCCATGTCCGGCGACTTCATCGTCGGTTTCCCCGGCGAGACCGATGCTGACTTCGAAGCGACGCTGCAGTTGGTGCGCGAAGTGAACTATGCCTCGGCTTTCTCGTTCAAATATTCGCCTCGCCCCGGCACGCCGGGCGCTGAGATGAGCGACCACGTGGCCGAGGCGGTCAAGGACGAGCGGCTACAGCGGCTGCAGGCCCTACTTTTGAGGCAGCAGCAGGATTTCGGCTCGAGCCTGGTCGGCAAGACCATCGGCACGCTGATCGAGAAGCCTGGCCGACAGGCCGGCCAGAAAGTAGGCCGTTCACCGTGGCTGCAGCCGGTTATTGTTGACGACAAGGCCGGCGGAATCGGTGACATTATCGACGTACGAATCACAAGGACGGGCTACAACAGCCTGTTCGCCGAATTGGTCTGACGACCTCGGCAGATGAGGAGAGACGGTTGAGCGCTGCTGAACTGAAGAATCCGCCCCAGAACCAGGCGTCCGGGGCTTCCGACATGGCGCACATCGTACTGACCTTCGACAACAACAAGCTAGCCAGCGCCCTTTACGGCCAGTTCGATGAGAACCTCGCCCGGCTCGAGCAGAAGCTCGGCGTCGACATCCGCTCGCGCGGCAATCAGCTGACGATCAAGGGCTCCGCCGCCGCCGCCGAACAGGCGCGCCGCGCGCTGGACACCCTCTACGGCATCCTGCAGAAGGGCGTCGACATTGGCCAGTCGGATGTCGACGGCGCCGTGCGCATGGCGATTGCCGCCGACGACCAGCTGACCCTGCCGACGATGGAGCGCAAGGGCAAGGTTTCGGCCGCCCAGATCGCGACGCGCAAGAAGACGATCTATGCCCGCTCGCTCAATCAGGATGCCTATATGCGGGCGCTTGAACGCTCCGAAATGGTGTTCGGCATCGGTCCCGCCGGCACCGGCAAGACCTATCTGGCGGTGGCGCATGCGGCGATGCTGCTGGAACGCGGCATGGTCGAGCGCATCATCCTGTCGCGTCCGGCCGTCGAGGCCGGCGAGCGGCTGGGCTTCCTGCCCGGCGACATGAAGGAGAAGGTGGACCCGTATCTCAGGCCTCTCTACGACGCGCTCTACGACATGATGCCGGCCGACAAGGTCGAGCGGGCGATCGCCGCCGAAGTGATCGAGATCGCGCCCTTGGCCTTCATGCGCGGCCGCACGCTGGCGCATGCGGCGGTGATCCTCGACGAGGCGCAGAACACCACGCCGATGCAGATGAAGATGTTCCTGACCCGTCTCGGCGAGAACTCCCGCATGATCGTCACCGGCGATCCGACCCAGATCGACCTTCCGCCCAACACCAAGTCGGGTCTGGTCGAGGCGCTGCGCGTCCTCGACGGCGTGCCCGGCATCGTCACCGTCCGCTTCAACGAGGGCGATGTGGTGCGCCACCCGCTGGTCGCCGAGATCGTCAAGGCCTATGACCGCGACGGCAAGCTGGCGCGAGGCTTGGGCGCCGAAAGCTGACCATAGGCCCTATGGCTCAGAAGCCGGAATTTGGCGGCGAAGCGCCGGTCGATATCGATATTTTCGTCGAGGCAGGCGCTTGGCCCGCGGAAGCCGAACTGACGCGTCTCGTCGATCGCGCCGTTGCAGCCGCTTTTGCCGAAACCGACGCGGGCGGCGCCTCCGAGCTCAGCGTCGTCTTTTCCGACGACGCCCATATCCGGACGCTCAATGCCGAGTGGCGCGGCAAGGACAAGCCCACCAACGTCCTGTCTTTCCCGGCTTTTTCCTTTCCGAAAGGCGGCAAGCTGCCGCCGATGCTGGGCGACATCGTGCTGGCTTCCGAGACGGTGGCGCGCGAGGCCGCTCTGGAAGACAAGCCGATTGAAAACCATATCACCCATCTCGTTATCCATGGCCTGCTGCATCTTTTGGGCCATGATCACGAGACCGACGCCGAGGCGGAGGAGATGGAAGCGATCGAGCGCGCGGCGCTTGCGAGGCTTGCCATTCCCGATCCCTACGCGTAACAAAAAAGCTCAATTGACCCGATGGCGATGAACGACACACCAGAAACTGCCGCCCGTCCGGACGCCGGCAGTGCTGCCAAGCCTTCCGAAAAGACGGAAGAGGGCTCCAGTCCGAGTATTCCCGCCGGCAGCGCGGCCGCAGAGCCGACGCATGCCGGTCCTTCGCTCTTCGACCGCGTGCTCGGCCTGTTCCGGCACCGCAACGGCACCAGCCTGCGCGAAGAGATTGCCGGCGCGCTCGCGGAAACGGCGACCGATGCCGGCGCCTTCTCGCCCGGCGAACGCGCCATGCTCAACAACATCCTTCGCCTGCGCGAAGTCCGGGTCGAGGATGTCATGGTGCCGCGCGCCGATATCGAGGCGGTCGAGATCAACACGACGCTTGGCGATCTGCTCGGCCTGTTCGAGCAGTCCGGCCATTCGCGCATGCCGGTGTATTCCGAGACGCTGGACGATCCGCGTGGCATGGTCCACATCCGCGACGTGCTCGCCCACATCACCAAGCTCGCTCGCGTCAAGAAGGGCCGCAGCAGAGCGAAGACGCCGGCGTCGACCGCGCTCGACCTTGCCCAGGTCGACCTTGCGCGTACCATCGGCGATCTCAGCCTGATCCGCCCGGTGCTGTTCGTGCCACCCTCCATGCTTGCCTCCGACCTGATGGGGCGCATGCAGACGAACCGCACGCAGATGGCGCTGGTCATCGACGAGTATGGCGGCACCGACGGTCTCGCCTCGCTGGAGGATATCGTCGAGATGGTGGTCGGCGACATCGAGGACGAGCATGACGATGACGAGCCGATGGTCACGCAGACCGGCGACGGCGTCTTCGTCGTCGACGGCAAGGCCGAGATCGACGAGGTCGCCAAGATGATCGGCGAGGATTTCGCCGCCGGCGAGCATGGCGAATATGTCGACACGATCGGCGGCATGATCTTCAACACGCTCGGCCGCGTCCCGGCCAGGGGCGAAGTCGTGCAGGCCATTCCCGGCTTCGAGTTCCACGTGCTCGACGCCGACCCGCGCCGCGTCAAGCGCGTGCGCATCGTGCAGAGCCAGAAGGGCGAGCGCCAGCGCCGCCGCGCGGCCCGCACCGAACAGGCCTGATATCGCGGTCCGATGGCGATAGACGATCCGTTCAAGCACGCGGTTCTGGGTTCGGGTGTTTTCTACAAGGATCCACGCGCGGCATTGATCTGGCTGCAGGCGGCCTTCGGCTTCGAGCCGAGCATGCTGGTGAGCGATGCCGAGGGTCGGCTGGTGCATGCCGAAATGCGTTTTGGCGACGGCTATATCATCGTCGATTCCGAATGGGATGAGCATATCGCCAGCCCGGCCTCCGTCGGCGGCAAGAACACGCAGGCCGTCTATGTGCGCCTGCAGCAAGATATCGACGCGCATTGCGAGCAAGCGCGCGCGGCGGGCGCGCAGATCGTCGAGGAGCCCGCCGACCATTTCTACGGCGAGCGCCAATACCGCGCTCGTGACCTCGAAGGTCATGTCTGGACATTCACCCGCACCGTGCGCGTTGTCCCCAAGGACGAGGCTGAGCGACTGAGTGGCCTGCGCATCCAGGGCTGGCACCGCTGAGCTTTTGCAACCAAGCGGAACCGCTTGGCGTTGCGGAAATGCGGCTAAACAAAGGGCTATGGCGGGATTCCCGCGATAGCGCGACCGTGTGTCAGGCCGCGCTTATCTGGGTTTGGAACGCCGGGCCCAGCCTGTTAAACCTCTAGCTCCCTGATTCGCGCGACTTGGGAAGCTGGATGCAGCGCTTTGCCGGCCGGATAATTCTGCTGTGGGGGTGGCGGCGGGCGCTGGTGGCGTTTGCCGCCGGAGCGCTGGCGGTGCTTGCCCAGGCGCCTTACGATTTCTTCGCCGTCTGCTTCGTTTCGTTCCCGGTCCTCATCTGGCTGCTCGACGGCGCCACCGGCGAGGCTTCCGATGGCTGGTTCCGGCGCCTGCGGCCGGCTTTCGCAACAGGCTGGTGGTTCGGCTTCGGCTACTTCCTCGCCGGTCTCTGGTGGATCGGCCAGGCCTTGCTGGTCGAGGCCGACAATTTCGCCTGGGCCTTGCCCTTCGCTGTCGTCGGCATCCCCTTCGCGCTGGCCTTTTTCTACGGCTTTGCCACCGTGGTGGCGCGGCTGTTCTGGAGCAGCGATATCGGCCGCATCGCCGCCCTTGCCTTCGGGTTCGGCCTTGCCGAATGGTTGCGCGACTTCCTCTTCACCGGCTTTCCCTGGAACGCCGTCGGCTACGCGGCGATGCCGGTGCCGCTTCTGATGCAGAGCGTGTCGGTGACCGGCATGATCGGCATGAACGCGCTCGCGGTCTTCCTGTTTTCGCTGCCGGCGCTGGTCGCGGCGCGCCGGCATCTGAGGCTGGGCGTTGCCCTGTTCGTCGTCCTCGCCGCCGCCCATGTCGGCTTCGGCTATTTCAGGCTCGCCATGCCCGCCGAGCCGGCGACACGATCCATCGACGTCCGCATCGTCCAGCCCGCGGTCGACCTCAGCGAAAAGTGGGACGCCTCGGTGCGCGACCGCATCTTCGCGACTTTGCTGGGGATATCGGGGAAAGCACCCGAAGAAAGTCACGCCAAGCCCCAGCTCATTCTGTGGCCGGAGACATCGGTGCCGTTTCTCTTCACCGAGCGTCCGGACGCGCTGACGGCACTGGGCGACATGCTGGCCGACGGCCAGATGCTGATTGCCGGTGTCGTGCGCGAGGAGGGCGGATCGGCGAATGCCGGCAGCCGTTATTACAATTCCGTGGTGGCGATCAACGACAAGGGCGAGATCGTCGATGCCGTCGACAAGGTGCATCTGGTGCCCTTCGGCGAATATCTGCCCTTCGCCGACCTGTTCGAACGCTTCGGCATAGGCCAGCTCGTCGCCGGACCGATGAATTTCGCCGCCGGCAACGAGCGCCATCCGATCGCCGTGCCGGGCGGCCTGCGTGCCGCGCCGTTCATCTGCTACGAGGTTATCTTTCCCGATCTCGTCGCCGCCGACTCTGCGTCATCTGACGTAATCGTGAACGTCACCAACGACGCCTGGTTTGGCGACACGCCAGGCCCGTATCAGCACTTCAGGCAGGCGCAGATTCGGGCAGTGGAGAATGGATTGCCGCTGCTGCGCGCGGCCAACAACGGCATCTCCGCAGTCGTCGATTCGCGCGGGCGCATTGTCGACGCGCTTGCCGTCGACGCGCGCGGCGCCATCGACGCGCATGTGCCGGTTTCTGGGCGCGCCCTCCTGTCTGCGAAACAGCGGCGCATTAACGGATTGCTGATCATGTTGCTGTTAGCGCTGATTGCCCTCACATTGAATGTAAGGCAGCGGCTACGGGTGAATTGACAGTCGGCACATTAGAAACTCATACTGTAACGCCTAAAATTTTCTCGAAGTCGGTTGGAGGGTTCTGTTGGGGCAGGTGGCTCCGGCTTCATATGGGCGGAACAAAATAGAAAAAGCCGGAAAAATTCGGCGAGGAAAAAATGACAGAAGAGAACAAGAAGAAGCCGAATCCGATCGACATCCATGTCGGGAGTCGCATCCGGCTGCGTCGCAATATGCTTGGAATGAGCCAGGAAAAGCTGGGTGAAAATCTCGGCATCACCTTTCAGCAGATCCAGAAGTACGAAAAGGGCACGAACAGGGTTGGCGCCAGCCGTCTGCAGGCGATCGCCTCCATCCTGAGCGTTCCTGTCGCCTTCTTCTTCGAGGATGCCCCGGGCGAGGAGGCCGGCGCCGGCAATCGAGGATTTGCGGAAGACTCCTCGATGGCGTTCGCCATCGAATTCTGCGGCAGTCCCGAGGGGCTTCAGCTCAACCGGGCTTTCGTCAAGATCGGCGACGTCAAGGTGCGCCGCCGGATCATCGATCTGGTCAAGGCGCTCTCCGCGGAAGACGCCGATTGATTTTATCTATGCCACCGGCGGCGCTCTGCCGCCGGTGGCATAGCCGGCCTTACCTACATTCATGCCAGATCCGTCGCGCCGCTTGACGAGCGGCGCCCGGCACCGCTAACACGTGGCGCGCCAAAATCGGCAGCCTGCCGATCTTTTTTCAAGAGGGGACACCCGTGACGCGGCAGAATTATCTCTTCACCTCGGAATCCGTCTCCGAGGGTCATCCCGACAAAGTTTGTGACCGCATCTCGGACGAGATCGTCGATCTGGTCTATCGCGAAGCCAAGAAGACGGGCATGGATCCGTGGAAGGTGCGCGTCGCCTGCGAGACACTGGCCACCACCAACCGCGTCGTCATCGCCGGCGAGGTCCGCGTCCCCGACACGCTTTTGAAGAAGGACAAGGCGGGCAACGTCCTCAAGGATGCATCCGGCCACCCTGTGGTCAACCCGGCCAAGTTCAAGTCGGTTGCCCGCAAGGCGATCCGCGAGATCGGCTACGAGCAATCCGGCTTCCACTGGAAGACCGCCAAGATCGACGTGCTGCTGCATGGCCAGTCGCCCGACATCGGCCAGGGCGTCGACAATGCCGCCGACCGCCAGGGCGAGGAAGGCGCGGGCGACCAGGGCATCATGTTCGGCTACGCCTGCCGCGAGACGCCCGACCTCATGCCGGCGCCGATCTATTACAGCCACAAGATTCTCGAACTGCTGGCGGCGGCACGCCATGAAGGCAATGGCGAGGCGGGCAAGCTCGGCCCGGACGCCAAGAGCCAGGTCACCGTGCGCTATGCCGACGGCAAGGCGGCGGAAGTCACGCAGATCGTGCTCTCCACCCAGCATCTCGATACGAGCTGGGACTCCAAGAAGGTCCGCAAGGTGGTCGAGCCCTATATCCGCGAGGCGCTTGGCGACCTGAAGATCGCCGAGGACTGCAACTGGTACATCAACCCGACCGGCAAGTTCGTCATCGGCGGGCCTGACGGCGATGCCGGCCTCACCGGCCGCAAGATCATCGTCGACACCTATGGTGGCGCGGCGCCCCATGGCGGCGGCGCCTTCTCGGGCAAGGACACCACCAAGGTCGACCGCTCGGCCGCCTATGCGGCGCGCTACCTTGCCAAGAACGTGGTGGCGGCCAAGCTTGCCGACCGCTGCACCATCCAGCTCTCCTACGCCATCGGCGTCGCCCAGCCGCTGTCGGTCTATGTCGACCTGCACGGCACCGGCAAGGTGGACGAATCGAAGCTCGAGGATGCGCTGCGCAAGGTCATGGACCTGTCGCCGTCGGGCATCCGCCGTCATCTCGACCTCAACAAGCCGATCTATGCAAAAACCTCGTCCTACGGCCATTTCGGCCGCAAGGCCGGTCGCGACGGCTCCTTCTCCTGGGAAAAGACCGATCTCGCCAAGGCGCTCAAGGACGCCGTCGCCGCCTGACGCCAGCGGACGCAAAGGACAGGCCGAGCCGGGCGACCGAAGGCTTCTTCGGTCGCCGGCACGGCAAGACTATACGCCCGCAGCAGGCGATCGCCCTCGAAGGCGGCCTGCGCGAATACCGGGTCGACCTGACGGCGCAAGCGCCGGCTGATCTCAGGACCTTGTTCAAGGCACAGGTTTCGGCGCTCCAGCTGGAAATCGGCTTCGGCGGCGGTGAGCATCTGTTGCATCGCGCCGCGGAAGCGCCGGCAACCGGCTTCATCGGCGTCGAACCCTTCGTCAACGGCATGGCCAAGATGATGACGGCGCTTGGCAAGACGCCGCTTGCCAATCTGAGAGTCTATGACGACGACGCCACGCGCCTGCTCGACTGGCTACCGGAAGCCTCGCTCGACGGCATCGATCTGCTCTATCCCGATCCATGGCCCAAGAAGAAGCATTGGAAGCGACGCTTCGTCGGCGCCGCCAATCTCGGCCGCTTCGCCCGGGTGCTGAAAGCGGGCGGCAGGTTCCGCTTCGCCTCCGACATCGACAGCTATGTGAACTGGACGCTGCTTGCCTGCCGCGCCAGCGGCACCTTTGAATGGCAGGTGCGGGATGCCGCCGATTGGCACCGGCCCTATGAAGGTTGGCCCGGCACGCGCTATGAGGCCAAGGCCATCCGCGAGGGGCGGCGACCCGCCTATCTGACGTTCATCCGGAAGTAATCGGCGATCTGTATTGCACATAGCGCTACAGATCGCTGCATTGCAGGCAGGAGGCAGCTATGGCCGCCTCGGTTGAACGCAAGGAATATCCGATCTCGATGCGCCTGCCGGAAGCGGACGTGGCGATGATCGATCGTGCCGCCACTCCGCGCGGCCGGTCCCGCACGGATTTCGTGCGCGATGCCGCCGTGCGCGCGGCCGAGGATGTGCTGATGGATAACCGTCCTGTCCGCATGAGCCCGGAAGGGTTCGCGGAGTTCATGGAGGTTCTGTCGGCCCCGGCCGCGCCGGTCCCCGACATGGTGGAATTGGCAAAGCGGTCAGCGCCTTGGGAAGCTGGTTATACGACGAAGCGCTGACTGGTGGTCTTATCGGCGCCCGAACCGCTTACGGCAGCTCACGGCGTGTCCGGATTCTCCTGTGGGAAGCCTGCGCTTGATCACTGGCTGAAAACTCACGCGTTTTCCAATCAGGAGAAGGGCTTCACGGCCGTTCTCGTCGTCCACGAAGCCGGCCGCGTGATTGGATATTACGGTTTGGCGCCGACGGCCGTCGTGCCTTCGATCCTGCCCCGGTCAGTCCGCACGGGCAACCGCCCGACCCGGTGCCGTGCCTGCTCCTCGGCCAGCTTGCGACCGATACCGGTTGGGCTGGGCGCGGCATCGGCACCGGCTTGGTAAAGCATGCCCTTCAGCGCTGCGTTCAGGCGGCGGAACTGATCGGAGGGCGTGCGCTGATGATCATTGCAGTCGATGTGGAAGCGGCGCAGTTCTGGCAGCGCGGGGGATTTCTCCCGACGAGAGACGATCCGCTCACCTTATTTCGTTCGATCGCGGCAATCGCCGCGTCGCTGGTGGACGCCCACCGCCATTCAGCGAGATGTTGACGGTCGGGCTTCCGTTTATGAGGCTAGAAGTGGCCTATCCGATCGAAAGCGGCCGGATCGATGCCGAGCTTCTTCAGGGCGCTGCGGCGCGGCTTGCGCTCGGCCTCGACGGCTCGCGCCGCCGTTGCCGCGCTGCCGAATGTGTTGAAGAAATCGCCGATGACGAAAAACAATCCACGGTCCATATGATCAGCTTCACGCGCCACCGCGCGTCCTTTCTTTTGCACTGCAACCTAGATGGTGACGACAGTCGGTTCACAAAGGGCTGCATGGCCGCCATGCGCGGCGCGCAACGCAGGCAGTCCAGGCGGGTTCTTGACGAACCATTTTGGTTCCATCACATTCAGAGTGAACCAGAATGGAGACAGGATGATGAGTGCCTTTACCGTGCGGCTTCCTGATGAGACCGTGGCCAAGCTCGACCAATTGGCCGAAAAGGTGGATCGCTCCCGTTCCTACGTCGCTGCTCAAGCGATCGAAGACTATGTCGCCAGGGAAGAATGGCAGCTTGCCGAGATCGAGGCCGGCCTTGATGAAGCCGATCGAGGAGAATTTGCAAGTGAGAAGGATTTGGCCGGCGTCATAGCGAAATACGTCAAGTCCGAACGATGAAGCGGATCCGCTGGACCCAGCGCGCCGTGCGCCGTCTCGACCAGATTGGCGCTTTCATCGAAAAGGACAATCCAACAGCCGCGGCGAGGGTTGTTGCCCGCATCGTTTCCTCCGCGGACAATCTCGCCGAGCAACCCGCCATGGGGCGGGTCGGGCG
>NZ_VFTK01000044.1:0-49710 GCF_006439495.1 Mesorhizobium sp. B3-1-8
CAGCACGAATCGTTCCATCCGAAGCTTGAATCATGATCAAGCCCGATGTGGAATCCTGAATATCAACAGGTCTTAGGCCAATAGGCTTTTTCCCCAACGTTTCCCGGATTGCCATGCCCCAGCCAGATCTTGTCATTTTCGATTGCGACGGGGTGCTCGTCGATTCCGAAATCATCGCCGCGCGGGTCGAGGCCGAGCTTCTGACGTCGGCCGGATTCGAGATTTCGGCCGAGGAGCTTGCCGAGACCTATGCCGGTCTCACCTTCAAGGACATCATGCTGCGGGTCGAGGAGAAGTCGCAGATTCCGTTCCAGGCCTCGCTGATCGACCGCGCCGAGGAACTGGTCGACCGCAAGCTGCGCGCAGACGTGCGCATCATCGAGGGTGCCCGCGAGGCGGTAGCCGCAGTCACCGCGCCGCGCGCCGTCTGCTCCAATTCGCGCACCGAACGGGTCGAATTCATGCTGGAGAAGGTGCGGCTGCTGCCGTTCTTCGCCGGCCGCATCTTTTCGGGGCTGGACATTCCCAGCAAGAAGACCAAGCCGGCGCCTGACGTATTCCTCTACGCCGCCGAGCAACTCGGCGCCAACCCGAAGAACACTTTCGTCATCGAGGATTCCGTGCATGGCATCGCCGGCGCCAGGGCGGCCGGCATGCGCGTCATCGGCTTCACCGGCGCGGGACACAGCTATCCGGGCCATGCCGACGCGCTGACCGAGGCCGGCGCCGAGACGGTCATCCGGCGCTGGGCGGAACTGAACGGCACCATCGCCGCGCTGTCGGAGTGGTCCGAGGACGCCTAGGCTAGTTCGTGGCCGGAGCGCGCTTCTTCCTCTTGCCCTTGGACTTTTCGGCGGCCGTAGCCGGCGTGTTCTCGTCATAGCCGGCATAGGCCTGATAGTCGCGCGCGGAAGGCTCCGGCACCACGACATTGCTGTCGACGAAGACGAACTGGGTAGCGGCCGACGGGTCGGTGACCTGCACCTGGTACTGATGCAGCTGGGAATAAAGCACCTCGTCGCCCCGCTGAACCGCGATGCGGATCGGCATGGTGACGGTGCCGGGTGTGAAGACTGGCCCCGGCACGACCTTGCCGGCGACGGCGATCTTCATCGACATCTGGCCGTTGGCATGGGTGCAATCGCGTGTCACGTCGGTGATCGAGGCCTGGTAGATGACCTTCGACGGATCGTGATCGGGGTCGATCGGCTGGCCGTTTGGTCCGGTCTGGGCGGCCGCGGCGGCTGCCTCGGCCTCGGCCTGCGCCGCGGGATCAACCTTCTTTTTCTTCGGCTTCGCCGCGGTGCCCTTGGCATAGGTGTTGAAATAGGCGGTGCCGTCGCGCAGCGTCACTTTCGGGCAATAGGCGCGCAGCTGGCTGGCGAGGATCTTGGGATCCGGCGGCGGTGGCGGCGCGGTCGGATCCGTTTTCTTGCCGAAACCGAGGTCCAGGATGCCATTGTCGCTCGATTGGCAGCCGGCGGCGGCAAGCATAAAGCCGGTGAGCGCCAGACCCGCGACAAAACGACGGTTGACCGAATAAAACGCCATGAAACTGCACTTCCCTCTCACAAAGCCGGTGACGTATAGCAACCGCGCGGCAAAAATGCGACTGAGCCGGCTCGGAAAATTAACCAATTGCCGTGGATGACGCGACCGGCAACAATGGGCCTTTGAAGATGCAATATGTGAGTACCCGCGGGGATGCGCCCGCGCTTGGATTTTCCGACGCAGTGCTGGCCGGCCTGGCGCGCGACGGCGGGCTTTACGTGCCGCGCGAGTGGCCGCAATTTTCGGCCGCCGACATCCGCGCCATGCGCGGGCTTGCCTATCCCGACCTTGCCATTCGCGTGCTGACGCCGTTCCTCGGCGGCGAGATCGCGACGCCCATCTTCGAGCGGCTGGTGCGGGAGGCTTATGCGACCTTCCGGCATAAGGCCGTCTGCCCGCTGGTGCAGACCGGGAAAAACACCTTCATCCTCGAGCTGTTCCACGGCCCGACGCTGGCCTTCAAGGACGTGGCGATGCAGTTGCTGGCGCGACTGATGGACCATGCGCTTGCCGAACGCGGCCAGCGCGCCACCATCGTCGGCGCGACCTCCGGCGACACCGGTGGCGCCGCGATCGACGCCTTTGCCGGCCGCGACCGCACCGACATCTTCATCCTTTTCCCGCACGGCAAGGTCTCGCCGGTGCAGCAGCGGCAGATGACGACGTCGAGCGCGGCAAACGTCCATGCGCTGTCGGTCGAAGGCAATTTCGACGATTGCCAGGGCCTGATGAAGGACATGTTCAACGACCACGCCTTTCGCGACCGGGTGTCGCTGTCGGGCGTCAATTCGATCAACTGGGCCCGCATCATGGCCCAGATCGTCTATTATTTCTCGTCGGCCCTGTCGCTTGGCGCGCCGGACCGGCCGGTTTCCTTCACCGTGCCGACCGGCAATTTCGGCGATATTTTCGCCGGTTACGCCGCCAAGCGCATGGGCTTGCCGATCGAGCGGCTGATCATCGCCACCAACGACAACGACATCCTGGCGCGTACATTGGCGAGCGGCGAATACCGCACCAAGGGCGTGTTCGCCACGACCTCGCCGTCGATGGACATCCAGGTGTCTTCGAATTTCGAGCGGCTGCTGTTCGAGGCGGCCGGTCGCAACGCCGAGACGGTCAGGCGCTACATGAACGGCCTGAAGCAGTCGGGCGCCTTCACCATCGAGGAAGGCCAACTCAAGCGCATCCGCGCCGAATTCGACGCCGGCCGCGCCAGCGTCGATGAGGTCGCCACCACCATCCGCGCGACGCTGGAAGCGAGCAACTACCTGCTCGATCCGCACACGGCCGCCGCCGTTCATGTCGCGGCCGCCCACGCCTCCGATCCGGTGCCCATGGTGGTGCTCGGCACCGCGCATCCGGCGAAATTCCCGGCAGCGGTCGAGGCAGCGAGCGGCGTCACCCCTGCCCTGCCCGCATGGCTAGGCGGCTTGATGACAGCCGACGAAAAATACACGATACTTCCATCCGACTTGAAAATGGTGGAAGATTATGTGAACCGCCACTCGCGGGCGGCGCGTTAGGGAGTACTTGCCATATGGGTGTTGAGGTAAGCCGTCTGTCGAACGGCCTGACAGTCGCCACCGAAACCCTTCCAAGCATCGAATCGGTTGCCCTCGGAGCCTGGGTCAAGTCAGGCGCCCGCAACGAGCGCGACGAAGAGCATGGCATGGCCCATCTGCTCGAGCACATGGCGTTCAAGGGCACAAAGCGCCGCAGCGCCTTCGAGATCGCCTCGGAAATCGAGAATGTCGGCGGCGAGATCAACGCCGCCACCAGCGTCGAGACGACGTCCTACTATGCAAGAGTGTTGTCCGGCGACGTGCCGCTGGCGGTCGATATCCTGGCCGACATCCTGCAGGAGTCCGAATTCGATCCGGAAGAGCTGGAGCGCGAGCAGCATGTGATCCTGCAGGAGATCGGCGCCGCGCACGACACGCCCGACGACATCGTCTTCGACCGCTTCACCGAAACGGCCTTCCGCCACCAGACCATCGGCCGCTCGATCCTGGGCACGCCGGAGACGGTCAAATCCTTCACTTCCAAGCAACTGCACGACTTCATCGAGCGGCAATATGACGCCGAGCGGATGGTCATCGTGGCCGCCGGCGACGTCAAGCACGACAATTTCGTGCGCGAGGTCGAGAAGCAGCTCGGCGGTTTCCGCGCCAAGGCAGTGGGCAACATCCCGCAATACGCGCAATATGTCGGCGGCGACTTCCGCGAGGATCGCGACCTGATGGATGCGCAGATCGTGCTCGGCTTCGAGGGCCGCGCCTATCATGTACGCGATTTCTACGCCTCGCAGGTGCTCTCGATGATCCTGGGCGGCGGCATGTCGTCGAGGCTGTTCCAGGAAGTGCGCGAAAAGCGCGGCCTCTGCTACTCGGTCTATGCCTTCCACTGGGGTTTTTCCGACACCGGCATCTTCGGCGTGCATGCCGCGACCGGCCAGAGCGACATCGCCAAGCTGGTGCCGGTGATCATTGGCGAGTTGCAGAAGGCCGGCGAAAGCATCCTGCAGGAAGAACTCGACCGGGCCCGGGCGCAATACCGCGCCGGCCTCATCATGTCGGCCGAAAGCCCGGCCAGCCGGGCCTCGCAGATCGCAAGGCAATTGCTGTTGTTCGGACGGCCGATCGCCAAGGAGGAATTGATGGAGCGGCTTTCGGCGCTGACCGTCGAGCGGCTGACCGACCTCTCCTCGCGGCTGTTCTCGACTAAACCGACGCTCACCGCGGTCGGCCCCGTGGGCACGCTTGCGCCCTACGAGGCGATCCTCGAATCGCTTGCGGGCCCGCAGACGACGGCCCGCCGGCTCGCCGTCTGACCCCTAAGCAGGTTCCGCAAAAGTGTCCCATTTTGCGATCAGAGCCTGCGAAAAACCAGGGAATCTAAGCAGATATTCGTGGGGCATCCCACGAATATCCGCTTAGAACAAGCGCCGTGTTCGCGCTCCCTTTCTTTCGCCGTGACCTGCCGGCACTGAAGGGCGACAAGGTCACGCTGCGCGTGCCCTTGACCAACGACTACCGCGAATGGGCGGCGGTGCGCGGCGAAAGCCGCGCTTTCCTCGAACCTTGGGAGCCGCGCTGGCAGCCGGACGAGCTCGACCGCACCGCGTGGCGCCTGCGCATCAGCCGCTACCGCGAGGATTACGCGCAAGGCACGGCGATCGCCTTCTTCATCTTCGAGAAATCGAGCGGCAAGCTTGCCGGCGGCATCACGCTCGGCAACATCCGCCATGGCGTCGCCCAGAGCGGCCATATCGGCTACTGGATCGGCGAACGATTCGGCGGCCGCGGCCTGATGACCGATGCGGTCAAGCTCGTCTCGCGCTTCGCCTTCGATACGCTGCGGTTGCACCGGATCGAAGCTGCCTGTATTCCCGAAAACGCCCGGTCGATCCGCGTGCTTGAAAAAGCCGGATTCCGGCGCGAAGGACTTCTGCGATCCTATCTCAGGATCAACGGCATCTGGCAGGATCACTACCTCTACGCCCGGATCGCGGACGATCCGCCGGGCGATGGAACGAAGGGCTGACTGTGACGAATTTTCCGCGATTAGCGTCGCTGTTCGCCCTCATCATGACGGTCGTCGTCACGCTTTTTTCGGCCATGCCGGCTTTCGCCGTCGAGCCGATCAAGATCGCGCGCGACGACAAGGCGCTGGACCTGTCCGGCGCCGTCGAGATCTACCGGAACCAGGGTGAGAATTTCCAGGTCTCGACGGCGCCCGGCCCCGACGGCATCGTGCGGCGCATCGAGGTGGAGGCCAATGACGCGCGCTCGAGCGGCGACTGGGCCGTGTTCGCGCTCGCCAACACCACCGACCAGCAGCTCGACCGACTGATCGTCGCGCCGCATTTCCGCCTGGTGAATTCCGGCATCTTCTGGCCCGACCTCGGCTCGACCCGCATCGCCGCGATCACGCCCAGCGAGGGTTTCGCGCTCGACCGCCAGACAAGCCCGGACGCCGACGTGTTCCGGGTGACGCTGAACCCCGGAACGGTGGTGACCTTCATCGCCGAACTCGCCTCGCCGAAACTGCCGCAGGTCTATCTCTGGGAGCCGGATTCCTACAAGGACTCGGTCAATTCCTACACGCTGTTCCGCGGCATCGTCATCGGCATTTCGGGGCTTCTTGCGCTGTTCCTGACGATCCTGTTCGTGGTCAAGGGAACCTCGATGTTCCCGGCGACCGCGGCGCTCGCCTGGGCGGTGCTGGCCTATATCTGCGTCGACTTCGGCTTCCTCAACAAGATCATCGAGATATCGCCCGGCAACGAGCAGATATGGCGGGCCGGCACGGAGGTGGCGCTGGCCGCAACCTTCGTGGTGTTCCTGTTCGCCTATCTCAACCTCAACCGCTGGCACGGCCATTTCAGCTATGGCGCGCTGGTCTGGATCTTCGGACTGCTGTTGATCGCGGGCGTGGCCATCGTCGATCCGGCGGTCGCCGCCGGCATTGCCCGCATCTCGTTCGCCGCCACCGCGCTCACCGGTCTCGGCCTCATCATCTTCCTCGGCATTCGCGGCTATGACCGCGCGATCATGCTGGTGCCGAGCTGGGTGATGGTGCTGCTATGGCTATGCGGGTCGTGGATGGCGATCACCGGCATGCTGGACAACGACATCGCCCAGCCGGCGCTGGGCGGCGGGCTGATCCTGATCATCCTCTTGATCGGCTTCACCGTCATGCAGCACGCCTTTGCCGGCGGCGCGCTGCACCAGGGCCTGTTCTCCGACATCGAGCGGCAGGCGCTCGCCGTCGCCGGCTCGGGCGACATCGTCTGGGACTGGGATGTGCTGCGCGACCGGGTGGTGACCAAGCCGGACATCAGCCTGCAACTCGGCCTTGCGCCCAACAGCCTTGGGGGTGCGGCGCGCAACTGGCTGCCGGTGCTGCATGCCGACGACCGCGACACGTTCCGCACCACGCTCGACGTGGTGCTGGAGCATCGCCGCGGCAAGGTGGCGCAGAACTTCCGCCTGCGCGGCGCCGACGGCCACTACCACTGGTTCTCGCTGCGCGCCCGGCCGGTTATCGGCTCCGACGGCGAGGTGATCCGCTGCGTCGGCACCATGGTCGACGTCACCGAACAGAAGAAATCCGAGGAAAGGCTGCTGCACGATGCCGTGCACGACAACCTGACCGGCCTGCCGAACCGCGAACTGTTCATGAACCGGCTGGAGGCGATCATCTCGATCGCCCGCACCGAGGAGAAGGTGCGCCCCACGGTCTTCATCATCGACATCGACCGCTTCAAGCAGGTCAATGACGGTCTCGGAATTTCGGCCGGCGACACCATTCTGCTCACCGTTGCGCGCCGGCTGCACCGGCTCTTGAAGCCGAAGGATTCGCTGTCGCGCTTTGCCGGCGACCAGTTCGCGCTGATGCTGCTTTCGGAGCAGGACCCTGCCCGCATCGCGGCAATCGCCGACGCCATCAAGCACGCAATCAACAACCCGATCACCTTCGCCAAGCGCGAGATCGTGCTGACCGCCTCGATCGGCCTGATCACCTGGACGACGGCGCAGACCTCGGCCGAGGACATGGTCAAGGACGCCGAGCTTGCCATGCACCAGGCCAAGCGCTTCGGCGGCGACAGGATCGAACCGTTCCGGCCCGCCTTCCGCACCGTCGGCACCGACCGGCTGCAATTCGAATCCGACCTTCGCCGCGCCATCGAGCGGCGCGAGTTCACGCTTGCCTACCAGCCGATCGTGCGGCTGGAGGACGGCAGCGTCGCCGGCTTCGAGGCGCTGCTTCGGTGGGACCACCCGCGCCGCGGCATGATCCCGCCGGGGGACTTCATTCCGGTGGCCGAGAATTGCGGACTGATCGTGCAGCTTGGCCTGTTCGCCATGCAGCAGGCGGCCGAAGACCTAGCCTCCTGGCAGAAGCAGATCGGCGACGCGCCGCTCTCGGTCTCGGTCAATTTGTCGAGCCGCCAGCTCATCCGCCGCGACCTCGTCAGCGACGTCCGCTCCGTCATCGCGCGTGCCAATCTGAAGCCGCGCTGCTTCCGGCTGGAACTCACCGAATCGCTGGTGATGGACAATCCCGAGCAGACCGCGCATGTGCTGAGCAAGCTGAAGCAACTCGGCATCGGGCTGTCGCTCGACGATTTCGGCACCGGCTATTCCTCGCTCTCCTATCTGACGCGCTTCCCCTTCGACACGATCAAGATCGACAAGAGCTTCGTCGACGACGCCACGCCGAAGCGCGCGGTGCTGCTCAAATCCATGGTCAACATGGCGCATGAGCTTGGGCTTTCGGTCGTGGCGGAAGGCATTTCGGACGAAAGCGACGCGCTGGAGCTGCGCCAGATGGGCTGCGAATATGTCCAGAGCTTCATGTTCGGTGCGCCGATGCCCGGCGACCAGGTGCTGAAGACGCTGAAAGAGCAGTATCCGCTGACGCAGGCTTAAAGCGCGTCGCGCTGAAGCGGATTCAGGCGACGCGCTTTAAGCCCTTTGTTGTCATGCATGTCGTTATCGCAAAACCGCTACACACTTTTACGCGACATGCATTAGAGGCCCATCGCTTCGTCATCCTCGGGCTTGACCCGAGGATGACAAAGTCGCGAGCGTTCCTGCCAACCGCGAGCGTTGGGCTTCAGGCGTGTCCCGCGGCGGCGCTGAGATGGGCAAGGTCGATACCGATCGAGGCAAGGATACGGCCGTATTTGCGCTCGATGTCGGTGTCGAAGAGAAGCTCGGGCGTCGCCGGACAGGTGAGCCAGCCGTTCTCGGCGATCTCCGTTTCGAGCTGGCCGGCCCCCCAGCCGGAATAGCCGAGCGCCATCAGCGCATGGCGCGGGCCACGGCCGGTCGAGATGGCGCGCAGGATGTCGACGGTTGCCGTCAGGCAGACGTCGTCGGAGACATTGAGCGAGGATTCCACGCGATAGTCGCCCGAATGCAGCACGAAGCCGCGGCTGCGGTCGACGGGCCCGCCGTTGCGCACGACGAAATCGCGCGTATGCGCCGGCAGGCGGATCGCTTCCTGCTCGTTCATGATGCCGAGCTGCACAAGCAGGTCCGGAAACAGCATCTGCTGCGTCTGGTTGATGATCAGGCCCATCGCGCCCTCGTCGCTGTGGGCGCAGATGTAGATGACAGAGCGCGCGAAACGGTCGTCCTTCATGCCAGGCATGGCAATCAGGAACTGGTCGTCGAGAAAACCGCGTCCGGCGGTCGACTTCTTGTGGCGCAGCAAGTCCATGGGCTGAGCGTAACGCGTTTCGGCTGCGCCGAAAAGATGGTGCCAGTCCCCGATGTAACGCAAATATGATACCGGGAGAGCGATGAAGTCATTGCGCGGCCAAGAACGGACGGTCAAATCACCGCCATGCGATACATAAAAATACTGGTTCTCGGCGTCGTTTTCGGGTGGGCTGCAAGCCTCCCGGCAGAGGCCTCCTCCTCAATCTGGTACAACAGTGAAGGCGGCAAGGTTCGGCTGGTGACCACCGGCAAGCCCGACGAGGCCGGCAAGATCCACGGGGTGCTCGACATCGCGCTGAAGCCCGGCTGGAAGACTTATTGGCGCGATCCGGGCGACGCCGGCGTGCCGCCGCAGCTCGACATATCCGGCAGCACCAACATCTCAGACGCCCAATTGTCGTTCCCGCCGCCGCAGCGGCATGACGACGGCTACGGCAAATGGGCCGGGTACGACCGTCCGGTGTCGCTGCCGGTGACCTTCACGCTGTCTTCGCCCGACCAGCCGGCGACCATCGACGCCCATGTCTTCCTGGGCATCTGCGAGACGATCTGCATTCCGGTGCAGACCCGGCTCAGCGTCGATCCTGGGGCCGATCCCGACAACGCCACCGACGCCGCATTGGTGAAAACCGCGCTCGCGACGTTGCCCTCTCCGGCCCGGTCCGATTTCGGCGTCAGCGTGCTGCCCGGCGACCACGAAACCCTTGTCGTCCAGGCGCAGTCGCCAGGCAATCCGGAATCCGTCGACTTCTTCATCGCCGGCGAGCGGGACTACATGTTCGGCGCGCCGGTGCGCAGCGAGAAGGACGGCAAGCTCGTCTTCACCGTGCCGATCCTCGACCGGCCGTCGGCGACGCCGACCGATGGTGGGCTCTATTACACGCTGACCAGTGCCGAGGGTTCGGTGGACGGGCTGCTGCCTTTCCCTTGATCCAGCGCCTCTTTAAGCAGCAACTCCGGACGGAAAACCGCTACACACTTTTCCTGGAATTGCTCTTTGAGCCGCAATTCCGGACGGAAAACCGCTAGACACTTTTCCTGGACTTGCTGTGAGAGGTTGCTGGCCGCCGCGCAGTCCGATATCGAAGGCGTCAGTCCTTTCCCATCTCCCCCAAGCGAGGCTCTCCCCATGACCATTTCGGTTGGCGAAAAACTGCCCGACGTGACCTTCAAGACGATGACCGCTGATGGCGCGAAGGATATAAAGGGCAAGGAGATCTTCGCCGGCAAGAAGGTCGTGCTGTTCGGTGTTCCCGGCGCTTTCACGCCGACCTGCAGCAACAACCATTTGCCGGGCTATCTGGAAAACCATGACGCCATTCTTGCGCGCGGCGTCGACACTATAGCCGTCGTTTCGGTCAACGACGTGCATGTCATGGGCGCCTGGGCGCGCTTCTCCGGCGGCGAAGGCAAGATCCTCTACCTCGCCGACGGCAGCGGCGATTTCGCCAAGTCGGTAGGGCTCGACAACGATCTTTCCGCAGCCGGCATGGGTCTGCGCTCGAAGCGCTTTTCGATGATCGTCGACGACGGCAAGGTCGTCGCGATCAACGTCGAAACCAAGCCGGGCGTCGACGAGAGCGGCGCGGCAAAAATCCTCGAGCAGCTCTAGATCAGGATGACGTTTCGTTGATCCGCCATCCTGATCTCACTCTTTGTTGGAGCATGATCTTGTCCGAAAACCGGTTCCCACTTTTTGCGTGCGCTGACCTCCGGTTCGGGATCATGCTCTGATGCTCGACACAATCTGGCGCGCTGTGGCGATCGGCATCGGCGCCACCGTGTTCATGGATATCTGGGCGATCGTCCTCAACAAGGCGATCGGCCAGCCTTTGCCCAATTGGGGTATGGTCGGGCGCTGGGTTCGGCATCTGCCCGAAAAGGTCTTCCATGACGATATCGGCAAGGCCGCGCCCTATGCGCATGAAAAGGCGCTGGGCTGGGTTTTTCACTACCTGGTCGGCATCCTTTACGGCGCAATCCTCGTGGCGTTGGCGGGCGCGGGCTGGCTGGCGACGCCGACCTTCCTGCCGGCCTTCATCCTCGGCATCGTCACCGTCGGGGCCGGCTGGTTCCTGCTGGCGCCCGGCATGGGCGCCGGCTGGGCGGCATCCAAGCTCCCCAATCCGACGAAGGTGC
Organism: Mesorhizobium sp. B3-1-8; assembly: GCF_006439495.1. Lineage (NCBI taxonomy): Bacteria > Pseudomonadati > Pseudomonadota > Alphaproteobacteria > Hyphomicrobiales > Phyllobacteriaceae > Mesorhizobium > Mesorhizobium sp. B3-1-8. The sequence goes on from NZ_VFTK01000044.1 coordinate 10,926, forward strand.
GCGCGCTCAACCTCGTGGCGCACACGGTGTTCGCGCTCGGCATGTTCTCGACGGCGCTGCTGATACGGTGATTGGTCAGAAGAGACGGTTCAAATCCCTGCGACCGTCGACAACGCGTACGATCTCCACCAAATCGACCGGACCGCTGTCCGTATCTGGGACCGTTTCGTAAAGGAGCAAAAACGGAGCCGCGACAAGCATTCGCGCCGAAGGGCGAATGTCGGGGCGTCTGACGCCCATGCGTGGCTGATCCACGAGTTGTGCAACTCGATCCTCGATCCATTCGTAGTAGTGGTCCGCTGCCTTTAAGTTCTCGGCGCCTATAGTGGTATAGATATCGATCAGGTCGGCTTTTGCCGTTGGCGACCAGACTATCCTAACGACCATTTGGTGAAGCGTCCTTCAGCTTCTGCCGCGCTTCCCTTCGCAAGGTATCGAAGTCCAAAGTCTCCGGTTTTCCGCTTGCCTTCCCTTCGTCCCACAAGCGCTGAAGCCGCCGCACATCCTCTTTCCGAAGTTCGCGCTTGGCCAACCAGTCCCGCATCGCTTCGCGCACGATTTCGCTGGCTGTCGCGTATTCGCCAGCTTCCACAGCTTCGCGCATGACGGCCGCCTGTTGCGTCGTGACGGCTACGCTTAACTTTTCCACGTTTGGCATGGGGTGCTATCCTTGCTCTATGGTAGTAAATAATACTCCCTTTTCGGAGATGCAATCAATGGTGCTGCTGCTTCTCTGAGTTCAGCCGACAATCAGAGGCTCCGCGCTGCTGGCCAGTCGATCGGCAGCCAACCATGGATCAAGCGGCGTGAGCCGATATCCCAGGCGAAGTAATTGCCGCCGCCTGCCGGCTGATCCGCCTCGCGGCTGATTTCCCGTCCACTGAGATGGAGGAGCAACAGCGTTCCGACGCCGCCATGGCCGACGAAGGCGATGTCGGCTTCACCGGTCGTAAGCGCCGCTTCGACCTCGCTGACGATCCGGCCCTGCGCATCGATAGCCCGTTCCCAGCCTCGGATGCTCTCGTGCGGCCTGGCGAAGAACTGATCGGGCGACCGCTTCGAATTCCGGCGGCGGCAGGAAGCCGGTTGCCGACCGGTCGTTCTCGTGCGTCCGCTCGCGCACCTCGACCGCAAGATGAAGACGTCCCGCCAGGATTTCCGCGGTTTCGATCGCCTTGCGTTCGGCGGACGACACGATGCGGCCGATCGAGCCAACCCAGGGCTGGTCGAGCATGGCGACCGCCCTCGCCCGGCCGACGTCGGACAATCTCCATCCAGGCACCGGAACGTCGGCGTCGATGCGCACCTGCGGGTGTGTGATGTAATAGGCTATCGGCACGACATGCTTCTCCGGTCAGAGTGCAAGCCAGCCTGCCGAAATCAATAGCTCTGTGTGGAGCGACGTGCCCTTGGGGTTGCCGACGGCCTTGCCGGTGTGGTCGGCTTCGGCGCCGCTGCCGGCTTCGGCGTTGCAGACACTGCCGAGCCTTTCTTGAACGGCGCCATGCCTTCGCGCGCGAGTTCGTCGGCGCGTTCGTTTTCGGAATGGCCGGCATGGCCCCTGACCCAGTTCCAGGTCACCTTGTGGCGGCGGTTGGCTGCGTCCAGCGCCTGCCATAGCTCGCCGTTCTTCACCGGCTTCTTGTCGGCGGTCCTCCAGCCGTTTTTCTTCCAGCCATGGATCCATTTGGAAATACCGTCCATGACGTATTTGCTGTCGGTGTAGAGATCGACCGTGCAAGGCTCCTTCAGCGCATCGAGCGCGGTGATGGCGGCAAGCAGCTCCATGCGGTTGTTGGTGGTCTCGGCTTCGCCGCCCGACAATTCCCTGGTAACGCCATTGAAGCGCAGGATCGCGCCCCAGCCGCCCGGCCCCGGGTTGCCGGAGCAGGCGCCGTCGGTGAAGATTTCAACGTGCTTGCTCATGTCAGCCCGTATTCGGAAGGAGATCGGATCGCGCGGTGAAAGCGCATGCGGCGGATATATTCGGTCGGATCGCGCTTCATCACCAGCCCGCCATCCGGAATGGTCAGCCAGTCATAGAGGCGGGTCAGCATGAAGCGCAGCGCCGAGCCGCGCGCCAGCATCGGCAGCGCCGCCTTCTCGTCACCCTGAAGCGGCCGCACCGACTGGTAGCCGGCGAGCAGCGCCGTCCCCTTGGTCAGGTTGAAGGAAAAATCCTTCTCGAAGCACCAGGCGTTGAGGCAGGTGGCGACATCATAGGCGTAGAGGTCGTCGCAGGCGAAATAGAAGTCGATCAGCCCGGACAGCTTCTCGCCGAGAAAGAAGACATTGTCCGGGAACAGATCGGCATGAATGATGCCCCGCGGCAGGCCGGTCGGCCAGTTGCGCTCGAAATCGCCAAAGTCGGCATCGACCTCGGCCGCCAGGCCCGGCTCGACCTCGTCGGCGCGGTCGCGCGAGGCCGTCCAGAGCTTGCGCCAGCCGTCGATCGCCAGCGCGTTCGGCCGTCTCATCTGAAAATCCTGGCCGGCAAGATGGAGGCTGGCGAGCGCCTTGCCGACTTCCGCGCAATGCGCGGCCGTCGGCCGCCGCAACGACAGGCCTTCGAGGAAGGTGATGATGACGGCGGGCCGGCCGGCGAGCGTGCCGATCACGGTGCCGTTATCGGCGGTGACCGGCAGCGGGCAGGAAATGCCCTTCCTGGCGAGATGGCCCATCAGGCCGAGAAAGAACGGCAGGTCGGCCTTGTCGACGCGCTTCTCGTAGAGCGTCAGGATGTAGGAGCCGGTCGAGGCGTGAACCAGGAAATTGGAATTCTCGGTGCCTTCGGCGATGCCCTTGTAGGAGAGCAATTCGCCCACCGGATAGGCTTTGAGGAACGCGCTGAGTTCGTTCTCATTGACGTCGGTGTAGACGGCCATCCGGTTTCACGCCGCTCCATTGACGAAGGCCATGTCGGCCGCCGTCAGTTCGACATCGCGCAAAACCCGCATCACCGGAAAATCCTCCGTTTCCGTGGCCGTGATGGCCAGATCGATGGTGACGTCGAAACGCTGGCGGAACGCGTCGATGATCTCATCGACGATGATCTCCGGCGCCGATGCGCCGGCCGACAGGCCGAGCGTACCGATCCCCGCGATCTCATCCCACGGAATTTCAGCGGCGCGCTGCACGAGAAGCGACATCGTGGCACCCGCGCGCTCCGCCACTTCGACAAGGCGACGCGAGTTGGACGAATTGGGAGCACCGACGATAAGGAAAAGATCGACGCCCGCCGCCGTCTCCTTCACCGCTTCCTGGCGGTTGGTGGTGGCGTAGCAGATCGATTCGGCCGCGGCCGCGTGCAATTCGGGAAACCGCTCCTGGAGCGCCCGGATGATGCCGGCGGTGTCCTCGACCGACAAGGTTGTCTGGGTGACGAAGCCAAGGGCCGAAGCGTCGACCGGCACGAAGCGCGCCGCATCGGCCTCGGTCTCGATCAGCGTCACGGCGCCTTGCGGCAACTGGCCCATCGTGCCGATCACTTCGGGGTGCCCGGCGTGGCCGATCAAAAGCACATGGCGACCGAGCCGCTGGTGGCGCATCGCCTGCTTGTGCACCTTGGAGACGAGCGGGCACGTGGCATCGAGGTAGAAAAGGTTGCGCGCCTCGGCATCCGCCGGCACCGACTTCGGCACGCCATGCGCGGAAAAGACCACCGGCGACTGGCGATGCTCCGGCGGAATCTCGGACAGTTCCTCGATGAAGACCGCGCCCAGGCTCTGCAGCCCTTCGACGACGTAACGGTTGTGCACGATCTCGTGGCGGACATAGACCGGCGCGCCGTATTTCTTCAGCGCCAGCACGACGATCTGGATGGCACGGTCGACGCCGGCGCAAAAGCCGCGTGGCTGGCAGAGCCTGATCGTCAGCGGTGGCTTTTTCTCAGTCATTAAAACGGGCCGGTTGGTCGGAATCGATCTCTTTGTTTTGACGCAATTCCGGACGGAAAGCCGCTCACACTTTTCCTGGAATTGCTCAAGGCGAAATGAGGTGCACACCCCTGCCCTGTCAAGAGCAGCAGGCTTCACGCTTCATTCGCTGGGCGGCGAAGCCTGAGGATAAGCACCGCCGCAAGGGCGGCGGCCAAGCCATACCAGGTGACCGCATATTGCAGGTGGTTGTTCGGCAGGTCGATGATGGTGACGCCTCCGACCGGCAGGCCGCCAGGGTTCGGCGTCTTGTCGGCATCGATGAAGAACGGCACCAGCACGAACCCCGCCGGCAGGCCGGCGGTCGCCGCCATGACGTCGCGGTCCTTCCAGTAGAAGATGTTCTTGGCGACGTCATTGTCGGGAAGCATCATCGACGGTTTTCCAGGCAGCGGATTGCGGGCAAGCCCGGTCAGGGTCACTTTGCCGGCAATTTCGCCCTGTCGGCGCTTGGAAGGATCCTTGAGATCGTAGGGAACGAAGCCGCGGTTGACGAGCACGAAGCGGCCATCCTCGAGCTGCAGGGGCGTGTAGACGTTGAAGCCGCTGTCGCCTTGCCAGGTGGAAAAGAAGTGCCGCTCGCCCCGGTGCAGGAAAGTGCCGGTCACCGTCACCGGCGTGTAATCGACATCATGGGAAGCGGCGAATTCCTTCTCGACGTCCGCTAGAGCCAGCGGTGCGGAATGCGTGCGCATATCGATGGTTGCGAGCAGGCCTTCCTTCCAATGCAGGCGCTGAACCTGCCAGGTGCCGAGCCCGATCAGGACGGCGAACAGAACAAGGCCGAGGCCAAGCAGCAACGCCGTGCGGGGCCGTGAACGGCCGGCAACCAAACTGGTCGTCTCGCTCATTCGTTGGAATCCAGCCTGCCCTCGGAGGCTCTCTTCGAATACTGCAAGGTGATCAGCACGCCCTTGATCAGGCGCAGCGCCGTCAGGCACAGCACCAGCGCCAGCGGTATCCACAACATGAAGTGCAGCCAGAGCGGCGGACTGAACGTCACCTCCATCCACAATGCGAGGCCGACGACGACGAAGCCGATGATCAGGATGACGAACACCGCCGGTCCGTCGCCCGCATCGGCGAAGGAATAGTCGAGCCCGCAATTGTAGCAGCGCTTGCCGACGATGAGGAAACTGGAGAACAGCTTGCCTTCGCCGCAGCGCGGGCAGCGGCCATGCAGGCCGGCCGAGATCGGATCTATGGGTGGCCAGATCGCCTTGTCTTCACTCATTTTAGAGATCTTCGCTCATTTCATGATCTCGATCGGTGTGCCGTCGGCCACCCTTGTCCAGATTTCATCCATCTCGGGGTTCGTAACCGCAATACAGCCGTCGGTCCAGTCGACCATTTGAAGCACCCTGCCCAGCCAGCCGAAACCGTTCGGTTGGCCGTGGATCATGATGAGGCCGCCTGGAGCACATAGCGCCCCTCCGGCGTTCGCCCGTCACCCTTGCGGTGCTTGTGGCCGACCGGATCGCCGCCGAGCGCGATGCTGTAGCGGCGCAGGATTTGGCCGCCGCCGATCAGTTGCAACTGCCGTTGCGATTTCTCGACACGCACCAGATCGACCGTCTGTCCGGGCCACATACCCCTGTCGAGCAGTGAGCCTGTGGTGATCAGATACGCGCAGATGGCCAAGGAAATTTTCGCCCACATGACCTACCGATGGCCGGCCATTGCGCCGAAAAGAAGAAGGCGGCCACGTCGCCGCGGCCGCCTTCAAAACTCCTGAAAGCAAATTCCGGAAAAATCGCCACGCGCTTTCCCGGATTGCTTTTTATCAGTGGCCTTCGATCAGCGCGCCGTTCGAGGCCCAGACATAGATCGCGCTGAACAGGAACAGCCAGACCACGTCGACGAAGTGCCAGTACCAGGCGGCCGCCTCGAAGCCGAAATGCTGCTTCGGCGTGAAGTCGCCGCGCATCGCACGCACCAGGCAGACGAGCAGGAAGATGGTGCCGATGATGACATGGAAGCCGTGGAAGCCGGTCGCCATGAAGAAGGTGGCGCCGTAGATCGAATCCTTGAACGCGAAGGGGGCGTGCATGTACTCGTAGGCCTGCACCATGGTGAACAGCATGCCGAGGCCGACGGTCAGCACCAGGCCGTTGATCAGACCCTTGCGGTCGCCATGCAGCAGCGCGTGGTGCGCCCAGGTCACCGTCGTGCCCGACAGAAGCAGGATGATGGTGTTGTAGAGCGGCAGGTGGAAGGGATCGAGAACCTCCAACCCCTTCGGCGGCCAGACGCCGCCGGTGAAGGCGGCGCGGGCATATTGCGAGGCTTCGCCCGGGAACAGGCTGGCGTCGAAAAAGGCCCAGAACCAGGCGACGAAGAACATCACCTCCGAGGCGATGAACATGATCATGCCGTAGCGCAGGTGCAGCGACACGACGCGCGTGTGATGACCCTCATGCGCTTCCTTGATGGTGTCCGACCACCAGGCGAACATCGTGTAGAGCACGATGATCAGGCCGATGAAGAACAGCCATGGATTGGCGATGTTGTGGCCGAAGACCGGGAAGTTGCCGGCCTTCAGATACTGCATCAGGCAGACGCCGCCGATGGCGGTGACCAGCGCGCCGATGGATCCCAGGAAAGGCCACGGGCTCGGGTTGACGAGATGGTAGTCGTGTTGTGGTTTTGCGTGCGCGTCTGCCATATCAACCCCCGAGGCTTGCGTCGGAATCTGGAACTTTGTTGCTGCTGCCAGCGGCCGGCGCCGACGAGGCGACCGGCTGTTTCTTTTCGACCGGGAACATCGTGTAGGACAGGGTGATCGTCTTCAAGTCCTTGAGTTCCGGCACGTTGACGATGTCTGGATCGACATAGAACACGACCGGCATGTCCAGCGTCTCGCCGGGCTTCAGCGTCGTGTCGGTGAAGCAGAAGCACTCCACCTTGTTGAAATAGGCACCGGCCATTTCCGGCTGCACGTTGAACGAGGCGCGGCCGGTGATGGTGCGGTCGAATTTGTTGGTGGCGCTGTAATGCGCCTGCGCCGTCGCGCCGATCTTGATCGTCACCGAGCGGGCGACAGGCTCGAACCGCCACGGAATGCCGTTGGTGTTGGCGTCGAAGCGGATTGTTATGTCGCGGTCGAGCACGCGGCCGGCATATTGCTTTTCGGCGCGCTGCGTGGTGCCGCCATAGCCGGTCACCTGGCAGAACATCTTGTAGAGCGGCACCGCCGCGTAGGCCATGCCGACCATGCCGGTGAAGAAGGCGAGGCAGATGGCGGCGACGATGCCGTTGTTCACCTTGCGGGGCTTGCTGCCGGTCTCGCCGCCCATCAGCCGCCTCCCAACAGGCCGGAGCCGGTGATGCTGGCCCCGGTGTGGCCGAAGCGCACGATGGTGGCGGCATAGAAGATGACGACCAATGCCGCCAGCGCGACACCGATGGCGATGGAGCGGTTGCGGCGCGCCTTCTGCTGGCGTTCGGTCAGCGTGACCAGTTCGAGTTTCTTGTCGGCCACGATCATACTCCCCCCATCATAAGGGCGCGCCCGACCACGCAGTCGACGAGATAGGCGGCAAAGATCGCGAAGAGATAGAGCAGCGAGTAGCCGAACAGGGCCTTGGCCGGCTTCATCGCGCGGTCGTCGTCGGCCATGGCAAGCACTTTCCAGGCATACCAGACGAAGCCCGCGCCGAGGACCGCCGAGACGACCCCATAGCCGGCCGTGGTGTAGCCGAGCGCCCAGGGCAGCACGCCGACCGGCGCCAGGATCAGCGCATAGGCAAAGATCTGCCGACGGGTGGAGGCTTGGCCAGCGACATTCGGCATCATCGGGATGCCCGCGCGGGCATAGTCGTCGGACTTGAACAGCGCCAGCGCCCAGAAATGCGGCGGCGTCCACAGGAAGATGATCAGGAACAGGATCACGCTTTCGAGGCTGACCGAGCCGGTCACCGCGGCCCAGCCGATCACCGGCGGGATGGCGCCGGCGGCACCGCCGATGACGATGTTCTGCGGCGTCCAGCGCTTCAGCCACATGGTGTAGACGACGGCATAGAAGAAGATGGTGAAGGCGAGAAGCGCGGCCGACAGCCAGTTGACCAGCACGCCCAGCGTCATCACCGACAGCACCGACAGGACCAGACCGAAGCTCAACGCCTCTCCCGGCGTGACGCGGCCGGCCGGCACCGGGCGCCCGGCGGTTCTGGTCATCACCGCGTCGATGTCGGCGTCGTACCACATATTGAGCGCGCCGGAGGCGCCGGCGCCGATAGCAATGGCCAGGATGGCGATCATCGCCAGCAGCGGGTTGATGGCGACGGGCGCCGCGACCAAGCCGACAAAGGCCGTGAAGACGACCAGCGACATCACGCGCGGCTTCAACAGGGCGAAGAAATCGGCTGCGGTCGCTTCCGACATGCGAAAACCCGCTTCCTCCATCAATCTGTCTTCGGCAAGGGCCATGCGTACTTAAAGTCCATCATTCCGTTGGCCAAGACCGCCGGACAAGCCGGCGGCCTCGTATGCGTCGGGACGCTGCTTACTTGATCTTCGGCAGCTGTTCCCACTGGTGGAACGGCGGCGGCGAAGGCAGCTGCCATTCGAGCGTGGTGGCACCCTCGCCCCACGGATTGGCGCCGGCGACGCGCTTCTTCTGGAAGGCCTCGAACACGCCGTAGAGGAAGATCGCAACACCGACGGCCGAGATGTAGGAGCCGTAGGACGAGACCATGTTCCAGCCGGCGAAGGCATCCGGATAGTCGACGGTACGGCGCGGCATGCCGGCGAGGCCGAGGAAGTGCTGCGGGAAGAAGATCAGGTTGACGCCGACGAAGGTCACCCAGAAGTGGGTGTTGGCGATCACCGGCGAGTACATGTAGCCGGTCATCTTCGGGAACCAGTAGTACCAGCCGGCGAAGATCGCGAACACGGCGCCCAGCGACAGCACGTAGTGGAAGTGGGCGATCACGAAATAGGTGTCGTGCAGCGAGCGGTCGAGGCCGGCATTGGCCAGTTGAACGCCGGTGACGCCACCGATGGTGAAAAGGAAGATGAAACCCAGCGCCCACAGCATCGGCGGCTTGAAGGAGATCGAGCCGCCCCACATGGTGGCGATCCAGGAGAAGATCTTCACGCCGGTCGGCACCGCGATGACCATGGTGGCGAACACGAAGTAACGCTGCGTGTCGAGCGACAGTCCGGTCGTATACATGTGGTGCGCCCAGACGATGAAGCCGACGGCGCCGATCGCGACCATGGCGTAGGCCATGCCGAGATAACCGAACACCGGCTTCTTCGAGAAGGTCGAGACGATATGGCTGACGATGCCGAAGCCCGGCAGGATCAGGATGTACACCTCGGGATGGCCGAAGAACCAGAACAGGTGCTGGAAGAGGATCGGGTCACCGCCATTGTCCGGCACGAAGAAGGAGGTGCCGAAATTACGGTCGGTGAGCAGCATGGTGATGGCACCCGCCAGGACCGGCAGCGAGAGCAGCAGCAGGAAGGCGGTGATCAGCACCGCCCAGGCGAACAGCGGCATCTTGTGCAGCGTCATGCCGGGAGCGCGCATGTTGAAAATGGTGGTGATGAAGTTGATGGCGCCGAGGATCGACGACGCGCCGGCAATGTGGATCGACAGGATCGCGAGGTCCATCGCAGGGCCGGGCTGGCCGGAGGTCGAGAGCGGCGGATAGATCGTCCAGCCGCCGCCGACACCGAAGGCGCCCGGCGCGCTCGGCACGAACATCGAGGAGAGCAAGAGGATGAAGGCCGGCGGCAGCAGCCAGAAGGAAATGTTGTTCATGCGCGGGAAGGCCATGTCCGGCGCGCCGATCATGATCGGCACCATCCAGTTGGCGAAGCCGCCGATCAGCGCCGGCATGACCATGAAGAAGATCATGATCAGGCCGTGCGCGGCGCCGAAGGCGTTGTACATGCTCTTGCCGCCGTCGATGGCGGCGTCGCCCTGCATGCCATAGACCATCTGCGCCAGGCCGCTGAAGATCTGGATGCCCGGCTCCTGCAGCTCCATGCGGATGGCGACCGAGAGCGCGCCGCCGATGATGCCGGCAATGATCGCGAAGATCAGGTAGAGCGTGCCGATGTCCTTGTGGTTGGTCGAGTAGACCCAGCGGACCCAGCCATGCGGCCTGTGGTCGCCGTGATCGTGAGCTGCAGCCTCTGCCATGTTCCGCTCCGTTCCCTAAATCTTGCTAACCCGCGGCATCAGTTGCCGGCGGCCGCTACCTTGTTGGTACCATCGATCTCGGCCATCAGCGCCTTGTTGGCAGCCGGCACGTCGGTCTTGGCCGTATCAAGCCAGGTCTTGAACTGCGCGTCGGACACGACGCGGACGGCGATCGGCATGAAGGCATGGTCCTTGCCGCAGAGCTGCGAGCACTGGCCGTAGTAGAGGCCTTCCTTCTCCGCCTTGAACCAGGTCTCGTTGGTGCGGCCGGGCACGGCGTCCATCTTGATGCCGAAGGACGGCACGGCGAAGGAGTGGATAACGTCGGTGGCGGTGATCAGCACACGGGTCAAGGTGTTGACCGGTACGACCAGCTCGTTGTCGACCGCGAGCAGGCGCGGATAGAGGCCGCGATCTTCCTTGCCGGCCTTGGCGCGGTCGGCATCCTGGAGAACCGCCGAGTTGAAGGAGAAGGTCTTGTCGACCTGGTATTCATAATCCCAGTTCCACTGGTTGCCGGTCGCCTTGACGGTGAGCTTGGCTTCTTCCGGCGGGGTGTATTGCGCGGTGAGCAGCTGGAAGGAGGGAATGGCGATAAGCAGAAGCACGATCACCGGCCCGACCGTCCAGATCACTTCGATCAGCGTGTTGTGGCTGGTCTTGGACGGCACCGGATTGACGCTGGCGCGGAACTTGACGATGCAAACCAGCAGCAGCAGCAGAACGAGGATGGTGATCGGGACGATGAACCACATGGTGTAGTTCCCGAACCGCTCGATCTGCCGCATCATGTCGGTGGCCGGAGCCTGGAAGGTCATCTCCCATGGCCGCGGCTGGTCGGCACGGGCCGCCGCGCTGGAGAAGAGCACGGCCGAAGCTGCCGCACCTGCCAAGAATTCAGCGCTTGCCAGGAATTTCCTCATCGCCCTCTCGTCTCCCACTTCCCGCGATCCGATCGCACCAATAATCGACGATGCCGAGATTGGGAATCCCGGTCTGTCCCTAGGGTGGTTCAAACCATACTCTATTTCCCTCCGCAAGGAAGGAGCGGAGGAAACCGTGCGGCATTTTTGCGCGCAAGCCGAAGGCCGTGTTCGGCGCTCGCCGCGCTATATGCGCCACGGTCGCAATTCGGGCGAATTTGCTTTGGAAAAGCATGGAATTGCCGGTATCGGGGCGGACCGGCGGCGGTCTCGTCCTTTACTTGGCCCCGGCGCGGCTTAAAGTGCCGTGATTCGCAATGGAGCCGTTATGACTTCCTGGCTTTCGAGAACCCTGGCGAAGGTCGTCCTTGCCGTCGCCTTGCTCGGTGTCGGCGTAGCCGTTGGCGCCGCTGCCTCGCCGAACAACGCCACGCCGCCGAGCGGCACGGTGAAGTCGACGCATGGCGCGTGGTCGATCATCTGCGATACGCCTGCAGGCGCTACCTCCGAGCAATGCGTGATGATGCAGAACGTCGTCGCCGAGGACCGCCCTGAAATGGGGCTTTCGGTCGTGGTGCTGCGCACCGCCGACAACAAGGCCGAGATCCTGCGCGTGCTGGCGCCGCTCGGCGTGCTGCTTCCCAACGGCCTCGGTCTCAATGTCGATGGCAAGGATATCGGTCGCGCCTATTTCGTGCGCTGCTTCCAGGATGGCTGCTATGCCGAGGTGATCCTCGAAAAGCCGCTGCTCGACACGCTGAAGAGCGGCACCTCGGCCACCTTCATCGTCTTCCAGACGCCCGAGGAAGGCATCGGCATTCCCGTCGACCTCAAGGGCTTTGCGGAAGGTTTCGCCGCCCTACCTTGATCTTCTTGCCCATGCGCCGCTCCTGACGCTGAGGTCCGGTGGCGAATGCGCGTTTGGCGGCCAGGAGGCTCAATGCGCGCGAATTTATCCGCTTTCGTCACCGGTCTGGCGCTGGTCGCTGCGGTTTCGGCCGCGCGGGCAGAGGATGATGAAATCCTCCAGAAGCCGGAACCGGCGGCGATCCTCGATATCGCCAAGGGTTTCGGCTCGGCCAGGATGGACAAGGACGGCAATGGCGATCCGATGCTTTCCGGGCGGGTCGAGGGCGTCAAATACGTGATCTATTTCTATGGCTGCGAGGATCACGAGAACTGCAAGTCGCTGCAATTCTCGACCGGCTACACCGACCCGCTGACCGCCGACCAGGCCAATGTCTGGAACGCGAAATACCGCTGGGTAAAGGCCTATGCCGGCGACGGTTCGAATTTCAGGATGGATGTCAGCTTCGCCGGCGGCATCACCAGGGCCAATCTCGAGGAGCAGTTTTCCAACTGGAACGCGATGGCCGCCAACATCAAGGACTTCGTCAACGGCAAGTGATGGCGGGGCAATCGCCGACTTGGCCTTGTTGACGATTGTGCGACGGCGGCTTCGCGCCTACATGCCGAGGAACGATTTGTTTCCAAGAATGGATTTGCCATGAACAGCCTGATCGGCCAATTCGACATTTCCGACGATCGCGTCAAGGAGATCGTCGCCGAGACCATCAAGGGCGCCGACGACGGCGAGCTGTTCCTCGAATACAGCGAGAGCGAAGCGCTGATGTTCGACAATGGCCGGCTGAAGACGGCCAATTTCAACACCGACCAGGGGTTTGGCCTGCGCGCCGTGGCCGGCGAGGCCAGCGGCTATGCGCATTCCAGCGATCTCTCCGAAGCCTCGCTGCTGCGCGCGGCCGACGCCGTCTCGGCGGTCAAGGGCGGCTATTCCGGCACATTGGCCGGAGCGCCCGCCCGCACCAACCGCCACCTCTATGGCGACGAGAACCCGATCCCCTCGCCTTCCTTCGAGGCCAAGGCCAAGCTGTTGCAGGAGATCGACGGCTGGCTGCGTGCGAAGGATGCGCGCGTGCGCCAGGTGACGGCCTCGCTCGCCGCCTCGTGGCAGCATGTCGAGATCGTGCGCGGCGACGGACAGATCGTGCGCGACATCCGCCCGCTGGTCCGGATCAACGTTTCCGTCGTGGTCGGCGATGGCGACCGGCAGGAGAGCGGCTCCTACGGCATGGGCGGCCGCAAGAGTTTCGGCGAGTTCGTCGGCGAGGAGAGCTGGAAGCATGCGGCAAACGAGGCGCTGCGGCAGGCACTGGTCAATCTGGAAGCGGTCCCGGCGCCGGCGGGCACCTTCGACATCGTGCTGTCCAGCGGCTGGCCGGGGGTGATGCTGCACGAGGCCGTCGGCCACGGGCTCGAAGGCGACTTCAACCGCAAGAAGACATCGGCCTTCGCCGGCCTGATGGGTAGCCAAGTGGCGGCCAGGGGTGTCACCGTGGTCGACGACGGCACCATCCCCGAGCGGCGCGGCTCGCTCACCGTCGACGACGAAGGAACGCCTTCGGCGCGCAACGTCTTGATCCAGGACGGCAAACTGGTCGGCTATATGCAGGACCGCCAGAACGCGCGGCTGATGGGCATGAAGGCGACCGGCAACGGCCGCCGCGAGGGCTATGCGCACCAGCCGATGCCGCGCATGACCAACACCTACATGACCGCGGGCGACATGGAGCCGGAGGAGATCATCGCCTCGGTCAAGAACGGCATTTACGCCGTCTCCTTCGGCGGCGGCCAGGTCGATATCACGTCGGGCAAGTTCGTGTTCGGCTGCACCGAGGCCTACATGATCGAGAACGGCAAGGTGACGCAGCCGATCAAGGGCGCGATGCTGATCGGCAACGGGCCGGACGCCATGCACCGCGTCAGCATGATCGGCAACGACATGAAGCTCGACAGCGGCATCGGCATGTGCGGCAAGGCCGGACAGGGCGTGCCGGTCGGCGTCGGCCAGCCGCATCTGCGGATGAACCAGATGACGGTCGGCGGGACGAGGATTTGAGGGGTTGGCGCCGTTCCGGTAGAATCGTCTGCCAAAGACATTTCACTCGAGCGTGTAGCCATCATGTCCAAATCCGAGAACGCGCCAGAGGGCGTTGATTTGAAATCGACGCCGGCCTTCACCGATACGGCCGCAAGACGTGTTTGGAATCCTACAGCATGCTGGCGGGCCAAAAACACTTGAAGATATGGGCGCGAGCGTACTCGCCGAAGCGCGGCAGTGCCACGCTCGGATTGATGCCAGCTCGTGAAGAGGGGCAGCCTCTGCCTTACGCCAGACACAATCGTGTTAGGACATTATTAATTGTTTAATTGGCGGGGCGGGCGTTTGCGCATTAGCTTCTCGCCAGTCTTCTCGTTGCGGTGGTGTCGGCAATGCAGCGTTCCCCTGGTGTCCTGACCTCTTCCCTCCTCCTTGGTTTTGTTTCGTTGATAGGTGCGACTTCGCTGCAAATAGGCCCTGCAGCGGCGCAGTCGTCGCTGTTCAAGCTAACGACGACACGACCTGCTGCGAGCTACGCCACCGTCGGCGGCAGCACCAGCGTCCCCTACGGCTGGCTCGATTTCTGCCATCGCCGGCCGAAAGAGTGCAAGGTGCGCGCTTTGCCTGCCACGAGCGTCAAGCTGACCGCGCAGAACATGAGCATCCTCAAGCAGATCAACCAGAAGGCGAACCGCTCCATCAAGCCCGTCAGCAATTACGACCACTGGGGCACGATGATGGACCACTGGGACTATCCGGTGGACGGCAAGGGCGATTGCAAGATCTACGCGCTCTACAAGCGCAAGCTTCTCCAGGAAGCGGGATTTCCCCGGCAGGCGCTGCTGATGACGGTGGTGCGTGACCTTCACGATGAGGGCCACACCATCCTGACGGTGAAGACCGACAAGGGCGATCTCGTCCTGGACAATCTGGTCGACGAGATCCGCCCCTGGAACGCCACCGGCTATTATTTCCTGAAACGGCAGTCGCAGCAGAACCCGAACAGCTGGGTTTCGATCAACCAGCGCGGCGGCACGGCGAAACGTTTGCCGAGCTCGTAAGGCAAGTCGCCATTTGAGTGAAGTGAGCTGCAACCGGCAAGGCTACCGTCGCCGCTTCGGCTTCTCCAAAAGCGCCACGGCCTCGACATGCGACGACCACAGAAACTGGTCGATTGGGGTGACAGTCTTCAGCGTGTAGCCGCCATCGAGAAGAATCCGCAAATCCCGCGCCAGCGTCGCCGGATTGCAGGAGACTGCGGCGACCAGCGGCACGTCGGAACGGGCGATCTGCTTCGACTGGTCCTCGGCGCCGGCGCGCGGCGGATCGAAGACCACTCCGTCGAAAGCGTTCAGCTCCTTGAAGGTCAGCGGTCTGCGGAAAAGGTCGCGGCGTTCGCTGGTCACCCGCTTCAGGCCACCGGCGAAACGAAAGGCGCGGTCGAGTGCGGCGAGCGCTGCGGCATCGCCTTCGACGGCATGGACCTCCGACTTCACGCCAAGCCGCAGCGCGAAGCTGCCGCAGCCGGCAAACAGGTCCGCGACTTTCCTGGCGCGCGACAGGTGCTGGCCGACAAGGTCCGCCATCGCCTGCTCGGCGGCTTCCGTCGCCTGCAGGAAGGCGCCGGGCGGCACGGCGACGGCGACGGATCCGAACTGCACCACCGGCTTCTTCGGTTCGACGACGATCTCGCCGTCGACGGAAAGCCGCGCCAGCCCCTCGGCCATGACGAAATTCGACGCGATGCGGCGCTGGTGGTCGCCGAGCTTGCCGGCATCATGGACGGCAATGTCGAGGCCCGAAGCCGTGACGGTCACCGTCATATGGAACGCCTTCGGCGTGGCGCAGACCAATCCGGCCAGAGCACACAATTTATCGAGCGCCGAAACAATCGCCGGCAGCGAGATCGGGCATTCCTCGATCGGGATGATCTCGGAGGACAGGGCGCGCACGAAGCCGAGCAGCATGCCGGCATCGGTGCGCCTGGCACTGAAGGTGACGCGGCGGCGGGTGTGCGGCGCGCACGGCACCAGCGCAGCGATCTCGCAAGCTATGCCCTTGGCCTTCAGCGCCTGCACGACCTTCTCGCGCTTCCATTGCCGGTAGGCTTCAGCCTCGTAATGCTGCAGCGCGCAGCCGCCGCATTCGGTGAAATGACGGCAGGCCGGATAGATCCTGAGCGGCGAGGCTTCCAACACCGACATCAACGTAGCGCGATCCCTCTGGCGCGCGGCCGTGACCGTCTCGCCCGGCAGCGTGAAGGGGATGAAGACCTCCCCGCCCTCGGCGTTGGCGATGCCGTCGCCTTGCGAGCCCAGTCTGGCGATGGTGAAGCGTGTGCTCATCGCGACCCCGCATCCTTTATGGCGGCGAGCAGGAACTCGCGGTTGCCGTCGCCGCCTTCGATCGGCGACGGGTGCAGCCCGAGCACCCGCCAGCCGGGAATGCCGGCAAGCCAATCAGCCAAGCTGACAGCAATGCGCTCAGCGTCTTCTGGCTGCCTGAGCAGGCCGCCCTTGCCGATGGCCTCGCGCCCGGCCTCGAATTGCGGCTTGACCAGAAGAATTGCCCTGGCGCCCTCGCCCGCCAATTGCAGCGCCGGCGGCAGCGCCAGCTTCAGCGAGATGAAGCTGACGTCGCAGACCAGGAAAGCGGGAGCGCGGCCGCCGAGATCGGCCGCCGTCAGGTCGCGGGCGTTCAGCCCCTCGATCACCGTCACACGCGGGTTACCGGCAATGTCGGGATGCATCTGGCCGTGGCCGACATCGATCGCCGTGACATGCGCCGCGCCGCGCTCGAGCAGCACCTGGGTGAAGCCGCCGGTCGAGGCGCCGATGTCGAGCGCCTCGCTTCCGGAAGGATCGAGGCCGAAACGATCGAGGCCGGCGATCAGCTTCAATGCCGCGCGCGACACATAGGCCTGCGCCGGATCGTCGATGGCGACCAGGCAGTCCGGCGCGACAGCCTGGCCGGGCTTGCGGGCAACGATGCCGTCAACCGTTACCGTGCCGCGCTCGATCGCGTCGCGGGCACGCGAGCGGCTGGCGAACAGGCCGCGCCCGACGAGCAATTCGTCGAGCCGCTGGCGCTGGCTGGCTGGCAAAGGGGAACTCATCGGCCTTCATTGGCGAAAGCCGGGCGCGAACGCAATGGGTTTGAATATCGGGCGACAGGCTGCAGAATGTGGACAGGAACGGGCCGTTCGTCAGTCGGTGGAGGTGGCGATGCTGAAGGGTACCTGTCATTGCGGCGCGGTCCATTGGACGCTGGAAGGAGATCCCGGCGGAATCACCGCCTGCAACTGCACGCTCTGCCGCCGCTACGGCACGCTCTGGGCCTATGACTATGTCGACGAGCGCATTCGCGTCGCCGGGCCGGTGAAATCCTATACGCGCGCCGGGGTGGCCGAACCTTCGCTGGAGATCCTGTTCTGTCCGACCTGCGCCTGCGTCGTCGCCTGGCGCGGCCTGCGTTCCGGCAAGAGCGGCCGCACGCGCATCGCCGTCAATGTCAGGCTGGCGCCGCCCGAGGACGTCGCCGACCTGCCGATCGACCATTTCGACGGCCTCGATACCTATGACGACCTGCCTCGCGACGGCCGCTGCGTGCGCGATATGTGGTTCTAAAATACGGTTCGCGAAACCCGGCGCTCGACGGCCGGCGTCAGGCCATCATTGCCGGAAGCTTCCCTGCGCGACGGCTCGACCGGCGCCGGCACAGCCGGCGTCGTCGCTTCCGGCACCATGACGAGTTGAGGAACCTGCCTGTAGGAGAAGGCGCCGCGGATGTTGCCCATCTTGCCGGCGACGATATCCAGCACCGCCTTTTCAAGGTTGCGGTCGTAACGCGTTTCGGCTGTCGCCGGCGCGGCCATGCCCGCCAAAAGCGCCATGCCGCACAGAAGCGTTTTCACTTTTGTTATCTCCCTGCCTGGCTCGAGCTTCTAGCAGGGCGCCGTTGAAAATCGGCCAATAGACAGGGTAAGCGAACCGCCAAACGGGAGCGTTAACAGATGGTTACATCCGGAAGCCGGCAAAACGATTCAGGGTCTTGAAGTCCTGATTCAGGCACGCTGCGCCTGAACGCCACGGCCGAGCGTCGCGAAGACCGTGCGCACGATACCCACCGAATCCAGGCCGGCATCGGCATACATCTTTTCGGGTTTCGCGTGGTCGGTGAACGCGTCCGGCAGTACCAGCGGGCGCACCTT
Organism: Mesorhizobium sp. B3-1-8; assembly: GCF_006439495.1. Lineage (NCBI taxonomy): Bacteria > Pseudomonadati > Pseudomonadota > Alphaproteobacteria > Hyphomicrobiales > Phyllobacteriaceae > Mesorhizobium > Mesorhizobium sp. B3-1-8. Next base: position 29,050 of record NZ_VFTK01000044.1, read on the forward strand.
GAGGCCGCTTTCCAGCAGGCCTTCGTGGGCGAGGAAATGCAGCACCTGGCTGGCGAAACCGCCAATCGCGCCCTCCTCCACGGTCACCAGCACTTCGTGCGAGCGGGCGAGGCGGCGGATGAGATCTTTGTCCAGCGGCTTAGCGAAGCGGGCGTCGGCGACGGTGGTGGACAGGCCCGCCGCGCCGAGTTCCTCGGCGGCCAGAAGGCAATCCTGCAGCCGCGTGCCGAAGGAAAGCAGGGCGACCTTGGTCCCTTCCTTGAGAATACGACCCTTGCCGATTTCGAGCAGCGAGCCGCGCTCCGGCATGTCGACGCCGACGCCGTTGCCGCGCGGATAGCGGAAGGCGATCGGGCCGTCATCATAGGCAGCCGCGGTGCGCACCATATGGCGTAGTTCCGCCTCGTCGGCGGCGGCCATGACGACGAAGCCCGGCAGCGTAGCGAGGAAGGTGGTGTCGAAAGCGCCGCAATGGGTGGCGCCGTCGGCGCCGACGAAACCGGCGCGGTCGATGGGAAAGCGCACCGGCAATTTCTGGATCGCAACGTCGTGGACGACCTGGTCGTAGGCACGCTGCAGGAAGGTGGAATAGATGGCGGCGAAGGGCTTGTAGCCTTCGGTGGCCAGCCCGGCGGCGAAGGTCACCGCATGCTGCTCGGCGATGCCGACATCGAAGGTCCGCTTCGGGAACACCTCGCCGAACAGGTCGAGGCCGGTGCCGCTCGGCATGGCGGCGGTGATGGCGACGATACGGTCGTCCTCACGCGCTTCCTGGATCAGGCTTTCGGCGAACACCTTGGTGTAGGCGGGCGCGTTGGCCGGCGCCTTGGCCTGCGCGCCGGTGATGACGTCGAACTTGTTGACGCCGTGATATTTGTCGGCCGCGGCCTCCGCCGGCGCGTAGCCCTTGCCCTTCTGGGTCACGACATGGACCAGCACCGGGCCTTTGCCGTTGTCGCGCACGTTCTTCAGCACCGGGATCAGATGTTCGAGATTGTGCCCGTCGATGGGGCCGATGTGGTAGAAGCCGAGTTCCTCGAACAGGGTGCCGCCGGTGACGTAGCCGCGCGCATGCTCGACCGCCCGGGTGATGGCGCGGTCGGCGCGCTTGCCGAGATAGGATGTCAGCTTCTTGCCGAAATCGCGCAGGCCGAGATAGGCCTTGCCGGAGGCGAGCCTGGCCAGATAGGCGCTCATGGCGCCGGTCGGCGGCGCGATCGACATGTCGTTGTCGTTGAGGATGACGATCAGCCGGGCATCGAGCGCGCCGGCATTGTTCAGCGCCTCGAAGGCCATGCCGGCCGACATCGAGCCGTCGCCGATGACGGAAATCACATTGTTGCGGCCGCCCGACAGGTCGCGCGCCATGGCCATGCCGAGGCCGGCCGAAATCGAGGTCGAGGAATGCGCGGCGCCGAACGGGTCGTATTCGCTCTCGGCGCGCCGGGTGAAACCGGAGAGGCCGCCCTCCTGGCGCAGCGTGCGGATGCGGTCGCGGCGGCCGGTCAGGATCTTGTGCGGATAGGCCTGGTGGCCGACGTCCCAGATCAGCCGGTCTGCCGGGGTGTTGAAGACATAGTGCAGCGCAACCGTCAGTTCGACGACGCCGAGGCCGGCGCCGAGGTGGCCGCCGGTCTGCGAGACGGCGTCGATGAGCTCGGCGCGCAGTTCCGCGGCAAATTGCGGCAGCGCGCCCTCATCGAGCGTCCGCAAATCCGCCGGAATGCGGACCTTGTCGAGCAGCGGCGTGTCTGGCTTCACTCGGGCGCGTCCTGCCTTATCGATCGAACACGGCGCTATCAGCAGATTGCGCCATAATCATGCGCGGAATAGGCCGCCGGCGGGCGAATGTAAATGCGCGTCAGTGACGCGCCGACGACGCCTATCCTAACCTTCGGGCAACGGGATGAACTCTTCCTCATCGCCGGGAACGATATCGAAGCGGCCTGTCTTCCATTCCTGCTTGGCCTGCTCGATGCGTTCCTTCGAGGACGAGACGAAATTCCACCAGATATAGCGCTTGGAGCCCAGCGAAGCGCCGCCGAACAGCATGAAATGCGCGCCGCGCTCGGAGGAAACGATGATCTCCTCGCCCGGCTTGAACACGAGGAGCCGCTCGGCCGGGAAAATATCGCCGGCGATCGAGACGTCGCCTTCCAACGTGTAGATGGCGCGCTCCTCGGCATCGGCCGGGATCTTCACGCTCGCGCCCGCCGCCAGCCTGAGATCGGCGTAAAGCGTGTCCGAAGCGGTCGCCACGGGCGAGCGCAGGCCTGAGAATTCGCCGATGACGACGCGGCCGCTGACGCCCTCGGCATCGATCTGCGGCAAGCGGGCCACCGACGTGTTCGCGAACACCGGGGCAATTTCCTCCTTGCCGTCGGGCAGCGCCAGCCAGGTCTGCAGGCCGGAGACCGACATCGGTGCGCCGCGCAACTCCTCCGGCGTGCGCTCGGAATGGACGATACCGCGCCCGGCGGTCATCAAATTCACGTCGCCCGGCGCGATCACCATTTCGGTGCCGAGCGAGTCGCGATGCCTGATCTTGCCGTCGAACAGGTAGGTGACGGTGGAAAGCCCGATATGCGGATGCGGGCGCACGTCGAGCGCATGGCCGGCGCGCAGGATCGCCGGGCCCATGCGGTCGAAGAAGATGAACGGCCCGACCAGACGGCGTTTTGCCGTCGGCAAGGCGCGGCGCACCTCGAAGCCGCCAATGTCCTTGGCGTTGGGGACGACCATCAGTTCGATCTGGTCGCAGGCGAAGGCATCGCCCGGTTCAGGATCGTTTCCCGGAAAGAAGCTCATGTCGGATCCTCAGGCGAAACGCAGCGCCGACCTGGCCTTCGCCTTGGCAGCTTCTTCCTCGCGATTGCGCGGTTCCTGGTTGGTTTCGAGCGAATCGATCAATTCGCGCGCGACAGCTGTGATCGCCTCGACCGCATGGTGGAAGGCATGCTCGTTGCGCTTGGAGGGCTTGGTCGAGCCGCTCAGTTTGCGCACGAATTGCAGCGCTGCGTCATGCACTTCGTCATTGGTCGCCGGCGGCTCGAAATTGGCCAGGGTCTTGATGTTGCGGCACATAGCTTGAACTCCTTACCTGCTTTGTCTGCCTCACCGTCGTCCAAATTACTCTGCGTCCAACGGCTCCGTTCCTACCGGTTTGCCGTCGCGCGACAGCCTGATCTTCTCGACCTTGTCCTCGGCCGCTTTCAGCAGCCGGTCGCAATGCGCCTTCAGCGCCTCGCCGCGCTCGTAGATCTTGATCGACTGGTCGAGCGGGACGTCGCCGCGCTCAAGATCATCGACGATCTTCTCAAGCGCGTCGAGCGCCTGTTCGAAGCTCATCGCCTTGACGTCCTCATTGCCTTCCACTGCCATGCTCTATCCCTTCATCAGCCGCCCGACATGGGCGGCGACTGAAAATGCCAGTCCCTGCAGATCGTAGCCGCCTTCCAGCAGGCTGACGAGCCTATTGCCGCTGTGGCGGCCGGCGAGCTCCATCAATTGCCCGGTCGCCCAGTCGAAATCGTCCTCGGTCAGGTTGATCTCGGCCAGCGGATCACGATGGTGCGCGTCGAAGCCGGCTGAAATGATGATCAGGTCCGGCGCGAACGCATCGATGGACGGCAGCACACGCGACAGGAAGGCGTCGCGGAACAGGTCGCTGCCGGTCTGCGGCGCGAGCGGCGCGTTGACGATGTTGCCGGCGCCGGTTTCGCTTTTCGCTCCGGTACCGGGATAAAGCGGCATCTGGTGCGTCGAGCAATAGAGAACCGATGGGTCGTCCCAAAAAATGTCCTGTGTGCCGTTGCCGTGGTGGACGTCCCAGTCGACGATGGCGACGCGCTCGGCCTGATGCTTCTTCTGCGCGTAGCGGGCGGCGATCGCGGCCGTGTTGAACAGGCAGAAGCCCATCGCGGTGGTCTTTTCGGCGTGGTGACCCGGCGGACGGGCGGCGACGAAGACGTTGGCGGCGCGGCCCTCGAAGACGTCGTCCACCGCCGCGTTGGCGCCGCCGATCGCCGTCACCACGGCCTGCCAGCTTTTCGGGCTGGCGCTGGTATCGGCGTCGATCGAGACGATGCCGCTCTCAGGGATCGCCGCGCGCACGCGCTCGACGAAATCCTCGGGATGCGCATAGAGGATCGTTTTCTCGTCGCCTTCGGGCGCCTTGACGCGGTCGAGCGCCGAAAAAGCCTCGTCGTCGAGCACGCGTTCGATGGCGCGCAGGCGGTCAGGCCGCTCGGGATGGCCGGGCGGCGTGAGGTGTTCCAGAAAGATCGGGTGCGTGTAGAGACGGGTGGCCATGGCGCCTAATCTAGGCACCGGCGGCGCGGATGACCATGTTTGAAAGCCGAATGGCTGGGGAAAATTGCGCCAGTCCGTGTCGCTGGCGCCATTGGCGCGGCGCAAGCTTCGCGGTAAGGTTCTTCGCTGCCTGGTGCCCGCGACGCGGGAGAATCGGGAACACGGTTGAACTCCGTGGCGTGCCCAACGCTGTGAGGGGGACCGCGCCGGCAAAGCCACTGTCGATGACGGGAAGGCGCCGGATGCGGGAGGATCCCGAGCCAGAAGACCGGCCCGGCAGACATGGTTTTCCGCTTGGTCAGGCGGGAAACTGCTTGTCGCAAGGGGAAAAGCGATGACGGCAGCAGCGATCGCCGCGGGCGGCGACGACTTTGACCAATTGGCGCGCGACGCGGTCTATCGGGCGATGTTCACCAGGCGTGACGTGCGCAGCCATTTTGTCCCCGACGATCTCGATGACAGCGTGTTGGCGCGGCTCATCACCGCCGCGCATCATGCGCCCTCGGTCGGCTATATGCAGCCGTGGAATTTCATCGTCATCCGCGATCCAGGCAGGCGTCGGCAGGTGCGCGACCTGTTCCTCGCCGCGCGCGAGCAGGAGCTGCCGGCGATCGAGGCGGAACGGCAGGCGCTATACCGCAAGCTTAAGCTCGAGGGCATCTGCGAAAGCGCGCTCAATCTGTGCATCACCTGCGACCGGCAGCGGTCGAAGGATTCGCCGCTCGGGCGCTGGCACAATCCGGAGATGGACCTCTACAGCACCGTCTGCGCGGTGCAGAATTTCTGGCTGGCGGCGCGGGCCGAGGGTGTCGGCGTCGGCTGGGTCAGCATCATCGAGACGGAAGCGCTGAAGCAGCTCTTGTCGATCCCGGAACATGTGACGCCGATCGCCTATCTCTGCGTCGGCCGCGTCTCTGCCTTCGCGCCGAAGCCCGATCTCGAGGCGCATGGCTGGGGCAAGCGCCTGCCGCTGCCGGAGCTTGTGATGAGCGAGACTTTCCGCGGCGCCGGCGAGGCGCCGCTCAAATCGGCGATCGCAAGGCTTGGCGGCCCATCAAAGCCATGATCAGGCGGCTCTCGGAGTCTCCCAGCGCGAGCCGCCGCCGAAGGAGCCCAGCGCCTTGTCGCGCAGTTCCCTGAACTTGGATGAGGCCTCGGCCAGCCGGTGGTCCCATTCGGGATTGGGCACCTGGCCCTCGATGGCTTCGAAATAAACCTGCATCAGCGAGGCAATGGCGAAGGGCTCGATGAAGGCCGCCTTGAAGGCCCAGGCAAAGACGATGGCCAGCACGAAAGCCCAGCCGGCAAGCTGACCCGGCATGACCCAGAGGATCGCGGCCGCGGGCGCCAGCATCAACAGGAAGATGACGAAGGACACGCCCCACATGATCGCCGCCAGCCAGACGGCGTTCTTGACCATGTGCTTGCCGTTCTGGGCGTAGAGGACGACACCTTGCCTGGCCGTCTCGAAGGGCAAGTTCGAATTGATGCGGATGTTGTAGCCGAGGATGATCTCGTCGACATAGGTCAGCGAGATACGGATGACGGTGTTGATGAAGCTGACGATGCCGCTCAGGCCCGGGATCGGCAGGAAGGCGGCTATCCCGCCGATCAGGCCGGTGATGGCGCGGATGGCGCCCTTGACCAGTTGGTCGACGACGAAAAGGATGTTGGCCTCGGCGAAACGCTGGGTGACCACTTCCTTGGCATAGGCGATCTGGTTCTGGCCGTCAGGGACATCGTGGCCGTCGATCAGATGCACCATGACGGCGATATGGCCCGCCTTCAGCACGTAGAGGATGTATTCGCGGATCCAGTAGACGGCGATCGACACGACGCCGAAGCCGACCACGCCGCCCCACAACGCGAAGGACATCGGCCCGTCGGGATCGGTCGAGATGTGGCCGACGCCGTAGCCGACGCTGGCCCCCGTCCCAGTCGCCATGATGTAGGCGACCGTGATGCCGAAATAGACGATCATGCGAAAGACGATGAACGGCCATGTCCGCATCATGATGGACACCGACCTGGCGATGCTGAAGTCCCACATGCCCCGACTCTCCACACCCCCGCGCATGATCCCGAAAATCGGAATGGATTTTCGGAGAAGGGTCATGCGCTGAATCAAAGTTTTTACAGCGTCCTTTGCGCGTTCAAAGAACGCGCGGCGCTGTAAGAGTTGGCGGTGGAGGATGCGCTCGCCCCATTGATTGTCAATCGCGGCGGGGTTGCGTCGGCCGGAAAGCGGTGCACAACCCGGTGGCTTGGTTACCCAAGCGTGCCGTCAACCGTCTTGCGCAAGCCTTCGAGCAGTTGCTTGAATGCCGCGATCGCCTTCTTAGACGTCGCTTCGGGATCCTTCGAATTGGCGATGCGCTGCGCGGCCTGGCTGCTGGCGCCATTGATCAGCCGTGAGGTCGTCTCGGGATCAAGCTCTGGAACGACCACCCCCTCGTCCTGCAGCTTCGTCAGATGGTCGGTCATCGAGGCGATGCAAGCGCTGGCATTCGGCCACTGCGCCGGGTCGCCGAGCACCGCCGGACCGTCGCGGAACATGATGCGCTGGATTTCCGGCTCCAGCGCCATTTCGATATAGCTGGTGCATTCATCGACGAAATGCTGCCAGCGGGTCGGCGCCATCGAAGCCACCTCGTTCACCCGCACGGCCATTTCGCCGTCGATCTCGGCGATCACCGCCTGCAGCAGCCCCTTCTTGTCGCCGAAATGGTGATAGAGCGCGCCGCGCGTCAGGCCGGCCGACGCGGTGAAATCATCCATCGAAGCCTCGGCGTAGCCGACCGTGCCGAAGGCGTGGCGGGCGGCCGCGATCAGCTTGGCGCGCGTTTCGGCGATCATCTCCTTGCGCGGTCTGTGCATGGCTCTGGCCCTACTCACATACGCCTCGTATGCCAATTGACATACGCAGCGTATGAACTATCTCACATTCATACGCAGCGCATGTAGTTTTAGTATGCAACCTTGTCGAGGAGCAGGATCATGCGAAACCCCTATGCGGACATCTTTCGGGCTCCCGGCACGAAAGGCTTTGCCGCGGCCGCCTTCATCGCGCGGCTGCCGATCGCCATGGCGCCGATCGGCATCGTGGCGATGCTCTCGCAGACGCATGGCGAATATTGGCTGGCCGGGGCGGTCTCCGCGACCTACGCCCTTGTGAATGCTGTTTTGTCACCGCAGATCTCGCGATGGGTGGATCAGCTTGGCCAAAGCGCGATTGCCCTGCCGACCACGCTGGTCTCGGTGCTTGCCTTCACGACATTGATCGTGGCGGCCAACCAGCACTGGCCGGCCTGGACCCTGTTCGGGTCGGCGCTGCTTGCCGCCGCCATGCCCAACATCCCGGCGCTGGTCAGGGCTCGCTGGACCGAGATTTTTCGCGATCGTCCCGAGTTGAGCACCGCCTTCGCGTTCGAATCGGCTGCGGACGAATTGGTTTATGTCGCCGGAGCCTCGCTGTCAGTGGGCTTGAGCGCGGCGCTGTTTCCCGAAGCCGGCATGGTGGTCAGCACGTTGCTGCTCGCGCTCGGTTCGGCGGCATTCCTGCTGCAGCGCTCGTCCGAGCCACCGGTACGTCCGGCGGAACATGGCGCGGCCGGTTCGGCGATCCGCCTGCGGCCGGTGCAGATCATCACCTTCGCGCTGATCTTCGTCGGCGCGACCTTCGCCACCACGGAAGTCACCACCGTCGCCATCACCAAGGCGCTCGGCCAGCCCGAGGCTGCAAGCCTCGTCATCGGCGTCTATGCGCTTGGATCCTTCGTGCTCGGCATCATCGTCGGCGCGCTCAGCCTGAAGGCGCCGCTGCAGCGGCAACTCGCGGTCGCGGTCACGGTGATCGCGCTCACCACCCTGCCATTGCTTTTCGCCGACACGGTGCCGACGCTGGCGCTGGCGGTCTTCGTCAGCGGCGTCGCGATCTCGCCGACCTTCATCACAGCCTTCGGCCTGATCGAGCGCCATGTGCCGCCGGCAATGCTCACCGAAGGCGTCACCTGGGTGACCACCGGCATCGGCATCGGCATGGCGCTGGGCTCCTTCGCCGCCGGCTGGATGGTCGACAATTTCGGTCCGCAGAACGGGTTCTGGGTGTCGGTGGCGGCCGGGGCGATCGCGCTGGCCACCGTGCTTGCCGGGCAGTGCCGGCTGGCGACGGGCGATTGCGATGCGGACAGGGGCGAAGCGGCGGTGCCTGCGGAGTGACGATTATTCGGCCGTCCGATCATCATCGCAGACGTTGGAAGTTAGCCAAGACCTACGCGACGGCCAATCGCCTCCGTCGCGGAGGCTTCGGTCAATCAGCAACGCCGGCGGGCTGCCGCCAGGACCTTCGGCGCCCCGGCAGCCTAAAGAATCTCGGTCTTGGCGATATGGATGCCAAAGCCTTCGAGGCCGACATAGTGACGCTCGCGCGAGGCGATCAGGTTGATCGAGGAGATGCCGAGATCCTTGAGGATCTGGGCGCCGAGGCCGATCTCGCGCCATTCGTTCTCGCGGCGGCGGGCTTCCTCATGGTCCTCGCGCTCGCCACTCGCGGGCCGCTTGCGCTCCTGGTGGGCGACGCCGACCGAGCCTTCGCGCAGATAGACGATGACGCCGCGCCTGCGCTCGCCCATCGCCTTCATGATGCCGTCGAGGCGATGGCTGGTGCCGAAGACGTCGGTGACGACATCTTCCGAATGCAGGCGCACCGGCACGTCCTCGCCGTCACGGATATCGCCGAAGACGACCGCGACATGGTGCATGGAATCCCAGGGCAGCGTGTAGGTGAAGACCTGCGCCTTGCCGCCGGGCGTGTCGATGTCGGAGCAGGCGACGCGCTCGACCAGCGTTTCCTTGCGCTGGCGGTAGGCGATGAGGTCTGCGACCGAGACCTGCTTCAGGCCATGCTGTTCCGCGAAGGCCTGCACTTCAGGGCCGCGCTTGACCGTGCCGTCGTCGTTGACCAGTTCGGAGATGACACCGACCAGGGGCAGGCCGGCAAGCTTGCAGAGGTCGACCGCGGCCTCGGTGTGGCCGGAGCGCATCAAGACACCGCCTTCGCGCGCGATCAGCGGGAAGATGTGGCCGGGACGCACGAAATCGGACGGGCCGACATTGCCGTTGGCAAGGTTGCGCACGGTGAGCGTGCGGTCGTCGGCGGAAATGCCGGTCGTGGTGCCGTGCTTGAAATCGACGCTGACCGTGAATGCGGTGGTGTGGGCGGAGTCGTTGTCCGCCACCATCGGCGCGAGGTTCAGCCGCCTGGCATCGTCACGCAGCATCGGCGTGCAGACAATGCCGGAGGTGTTGCGGACGATGAAGGCCATCTTCTCCGGCGTGCAGTGGACGGCGGCGACGATCAGATCGCCCTCGTTCTCGCGCCCGTCATCGTCCATGACGACGACGATCTCGCCGCGCTCGAAGGCGCGGATCGCTTCGACGATCTTCTTCTGGTCGTATGGCATGGCGCGCTCGCTTCGCTCGCAAGGGAGTAGGGGAATAGGGCAGTAAGGGAGTAGGGGAAAGGAAAAAGTTTGGCGACCTGCGGGCGGCAGCGTTAACCTACTACCCTACTGCCTTACTCCCCTCCCTTCCCCGTTTGTCCTCTGTGCCGCAGATAATGATCGGCGACCGCGCAGGCAACCATGGCCTCGCCGATCGGCACGGCGCGGATGCCGACGCAAGGGTCGTGGCGGCCCTTGGTCATCACCTCGACATCCTTGCCGTCCTTGTCGATCGACTGGCGCGGGGTCAGGATCGACGAGGTCGGCTTGACGGCGAAGCGGGCGACGATCGCCTGTCCGGTCGAAATGCCGCCCAGGATGCCGCCAGCATTGTTGGATAAAAACACCGGCTTGCCGTCATTGCCCATGCGCATCTCGTCGGCGTTCTGTTCGCCGGTGATGCGGGCCGCCTCGAAGCCGTTGCCGATCTCGACGCCCTTGACGGCGTTGATCGACATCAGGCCGGACGCGATGTCCTGGTCGAGCTTGGCGTAGATCGGCGCGCCGAGGCCCGGGGGCACGCCGTCGGCGACGATCTCGATCACCGCGCCGACCGAGGAGCCGGCCTTGCGGATGCCGTCGAGATACCGGGTGAAGACAGGCACCGAGGCAGGGTCGGGCGTGAAGAAGGGGTTTTCGGGATCACCAATGAAATTCCAGTTCCAGTTGGCGCGATCGATCGATTTCTCACCCATCGAAACTAGCGCGCCGCGCACCATCATGCCGGGAACTATCCTGCGCGCCAAGGCGCCCGCCGCCACTCTGGCTGCCGTCTCGCGCGCCGAGGAGCGGCCGCCGCCGCGGTGGTCGCGCAGCCCGTATTTGACGTCGTAGGTATAGTCGGCATGGCCCGGCCGGTACTGGCGGGCGATCTCGCCATAGTCCTTGGAACGCTGGTCGACATTCTCGATAAGCATCGAAACCGGCGTGCCGGTGGTGATCATCGTCTCGCCGTCCTCGTCGAGGATGAAGCCGGACAGGATCTTGACCTCGTCCGGCTCGCGGCGCTGGGTGACGAAGCGCGACTGTCCAGGGCGGCGGCGGTCGAGCTCGGCCTGGATATCCTCGCGCCTGAAGCGAATGCCTGGCGGGCAGCCATCGACAACGCAGCCGAGCGCGGCGCCGTGGCTTTCACCCCAGGTGGTGACGCGGAAGAGATGGCCGAATGTGTTGTGTGACATGGAAAACGCCCTGCCCGGCGGCGGAGCCGGCAACCTGAAGTGGTGCAGCATCCCTGCGCATCCAAAAGCACGCGCGGCGCTGCCGGCTTGCCTTCTATTGGCGTTTTCCACAGTGGTCAAACGGCTGCATCAAACTGTGATCTGGCGGATTTAGTTTTGACACATTCGGTTGGTTTCTGCTCTCTTCCCATCCGCCGTTGAGGATCCGCCGCTGACCAGCCGGCGCAATGACCAAAGAGGACGACAATGCGTACCCTGATTGGCGCCGCCTGCGCCATGTTGCTGATTTCCACCGCCGCCGCGTTCGCCGGCCAGACCGAAGGCCTGATCAAGAAGGTCGACAAGGACACGCTGACGCTGACGCTTGACGACGGCAAAGCCTACAAGCTCAACGCCGAGACCGATATCGACTCGCTGAAGCCCGGCATGGACATCGTCATCGCCTATGACGTGACCAATGGCGAGAATGTCGTGACGGACATGCAGTTGCCGGACAGCGACCAGAACTGAATTCAGGTGAGGCCGGCCTGCGAAGGGCGGCTTCCTGCGCTTCCGGTGCTCACGTACTGAAAGTACGCTCCGCTCCGGTTCTCGGAATCCACCCTTCTCGACTCGGCCTGACCTGAATTTGCCAGGGCGCGATTTGTTAAAGCCACTCCAAGCTCCGGCCTTCCAGTCGCAGCAGTCGGTCCTGCGGCACCTCGAGGCCGGCGGCTTCCTGCTTGGAAAAGCCCGCGACGAAGCGGAAGAAGCAGCGGATGACGCCGCCGTGGGTGACGCAGACGGTCGGCTGACGCAGCGCGTCGAGCCACGGCTTGATCCGCTCGAGCAGCATCTCGTAGCTTTCCGCGCCCTCGCCGGGCGGCTGGAAATCCCATTTGGCGTGGCGACGGCCGTCGGTTGAACCGGGGGCGCGTTCCTCGAGCTCGGCGAAGGTAAAACCTTGCCAGTCGCCGAAGCTTATCTCCACCAGGCGCGCATCGGTGCGGTAGGCGGAGGGATCGAGCCCCATCGCTTCGCGCATCAGCTCCATCGTCTCGCGGGTGCGCCGCATCGGGCTGGCGACGAAGTCGAAATCCGCAGGATTTCTGACGAGCTCCGCCAGCCGCTGGCCGTTGAGCCTCGCCTGCTCGCGGCCAAAGTCGTTGATGTCGGTGTCGGCCTGGCCCTGCAGGCGGTGCTCGGCATTCCACTCGGTCTGGCCGTGGCGCGCGATGTAGACGAGCGGGTACATCAGGTCTTCCGTAGGTCGGGCCAGGGCCTGGACGGATGATAAGCGGAGGCGATCAGTCCTTGACGGTCGAGATATCCGGCGCGTCGACCGCCTTCATGCCGACGACATGGTAGCCGGAATCGACATGATGGACCTCACCGGTCACGCCGCGCGACAGATCCGACAGGAAGTAGACGCCGGAATCGCCTACCTCCTCCTGCGTGACCGTCTGCTTGAGCGGCGAATTGTACTCGTTCCACTTCAGGATATAGCGGAAATCGCCGATGCCGGAGGCGGCCAGCGTCTTGATCGGACCGGCCGAGATCGCGTTGACGCGGATCTTCTTGGCGCCGAGGTCGACGGCGAGATAGCGCACGCTCGCTTCGAGCGCCGCCTTGGCGACGCCCATGACGTTGTAGTGCGGCATCACCTTCTCGGCGCCGTAATAGGTCAGCGTCAGCAGCGAACCGCCATCGGTCATCAGCGGCTCGGCGCGCTTGGCGATGGTGGTGAAGGAATAGACCGAAATGTCCATGGTGCGCAGGAAATTGTCGCGCGTCGTCTCGACATAGCGGCCGGTCAGCTCGTCCTTGTCGGAGAAGGCGATGGCATGGACGAGGAAGTCGAGCTTGCCCCAATGCCCGGCGATGTCGGCAAAGACGGCGTCGAGGCTTTCCGGGTCGGTCACGTCGCAATGGCCCGCGACATGCGCGTTGAGCTCGGCCGCGAGCGGCTCGACGCGCTTCTTGAAGGCCTCGCCCTGATAGGTCAGCGCAATCTCGGCGCCATGATCGACGCACGCCTTGGCGATGCCGAAAGCGATCGACCGATTGTTGGCGACGCCCAGGATCAGGCCCCGCTTACCGGCCATCAGGCCCTGTCCACCTGCCATGTGCAAGCTCTCCGCAAGAATATCTGCTTTGTGGAGAGCCCTATCGCACAGGCACAAAGCCCCTTCAAGCGCCCAAAAGATACTGCACCAGGAACAAAATTCCGCCGATCAGCCTTTTTGGCGGCGCATAAGGGCCTCAAGCTCGGCATCGCCGCCTTCCGGCAGCATCAGCCGCACATGGGCATAAAGATCGCCATGGCCGCCGGCCTTTTCCGGCAGACCTCTGCCCTTGAGGCGCAGCACCTTGTCGGAACTCGACCATGCCGGAACGTTGACCGCGAGCTTGCCGGTCGGCGTCTCGACCGCCACCTTGGCGCCGAGCACGGCGTCGGCCAGATCGACAGGCAGATCGACATGCAGGTCGCGCCCTTCGATGCGGTAGCGGGCGTGGCGGCGGATGTGGATCTTGACCAGCGCGTCGCCCGGCTGGCCCGGACCCTGCTCGCCCTGGCCCTTCAGACGAATCGTCTGGCCGTCCTCGACATAGGCCGGCAGCTTGACCGCCACCTTGCGGCCGTCCGGAAACACCGCCGTCACCTTATCGGCGCTGGCTGCCTCCTCGATGCTGATGTCCATGGTGACGTTGAGGTCGGCCGCCTGGACCGGCTGGCGGCGATCGCCCCGGCCGGCGCCGCGGGCGCCGGAAAAGGCATCGCCGAAGATCTGGCTGAAGATGTCGCTGTTGCCGTCGAACGGATCGCCGCCCGGACGTCCGCTACGGAACTCGAAATGCGCGCCGCCCGGGCCCTGCTGACGGCGGAAACCGGCGAACGGGTCGCCGCCGGCCGCGCCTTCAAAACCCTGGAATTTCGGCTTGCCGTCGGCGTCGATCTCGCCGCGATCGTAGGCGGCGCGCGTCTTCTCGTCGCCGACGATCTCGTAAGCCTGGTTGGCGGCCGCAAAACGGTCCTTCGCCTTGGGATCATTCGGATTCTGGTCCGGATGATGCTTCTTGGCGAGCTTGCGGTAAGCCGATTTTATGTCCTTGGCCGATGCGTTCTTGGCAACGCCCAGCACCTCATAGGGGTCGCGCATGCTTCCTGCCTGCAAGAGAGATTGAATTCACGGGTCGCCCCCTATATGCGCTCGCATAGGAAGAAATTCCAGTGGCGCAAGGGGAATTGGCGCCCGAAAATCAGAGTGCCCGAAATCAGAGCGCCTTGAATTCCTGCATGCGCCAGCCGCCGGCGCCGGCCAGGCACAGCTCGCCCTTGTAGAGGGCAACGCCGTCGAAGCTCTCGCGCGTGGCGCTGAAACGGCGACAGGTCAGGCCGCCATCCTTCAGTTCCACCAATTCGGTTATTGCGCCGCGCGAGCCGGTGTCGGCATTGGCCCATGGCACGGACTGGCCGCCCAGTTCCTTGATGTCGGCGGAGGAAACGGCGTTGCCGATGGTGGTCTGGTCGGAGTCCTTGTCGGCCGCCGCAGGAGCCTCGGGCGAGGACGGCGCGCTGGAGGTGATGATCGAGCGATCGACCTCCGCCTTTTCCAGGCTGAAGCCGCCGGCGCCGCAGGCGGCAAGAGGAAGCGCCAACGTCAACAGCGCAGCCTTGGCATTGGCCGAAGCGATAACGCTCCATTGCCCGCTGTCAAAAGCTTGCGCGATACGCGACAATCGGCGAACTCCTCCCGCAATATTAAAAATTTGGAAAACTATGAACGAAACCGAGTTAACAAGCAGTGACTTCACAGAGGCTGCGGAGCCGTTCCGGCTCTTTGCCGCATGGCTGGAGGACGCAACCAAAAGCGAGATCAACGACGCCAACGGCGTCGCCCTGGCAACCGTCGATGCCGACGGCATGCCGGATGTGCGGATGGTGCTGCTCAAGGGGTTCGACGAAAAGGGATTTGTCTTCTACACGAATTTCGAGAGCGCCAAGGGCCGCGAGATTCTTGGCAGCATGAAGGCGGCGATGTGCTTCCACTGGAAATCGCTGCGCCGCCAGGTGCGGGTGCGCGGGCCGGTGGAGATCGTCAGCGACGCCGAGGCCGACGCCTATTATGCGACCAGACCGCGCGGCAGCCGCATCGGCGCCTGGGCCTCGAAACAGTCGCGGCCGCTGGAGGGCCGCTTCGCGCTGGAGAAGGCGGTGGCCGAATACACGGCGCGCTACGCGATCGGCGAGATCCCGCGGCCGAAGCACTGGTCGGGCTTCCGCATCCTGCCGCAAACGATCGAATTCTGGCACGACCGCCCGTTCCGCCTGCATGACCGCGTCGTCTTTTCGCGCAACGCGCAAGGCGGTTGGGACAAGGTCAGGCTTTATCCCTGAAGCACTGTGGCATTGCCCCTATGTGTTGCCAGCCGCCTGCGGCACATTGAAGGGCGTGATGATCTGGATGTTGGCCATGCCCGAGACCGGCGATTTCGGCAGCAAACCATGCGCGCGCATGACATGCAGGCAGGCGTTTCGCATGTCGTGGCCGAGATCGTGATGCAGCACGGCGCTGACACGTCCGGCGCGTAGGAGCGCAAGATTGTCGGCGTCGAGGTCATGCCCGACAAAGGCGCGGCACGTGCGGCCGAGCGAGGCGAAGGCTTCGACGATCGCACGGTTGCCGCCGCCGATCGAATAGACGCCGGCAATGTCGGGGTTAGCCCGCAAGGCCGCGAGCGCGAGCATGCCGGTGTTGCGGTCGAGGCCATGGCCCTCGCTGACCTCGACGATGCCGAGCGCCGGATAGCGCTCGCGAAGCGCTTGCCGGAAGCCTATCTCGCGCTCCTCCTCGCCGCGAAACCGGTTGCTGCTGATGGTGACGAGGATGCGCGCCGGTCCGCCGCCAAGCCACTCGCCGAGAAGATAGGCTGCGGTCTCGCCGGCCGCCCGGTTGTCCATGCCGACATAGGCCTGCCGACCCGTGTCGGGAAGATCCGTTACCAGCGTTACGACGGGGATGCCGGCGGCGATGAGCCCGGCCGTCGCGCTCCTGACCTCCGCGACGTCGGGCGCCTTGAGGAACACGCCGTTGCTGCCGCGCCGCCGCAAGGTCTCGATGATGGCGACCGTGTCGCCGACGCCGCGCGTCTCGGCGACATGGTAGCGGGCGCGAAAGATCACCGGCTGCAGCGACGGCATCGCCTGCTCCAGCCCCTGGCGCACCGCCTCGCTGAAGCGCGACGGCGCCTCCATGACGACGTCCAGGACAAGCTTGCGGCCAGAAAGGCCGATCTGGGCGCGCTGCTTTTCAAGCTCGCCGATAGCCTGCCTGACCCGCCGTACGGTGTGCTCGCGCACGCCCGGCCTCTCGTTGAGGACGCGGTCGACCGTCGCCAGGCTGAGCCCGGCCTGGAGAGCGATATCCTTGACGAGAAAGGGACGAGACATCTTCTGAGGTGTTTTTGAGGTGTTTTGGAGGCAACCGGCGCCGCAGATTGCGGTATACGGCAACGACAACCGGGATCGCAACAGGAGGATGCGTCATGAAGGCCGACAACCCAGCCAAGGTCAGGTCCGAACGGGTCTGGCTGACCAAAGACCAGTGCGACATCGAAGGCTTCCGGGCGATCGTCGAGCAAGCGACCAACCTCGCCGACTACCCCTTCGCCGCCGGCGTCGAAAAGAACGTGCTCGTCTATGACGGCGATGCTGTCCGCAAGGCGGCGGCCGAGCCCGAGACACGCAAGGCGCTGCTGGCGGAGTGGGTCGAGGCGATGACTAGCGGGCCTGGCGTCGTGGCTTTCAAGAAAGCGTTCGCCGACACAGCGCCGATCGATAGGGCGACCAGGCTTTTCAACGAGATGATCGCCGAGCAGCACGCCATCGGGACCGGCGGCGGCGACCATTTCGCCAAGCCGGGCGCCAATGATCGCATCTGGAATGCGCTGGAGAAATTCTGCCTGCGCGATCCGCAAGCCTTCGCCGCCTATTACGGCAACGACATCATCGCATTGATCTCGGAAGCCTGGCTCGGGCCGGCCTATCAGATGACCTCGCAGATCAACTGCGTTAATCTCGGAGGCGCCGCGCAATCGGCGCATCGCGACTATCATCTGGGCTTCCAGACCCCCGAAGTGATCGAGCGCTATCCGGTGCATGTGCACTCCATCTCGCCGGTGCTGACGCTGCAGGGGGCCGTCGCCCATTGCGATATGCCGCTGGAGAGCGGCCCAACGCTCTACCTCCCCTACTCGCAGGCCTATCTGCCCGGATATCTCGCCACCGGCCTGCCGGAGTTCAAGGCGTATTTCGCCGAGCATCACGTGCAGCTTGCGTTGGAAAAGGGCGATGCCGCTTTCTTCAACCCGGCGCTGTTCCATGCCGCCGGCAACAACCGCTCCGCCGACATCCGGCGCATGGCCAATCTGCTGCAGGTGTCTTCGGGTTACGGCCGCGCGATGGAGAGCGTGGACCGCACCAGGATGAGCCGCGCGCTCTATCCCGAGATCCAGACGATGCTGGCAGAAGGCGCGATCTCGAAGGCAGCGGCCGCCAACGCGATCGCCTCGACGGCGGAGGGCTATTCCTTCCCGACCAATCTCGATCGCGATCCGCCGATCGGTGGGCTGGCGCCGGAAACGCAGCAAGCGCTGTTCCACCGCGCGCTCGAGGCCGGCTGGACACCGGAGGCTTTCGGCAAGGCGCTGGACGAACAGGCGGCCAAAAAGCTAACGTGACAAGTCCGCGGGCGTCCGCCACAGAGGGCGCCCCTTTCCGGATGGGCTTCGCGCCTATCCCTTCTTGCGGGTCATGAAGGCAGTCAGCGCGGCGCGCGCCTCCTCGGATGTCAGCCGCTCGCGGAAATGCTCGCTCTCGACCTTGATGCGGGCGATCAATTCCTCGCGCGGCTCGCGCATCAGGTCGCGCGCGATCTTCAGCGCCTGCGGCGGCTTGGCGGCGATGTCGCCGGCGGCGGCCAGCACCGCGCCTTCCAGCGCGTCTTCCGCGACGACGTCGTAGATCAGACCGGCCGCCTTGGCGCGCTCGGCCGAAAAGCCTTCGCCGAGGCCGAGCAGCGCGAAGGCGCCCTGCCGGCCGAGGAGTTGTGGCGCGATCAGGCTGGAGCCGGCCTCAGGCACAAGGCCGAGATCGACGAAGGGCGTGCGGAACAGCGTGCGCGGCGTAGCGAAGGTCAGATCGCAATGCAGGTTGAGCGTGGTGCCGATGCCCACCGCAATACCGTCGACGCCCGACACCATCGGCTTCTCGGACCTGGCCAGCGCCATCAGGAAATCCCAGACCTCGTTGCCGCCCTCACCGCCGGTGGCGATGGCCAGGAAATCGGCGAGGTCGTTGCCGGCGGAGAAGGCGCCCGGAACGCCGAGGAAGACATGCACGCGGACCGCCGGATCGGCATCGCCTTCGGCAAGCGCGGTCGACATCTTCGCGTACATGGCGCGCGTCAGCGCGTTCTTCTTGTCAGGGCGGTTGATGCGGATGGTCTGCACGGCGCCCTGGCGCTCGACGAGGATATGGTCGGTCACTATCGGTTCCTTAGAATGTCGGGCTATTCAGGCGGAGATCAGTGCCTCGCTGGCTGCAGCGAGGCTTTCGGCGCCGTCGATGACGCGCTCCTTCAGCGCGTGCGTCTCGCCAAGCAGGTTTTCGGCAAAGAAGCGGCAAAGCGGGATGCGGTCGCGGTCGGCGAGCCCGCCCTGCGCCAGATAGGCGCCGCCGGCGGCAAACGAGATGAGCCGCAGATAGGGCGTGGCGCCGGCCATGGCGGCGTCCGCCTTGCCGCCGGCAAGCTGCTTCTGCAAGAAGCGCGTCGCTTCGTCGAGATCGGACAGCGCACGGTCGAGGTTGTCGGCGGTGCGGCCGAAGCCTTCGATGTTGGAGGTGCGCACCGCATCGGCCATCGCTTTCAACTCGCCGATATAGGAATGCACATGCTCACCGCCGCCAAGCGGCAGTTTGCGCGCCACAAGGTCGATCGCCTGGATGCCGTTAGTGCCTTCATAGATCGGCGCGATGCGGGCGTCGCGATAAAGCGCCGCCGCACCGGTATCCTCAATGAAGCCCATGCCGCCATGCACCTGGACGCCAAGCGAGGCGACCTCGACGCCGACATCGGTCGAGAAGGCTTTGGCAAGCGGCGTCAGCAGGTTGGCGCGGTCGCGCCAATTGGCGGCGGCCTCGCCCTCGCCGACGCGCGCGCGATCGAGCGCATGCGCGCAGGAATAGCTGACCGAGCGGGCGATCTGGGTCAGCGCCCGCATGGTGAGCAAACTGCGCTGCACATCGGGATGATGGACGATCGGCGCCATGCCGGAGCCGGAATAGTTCGAGGCCTTGCCCTGGCGGCGCTCATTGGCATAAGCGATCGCCTTCTGCGTGGCTGTCTCGGCGACGGCCACGCCCTGCATGCCGACGGCAAGGCGGGCGTTGTTCATCATCGTGAACATGCAGGCCAGGCCCTTGTTCTCCTCGCCGATCAGCCAGCCAATGGCGCCGGGCTTGGCGCCCTGGAAACCGTCGCCATAGATCATGGTGCAGGTCGGCGAGGCATGGATGCCGAGCTTGTGCTCGAGACCGGAACAGAAGACGTCGTTGCGGGCGCCGAGCGAGCCGTCGTCGTTGACGAAGAACTTCGGCACCAAAAACAGCGATATGCCGCGCGTTCCGGCCGGCACGTCGGGCAACCTAGCCAGCACCAGATGCACGATGTTGTCGGTGAAATCGTGCTCGCCATAGGTGATGAATATCTTCTGGCCGAAGATGCGGTAGGTGCCGTCGCCGACGGGCTCGGCACGGCTGCGCAAGGCTGCGAGATCCGAGCCCGCCTGCGGCTCGGTCAGGTTCATCGTGCCCATCCACTCGCCGGAGACGAGTTTTGCGAGGTATTTGGCCTTGAGTTCCTCCGAGGCGTGTTTGTCGAGCGCCTCGACAGCGCCCATGGTCAGCGTTGGGCCGATGCCGAAGGCCATGGCGCCGGAATTCCACATTTCGAGCGCGGCGACGCCGAGCATGGTCGGCAGGCCTTGGCCGCCGAATTCTTCCGGCCCGGACAGCGCGTTCCAGCCGCCGTCGATCCAGCGCCGGTAGAGTTCCTTCCAGCCGGGCGGCGTGGTGACGGCAGCGTCCTTGAGCACAGCACCTTGCTCGTCGCCGATCTTGTAGAGGGGAGCGACCTCCTCGCTGGCGAAGCGCCCGGCCTCGGCCAGGATCGCATCGACAATATCCTCGCCGAGATCGCCGAAGGTGCCGGCGTCCAGCGCCGGCTTCAGCCCGGCCACCTGCTTCAGCGTGAAGGCGATGTCCTCGACCGGCGCGCGATACATATCTGTTCCTCCTGCGTTCCAGCCAATCCTAGTGCATGGCCGAAGCGAAACCATCCGTCGATCTCGCACCTTCTTTTTACGTAAACGTCAAACTTTGTCACGCGGATTTTGCAAGCGTAGGCTTCGTCATTCACAGGCGGAGCGACGCCATAGAATGACGACCTGATGGGCGTTCCGGATAATCACGAACGTGATCGACACTTTGCCCAACGAAGCGGATCGCGGACCTCAGAGATTAGCCGAAGCGCCCGAACTTCGTCATCCACGGGCGGAGCAAGGAGCGAAGCGACGCGGCGCAGACCATAGAATCCATTTCGTGACGTTGAGGCGTTTCCACGGTCCAG
>NZ_VFTK01000045.1:0-44873 GCF_006439495.1 Mesorhizobium sp. B3-1-8
ACTTCATGGGCTTCGTCAAACTCGCCGCTATCGCCATCTGGCTCAAATAGTTAAATCGTCACCACCGCCTAGCAATCAAGAATGAGCAGTGACAGTGGAAGCCCCAAGCCGCATCGTTCTGTAGACAAACGAGTTCCCCCGACGTGATATTCAAATCTAGATTTTCTCACAGCATGTCGTCGCTACACGATGGCCGATCCATTCGATTCAGTCAGGATGCCCAAGCTCCAAGCTCCAAGCTCCAAGCGAACCTATCGTCGTCTTCCCTGAAGACGGTCTCGACAACCTCGGCATATGGTCGACGAGCGCAGGGCTGCGGGTCACGCAGCGCCGAACCCGCCGCAGAAAACCCTCACCCGAAATCATAGTCACCGCGACCCTGGCCGGACGGTCACGGACTTCCCAGTAGCTTTCCAAAGCATTCTGCTTATTGGCCGACTTTGCCGCCCGCGATCATTCGTCCGTCAGGCATGATGACAGGCATGACACCCCCGGTGGTGGTCACGATAGCGTCCGCATTCATAGGCTGCACTCACTGGTACATCCTCAACGTATATCTTGATGCCCTTTGCTTCTGCAAAATCTGGTCAAAAGTCCCAACGATCCACCCGTCAACCATCGAAACTAAATGTCTAGTGAGTGTTGGCCAAGTGATCCGCGACCCGCAGGGCATTCGCCGCGATTGTGAGAGACGGGTTCGTCCCTGAACTCGTCGGCAGAAAAGATCCGTCGACCACATAAAGATTGTCGATCTCGTGTGTGCGATTGAAACGGTCCAACACACTGGTCTTCGGATCATTGCCGAAGCGACATGTGCCACATGCGTGGCCGAGGGTGGTGTTGCGCTCGGCGCGATATATTGCCTTGAAAGGATGAGGGCGCATCAGGTCCGCAATCTTGCCACGGAATGATACTAGCCGCGCTTGGTCATAGCGATGGATTTGGTAAGCGAAATCCAAGCGTTCCCGGTCTTTTGAGAGAGTAACCCTGTTTGTCGCGAAGGGCAGGTCCTCCAGGAACGAAACCATCACGTGGGCGCCTGCCAGCATACGCCGCACACGAAATTCGACCGCTGGTCGGATCAAAGGGAAGAGATGGGCAAGAGGCCCCCCGAACGACCGCATGTCCTCCCTGAAATATTTCGCGATGCTGGCGACCGGCGGTAGACGGCCGTTCGATTGGACGGTGCCTAGCTTCTGACCGCCCGAAACGTATAGATCGTTGAAAGCGATCTGCTTCAAAGGGCCCTCGGAAGGCGGGGCCTTGGGGTAAAGCAGATAGTAGTCCACAAGATGCCGCATCAGATTGCGGCCGACCTGATCGGACCCGTTCGAAAGGCCGCGCCCCTCGTCGCCGGATTTCAATAGCAATGCGGGAGTACGAAAAGCTCCTGCCGCCAGCACAACCGTCTTGGCAGTCAGACGTACCGGCTTTCCCTGCAAGTGCGCATGCACGAAGCGAACCCTACTATTTTCGACCTCTAGCGAGGTGACCTCGCATTCGGAGATCAAGCTCGCGCCGTGATCACGCAATGCCGGCTCCAGACAAGACGTAACGCTGTCACGCTTGCAGCGCTTGTCGCAAATATAGCCGATGCACTCGCGGCAACCGGGCACATAATCGCAGGCCATCGGTAGACGGTAAGGATGAAGACCTTTGACACTAAACCTTTCGACCAGTTCTTGGCTCGCTCGCGTCAGAGGTGGAGGCTCCACGATTCCTCTGTCCTCACCGGCTGGGTGAAGCGGATCCCTGCTGGCATGCACTCTGTATAGCCGTTCCGCCTCCGTGTAGTGCGGAGCCAGATCCTCATAGCTAATCGGCCATTTCTCTGGCAGATTTGCCTCGGGGCAGTCCGGGAAGGTCTGGGCAGGTTCGAAGTCGCTCGGAAAGAAGCGCTCCATCACCATCCCATACAGCGCGCTGCTTCCGCCCGTGCCGGTGCCCAAAACTGGACGAAGGGTGCGTGGCGGGCCCGAGGAGACATCGCTCATAGCTGCACTGAAACGTCCGGCCCGGAACATTTCTTCCAACGTAGGACCGCTGTCACGGGTCACAAGCGCTTCGAGCCAATCCCCCTGAAGCACGTCCTGCGCTGTGTAATATGATTGGCCCTGCTCGCAAAACAGAACCGAATACCCCGCCTTTGACAATTGATAGCCGAGGGTCGCGCCGCCTATCCCGGTGCCGACAACAACGAAATCCCATATGCGGGAGGCAGGATCATCGACGCTGGCACGCATTCCGTGTCCTCAAGCAAGTCATGTTGGCAAACATGCATGTCAAGCCGAACCAGGCACTGTGTTCCGGCTTATATCAGATATTTTCTAAATTCAATACGTCGGACTCGTTCCTAAACGCACAGTCGCCAAGCTAGAAATGAGCATAAAAGCTGATATAAGTTCAGATCTATGGCCTCTCCGCTGTTTCCCCAAGCTCGCTGTCTTCGGCTTTTCCCGCTCATTTTCTACATCGGGCGCAAGCCTCCGCCAGCCACGCAGGCAGCGATGTACACCGAGCGTTCGGCCTGCCGGACCGGTCAAAGATTTCCAGACGTCGCCCGCCTGGTCAAATCGCGCGCCTCCTCGAGGGCCGCCAGCTTCCCGAGGTGCTCCTGGCGTCGAAGTGTCCGGCGCTGCGCGACCTCAATCACCAGCACGCCAACGATGGTGACTGCGATGAAGATGCACGCGAGCGCATTGATCTCCGGCGTGAACCCCGTGCGCACCATTGATCCGACATAGACCGTCAGGGTCTGGGAGTTGCCACGGGTGAAGAGCGTCACATTATAATTTTCGACGGACTGGAAGAAGGCAAGGATCGCGCCGACGCCAATCGCCGGGTAGATGTGGGGCAAGACCACACGGCGCATCAGTTGGCCGTGGCTCGCTCCGAGATCCAGGGCCGCCTCCTCCAGGTCTTTGTCAAAACTCTGCAGCCTGGCCAGCACCAGCAGCATGACGTAGGTGGCGATGTATGAAACCTGGCCTAACACTGACAGGTGCAAGCCCGAGCCGACGCCGAATTCATTCCAAAACAGCAGGGTGGAGATGCCTATCACCACACCTGGGGTCAGGATGGGCGCGATCATCAGGCCGTAGAGCACAGGCCGGAACTTGCTCTGCAAACTGTTGAGGACAAGCGCTGCTGCAGTCCCCACGGGAACCGCGATGGCGACGACTGCCAGCGCCACGGCCAATGTGTTGAGCGCGGCGCCCTGCATCTGTTCATTATTCCAGAGGGCAACGAACCAGCGCGTCGTGACCGCTTTCCACGGATAAACCGAGGGGAAACGCGTGTCATTGAAGGCGGCACCCGCCATTATGATCAGTGGCAAGAGTGTGTACGCTAAGAACAGGCCTATGAAGGCCTTTACGGCGATTCCAAATGCACGGCTTCCCTGCATGGCTGTCATCGCGCAATGTCCGCCAGCTTCACGCCAAAGATCCGGATCATCGCAGATACGAAGGCCGTGCAGATCAATAGCAGCAGGAAGGCGTAGGCCGAGCCCGTATTCCAGTCGAGGCCCTCAAAGAACCATTGCATGATCACCTCCGTAAACCAACGTGAGGTGGTTGAGGCCAACAGCCGAGGGACAAACAGTGCTCCAGCTGACATCATAAAGACCATCACGCACCCCGACGCAATCCCGGGTTTTGCGTGCGGAATCACGACCCGCCGATGGATCTGCCACCACCGCGCACCCATGTCTTGGGCCGCCTCGATCTGGTTGCCGTCTAGCGTAGTCAACGATCCATAGATCGGGAACAGCATGAACAGGAAGTACGCATAGATCAGCCCGATGATCACGCCGTTGTAGCCGCTGATCCAACGCACCGGCGCCGCCCCGAACATTTGCAGGACCGCGTTCAAGGGGCCTTGGTAGGCGAGGATGATGTACCAGGCAAATGTCCTTAGCAGCTCGCTTACCCAGAGAGGGATGAGCAGCAGCAGAAACAGCGTCATCACTCGTTTTGGGTTGATAATCTTGGCCATGATGTAGGCCATAGGGTAGCCGAGCATCAGGGTGACGATCGTCACCAGGATGCTGATGAAGACGGTCTGCAGAAACACATAGGCGTGAATCGGGACGTGGAAGATGAGGAAATCCTTCGTGGCGTTGGGATCGACGAAGGCGAGATAGTTGGCCAACGTGTAATGATCCAGCGGCCCACCGACCTGATCAGCCGGCAAAAACGGCCTGAAGGAGGCTTCAACCAGAAAAAGATAGGGGACGACAACCAGAATGACGATCCAGAAGAATGTTAGGCCGATCATAAGGCCGGCAGCGGGAACGCCATAGCGGCGGAAGACCTCTTGCATTGTCGTCCCTCAGGCCATCTCTTCAGCCACGACGGGCGCTTCGACGTCACACGACGACAGGTGGTCATCGGCTAGGATGATGGCCTTATCGGTGCTGAAAACGAGGTTGGCGGACGAGCCGACAGCGGGTATGGAAGCGGATTTTTCGCTCGGAACCTGGACAACACGTTCGGACCCCTGATGGTCCACGGTGAAGACGTTGACGAAATTGCCCTCGAAGCTGGCGCGCTGCACGACTACCGGCAGTTCATTGTGCGCAATGTTCGATGTCCGTCCGCCGAGCGCCTCCAAGGCAATGCGTTGCGGGCGAATATAGAGGTGAACGGCCGAGGTCACGGTGACGCCCGGACCGACCTTGGCGTGCAGCATGGTACCGTCCTGCGTTCGGAAGGCGCCTAGAGCACCGGAGATTTTTTCAAGCTTCCCAGAAAACACGTTGTTCTCACCGACAAACGATGCAACGAAGCCATTGTCTGGCGTTTCGTAGATCTGCTCGGGTGTGCCCACCTGCTGCAGTTTTCCCCGCGACATCACCCCAATGCGATCCGACATGGCCAGCGCTTCGCCCTGGTCGTGAGTGATGTAGATAAAGGTGATGTTCGTCCGTTTCTGGATCGACCGCAATTCGTGGCGCATGTGCTGACGCAACTTGAGGTCAAGCGCCGACAGGGGTTCGTCCAGCAGCATGACTTTGGGCTCAACCGCAAGGGCGCGTGCGATCGCCACCCGCTGCTTTTGTCCCCCCGACAATTGGCCAATGGCCTTCCCGGCTGCGTCCGGCAGATCGACGAGCTGCAGAAGCTCTTCCGCGCGATTGCGCCTGTCGGCTTTTGAGACGCCACGGACCTCGAGGCCGAAGGCGATGTTCTCCCAGACGGGCATGAGCGGAAAGAGCGCCAAGTTTTGAAATATCAGCGCGGTTGGGCGTTTGTTCGGTCCAATGCCGGTCATCGGCCTGCCGCCGATGCTCACGACGCCCTGGCTTGGCGTGATGAAACCCGAGATGGCGCGAAGGATTGTTGTCTTGCCGCAGCCCGACGGGCCTAGGAAAGAAAAAAATTCGCCGGGGCGTATGCGTATAGAAACGTCGTCGACCGCTTTGTAGCTTCCGAACGTTACCGACACACTGGAAAGCTCAACACCTTCACTCATTCAAAACTTCTTCAATCGGAAAAATCAGCAGGGTCCGACCGGCACACGCCGGTCGGACCGACCAAACCTAGTGGATCAAGCGGCTCGCCACTTGTCACCATATTCATTGATCAATTTGACAGCCCAGCCCTGACGGGCGGGCCACCACCATGTCTTCTTGATTGCATCCTCGGGGAAGGCAGTCTTGTAGAAGTCGAGTGTCGCCTTGGGCATGATGTCGATCGCACCTTTTCCGATGGGATTGCAGGTGTACATCGTGGCCCACGCCGCACTGCCCTCAGGTGAGCTGAGCCAGTTCACAAATTCATGGGCCTGCTCGACATTGGCGGCATTCTTGAGAAGCATGAAGCCCTGCGACCAGGCAAACGCGCCTTCTTTCGGGGCCATGTAGCCGAAACCGTCCGGGCCCAAATGAGCTCCGGTCGAATCCCAACACAGACCGAGCACGCAACCATTTGTCCGGAAAGCGCCTTCGGCGTCGGCCTCCGACGTCCAGAACTGGCCGACGCTGCTCTTGTGCTTGACGGCCTCGGCCAACACGATATCCCAAATCTCGCGCATCGTCGCCTCATCCTTGTAACTGTCGGCGAAGGGCTTCGGGAGCTTACCTTGCGCCTCCATAAGGCGCCCCATGGCTGGAAGGCCGGATGAAGGCCGCAAAACGACCTTACCGGCATATTTGGTATCGAAGAGATCGGCGAGGCTTGCGGTGCCGTAGGCTAAGGGCGCGTCCGCTTTGCTGTAGACGAGCGCCTCGGTACCCCAGCTTGAGGGAAGATAGTATCTTTTTCCATTCACCTCACCCTGGTCGCCGGGTTTTGTGCCTGGCGCGCCGTCGATGAAGTTGGACATCTTGATCTTGGTAAGATCGTAGGGTTGCACAATCCCCGCATCGATCCAAGCAGGCGTGCCCATCATTGCGGGCTCGACGATGTCGATGCCACCGCCGTTTGCCGCCAGTTTGCATTGGGCCAGCATCGTGTCCGCGTCTGGCTGCTGTGAGACAATGTTCAGCGTGATGCCGGTCGCTTTCTTGAAAGCTTCGACGTGAGGTTTGTAGTCATAGCCGGCCCAAGCCATATAGTTGAGAGAGCCGGAAGATGAGAAAGCGTTCTTTACCAAGGCGGGCGACGCGAGAGTTGCGACAGCGAGCGTGCCAGCTCCCTTGAGGATGGTTCTGCGTGTTGGTTTATTCATGACTGGTTCCCCATTGTTTGGACGTTTCAAAGGCTGCGCGCTTTGGCGCCTGCTTCTGGCGGCTTCGGACCCGCCCCCAACTTCAACCTCCCTTTTTATCCGATCGACTTGTTGCGGCGCTGCTCCGCGGTGTGGCTATCTCCACGACGCTTCGTGCCGCCCGGCGTGGATCCAGAACCCGATTTCAGCGAATGCTAAACCAGGCTATCGTCGTTGTAAATCCGACTAATATCAGAAAATTGCGGATATTTGGGAATTGACAACATCGTGAGGTCGGTCTGAATGGCTTTAAAATTACTCAAATCCTTGCGTTCTGTCGCCGTGGAAGCGGAGTCAGTCGATTTGAGATCAGACTTAACTCGAATTTTCACCCAGAAAAGGCACCTGTCTGGTCTTCGCGTATTCTGGTCACATCGAAAGCCAACCACAGCGTCTTTTCGGGATGTGATCTGGTGTTGCCACGAACCTCATCGACGAGGCCTATACGGCTTTTGCGATGGCGCAGGCGCCGCCCACGCCTTGGTGATCGCCATGCTCTGTTCCGCGGGGACATGCCTTCATGCGTTTGTCGGTCACGAATCTTCGAATGACCGCGCCAGGTCGGTTTGGAGCTTAGAATTTCAGCGCAAACGATACGCCGCCACTGAGCGCCCAGTCGGCCCCTGCCCGTCGCGTCTGCCGCAACGTCAAATGCTGGCAGGATGCCTCCATGGCACTGCGCTGGACCAGCGCCGCCATGCTCGAAGCGGCCAAAGGCTTCCGCAGGCTCAAGGCCCACAAGCAGTTGCCAGTCCTGCGCCAGGCTCTCCTCGACCATCACGCCAAGCTTGTCCTCAACACCAATCTTGAAAACCTCGACCTCGCTGCGTAACCTCCTCAACCAGTGACGCCTGCCCAGCAATTTTCAACAGGCATCGGGACATCCCCACGACGCGCCGCATACGCAAACCGTGCCAACAACGAGAATTCCTGCGCAACAGGCCTGGCCTGGCAGTGGCGACACTGCCGACGTGTCGGCGTGGTTGGGCAGCTTATGGTCGGGATCTGGCGAGCAGGTGGACGTCGTGCCCCCGAACCAACTATATACGAGCGCAGAGGTCGTCTGCTGGGAATAGCCTCGGGGAAATCAATCGCTATGGAAAAAGAGGAAAATGGACCGGACAGCACCGAGGCGGAGGTGGTCGTTCGGTCGAAATCCTCCAAGCGCAAGAAGCGGTCGGACACGGTTGAACACACAGCGCGGCAGCCCACTCAAAGTCGCAGTCAGCAGCGTTTCGAGCGCATCTTGAGCGCGGCGGAGGATCTGCTCAAGCAATACAACATCGAGGACATCAGCTTCTACGACATCGCCCGCAAGGCGCAGATTTCTCCAGCGTCCATAAACTACCTGTTTCCCACGATGGCGGCCCTTCATATCGAGTTGGCCAGGCGCTACGCCATCGTGGGAACGGAAATGACGGTGCACGGGCACAAGGCGCAACTCATG
This sequence comes from Mesorhizobium sp. B3-1-8, assembly GCF_006439495.1. Lineage (NCBI taxonomy): Bacteria > Pseudomonadati > Pseudomonadota > Alphaproteobacteria > Hyphomicrobiales > Phyllobacteriaceae > Mesorhizobium > Mesorhizobium sp. B3-1-8. Next base: position 8,159 of record NZ_VFTK01000045.1, read on the forward strand.
TCGCGAAATCCGAGCTGGCAGAGTTGGCTGTATGAAATGGGTTCCTACACCCGCGATGAGTACAATCGAAACCGCTACATCAGTGAGGTTCTGCTCGGACCAGAGATACACCGGGAAGCGAGACGCTTCATCATCGAAGAAACGGGGCGGGCGGCGCACGAATTGCTTGAGAGCTTCAGGACATTTTTTGTCCTGCCCGAGATACCGGGCCTCGAGCAGAAACTGTCGTTGGCTATGCACCTTGCCGAGAGCGTATGGGAACGATCCTACATCCTGAATGGCAGCATCGACACCGAATCATTCGAGGAGTCGATGCGTATGCAGATCGCTTATCTGCGCACCGTCCTCCCGGAAACCTTGAACGTCCGAAGTGACCTGCAACATCACTTTCCGCCAGACAGTCCCACAGAACAGGCGCCCTAGCGCGTCGCTCCTATGGTTTTTCTTTGACCCGCTTTTTCTTCTCATTCGGCGCCGACGCGGTCTCTCTTGGGGTGCCTGCCAGTATTTCCTCGACGGCCACCCTCATGCGCACCAACGCGGGTCCAATCTTCTCAGCGATTGCTTGATCATCAATGATCTCGGCGGTACCGCCGCACGAGAAGGCTAACGGCGGAGACCCGTCAATGGGTTGGAACGGCACGCCGACTGCCTTGATGTAACTGTGCCACGTACCGACGGCCGTGACATAGCCAAGGCGCGCATACTGCTCCAACGCCTGATCGAGCAGTTTTGAAAGGGAGGCACGCTCCGCCCGGGTCCGAGGCATGTACCGGTCCTTTAACTGCTTGCGTCTCTCTTCGGAGAGACCAACCAGATACGCCAAACCCATGCCGCTGTTCCAGAGCGGAATTCTCGAGCCGACATTAAGTCTTAATGTCACGAGGCTCTCAGACCGACAGTTGGAAAGATAGACCATTTCACTTTGATCGCGCGTGCCGAGAGCGACTGCCGCGCCCGTCTCATCCGCCAAAGCTTGCATCAGCGATCGCGACACGTGAACGACGGCATTCGAACTCAAAGCTGTGTAGCCCAGCGAAACCGTAGCCGACCCGAGGCTGTACCGTCCAAGAAGGTCGTCGTATACGAGGTAGCCTAAGCTGGCCAATGTGTAGGTCAGTCGGGAAACTGTCGCCTTTGGCAAACCGGTCCGGGCCATGAGCTCGAGATTGCCTAGCGACGCTTCACCCGGCCGGAAGCTTCGTAATATCTGCAGGCCGCGTACCAAGGAGGTGGATACGCCATCGGAATCCACCATGTCTTCTATGGGATTGCTCAGTCGCTTGCGCAATTGCGTTTCCTCGCATCTGGGGACGATGGCCTCGAATGACATTCGCTTACTTGAAGACCCTCTCGTTTCCAAGGGCGCGCCTGCAACTACGCCATCACCTGATGTCTATTCCGCACGAACTATGATGGTCTCTCTAGCCTGCCATCCCAGATAGACCTCGCTGCCCGGCTCCGGACTGAAGGGGTCGCCGGTCATCTGTTGCCACTGTTCCAGGGTGGTGCCGGACGCGACGGACACGCGGTGGCGCTGAACACCGTTGGTGAAGGTGCTGTCCACCACGGTGCCACGAATGACGTTGTCCAGTTCAGGCCGTGTGGCCGATATGCTGATTGCCTCGGGCCGCACGCAGGCACACAATTGGCTCGTTCCCGCTGGCATCGACGCCACCTTGAGGGCAACGCCAGACGTGGTGGTGACGATCGGGTCTTTGGCCGCCTCTTGCGTTCCGGTGACCTCAAAGATGTTGGCCTGACCGAGGAAGGAGGCGACGAACCGGTTTTTTGGATTGCGGTAGAGTTCCTTTGCAGAGCCGATCTGAACGATCGAACCCGAACGCATGATCGCGATCCGCGTCGCCATCGCGGACGCCTCGCCCTGATCATGAGTGACATAGAGCACGGTCGATCCGAGTTTGCCTTGCAGTTGCTTGATCTCGAACTGCATTTCTTCGCGCAGGTTTTTGTCCAGCGCACTCAACGGTTCGTCCATGACCAGCAGCAAGGGGTTGTAGACCGAGGCGCGGGCCAGGGCCACACGTTGCTGCTGCCCGCCCGAAAGCGCGCTTGGGTAGCGGTCGCCGAAGGTGTCCAGCCGCACCAGGCGAAGGGCACCTGCTACTTTACGGGCGACCTCTTCCTTGGCCATGCCGCGCATCAGGAGCGGAAAACCGATGTTCTGCGCAACTGTCTTGTGGGGGAAAAGGGAATAGTTCTGGAAGACCATGCCAAAGTTGCGCTTGAAGGGCGGCACACCCTCGATGTTGTGTCCATCTACGAGGATTTCGCCTTCGTCTGCCGCCAAGTATCCGACGGTCAGTCCCAACAGCGTGGTCTTCCCCGAGCCACTGGGACCAATGATAGCAAAGAATTCTCCGGCCTCGATGGTCAAGTTGGTCGGCTGCAGCGCAACAACCGATCCGTAACGTTTGGTGAGCCCGACATACCTGATCTGTTTACCGGGAACGCTGGCTGGGGATTCGACGCTGGCGGCGGCACCAGACACGGCGGCCAAGGCCTTCATGCGTTGATCGACGGCGCTCATGGCCTTCATGTGTTGATCGACGGCGCTCATGCATCGGGTTCCTTACTTGTCGAGACTTTGGCGCTTTGCCTCTGCAGAAGCGTCGCCACGCCAAGCAGACCTAGCGCCAGGACTATGGCGACAGTCGAGGCCGCCGCGATGGTCGGATCCATTTGGTAGCGCAACTCGTTCCAGATGAAGACCGGCAAGGTCACAGAGGACGCGTCTGTCAGGAAGAGCGCGATGATGATCTCATCGAAAGAAAAGGCGAAGGCAAAGATGGCCCCCGTCAACATCCCCAGTCGGATCATGGGAAAGGTCACATGCCAAAATGTCCGCCAACCATTGGCGCCAAGCGTCATCGCGGCGAGATCCATATTCTGCGAATAGCCGCGCAGGGCGGCGGAGACTGTCACGAACACAAGCGGTGTCGCGACGGCCGTGTGGGCAACGATGACCGCTGCCCGCGACCCGATAAGGTCAAACCGCGCCAGAATAGGGAAGATGCCGATAGCCAGGATGATCTGCGGCATGATCAATGGCGAGAGGATCAAACCCGAGAGCGCCCTGCCGAAAGGCATCCTTCCTCGCACGATTGCCAGCCCGGCCATCGTGCCTAGCAAAACCGAGAGCACCGCCACGCCAATACCGATCATGAGCGTGTTTGAGAACGAAGCCAGGTAGCCTGGATGGTTCCACATTCTGGAGTACCATTGCATCGAAAGGCCAGGCAGTGGCAGGTCCAGAAACAGCCCGCTGCTCAGCGACAGTGGCGCGAGGATCAGCACCGGCAAAATTAAGTAGATGAGGCCACCCACGGCAAACAGCAGGCTTGCGAAGCGCGTGAGGCGCTCAAAAGCGGTCCAGTTCATTGAATGGCCAACCTGACACCGCGACGACCGGCAACATAGGCGATGAGCGAGATTGACAGGAGCACCATGGCGAGCAACACGGTTGCGAGCGCCGAGGCGAGCTGCCAGTTCAGTGCCTGGGATACCTGTCTTTCAATGAGCACCGAAACCATCATGTTCTTGTCGGACCCGAGCAGGGCGGGCGTCACGTAGAATCCCAGTGCCGTTATGAACACGAGAACGCTCCCTGCCACGAGACCGGGCAGGCACATGGGCAAGTAAATGTGCCAGAACGTGCGCAACGGGTTGGCCCCCAAAATGCGGGCTGCAAGGAGCTTGGTGTGGTCGATCTGGCGCATCGTGCTGACCAGCGGCAACACCATCATGGGCAGCAGGAACTGCACCATACCGATCTGCACGGCCGTCATATTGTTCATCAGTCTCAGGGGTTGCTCTATCCAGTCGAGCTGAATGAGCAGGTTGTTGATCAATCCGCGCCGGCTAAGGATCGCGATCCAGGCGTAGGTCCGCGTCACGACACTCGTCCAAAACGGTATCATGACCAATGCAAAGGCGATGCCAGACCAGAACCTGTTGGCCCGGGCGATGAGCTGGGCGATCGGGAACGCAATGACCACGCAGAGCGCGGTCGCGTAGATCGCCGTCTGGAACGTCTGCCAGAGGACCGTGAGGTAGACGTGGTTGAAAGCTATCTCTTTGAAATTATCAAGGCTCGGTCGTCCCGCGCCGAAAGCGCGGTAGACGACGACGACCAGCGGCAGGAAGAATGTCGGTAGCAGGAACAGCGCCGGGGGGATCAGCAGGAATTTGAGCGCAAAGTCCGGTGACCAGTGTCGCGATCGTTTCATTCGCCTTCAGGCCCTGTGGGGTTCGCTTCGAACGGGAGCGGACGACAACGGCCGATCGCCGCTGCCTTCGCGATTAGTTCGGGGGACGGCCGGGCGACCGCCCCTGGCGCGGTGTCATCCGAGCAGCCATTTGGTGAATTCGTTGTTGGCCTTCTCGCTGTTTTTGGCCCACCAGTCGAAGTCTTGGAGCCGCGCCGCTTTTAGGTTTTTGGGGTCGGCAACCGTGGTCGATAGCGCCTTGGGATCACAGAGCGGAATGGCCTTCGTGTTGCTAGGGCCGAGCGGTATCAACTCCACCAGCCGCGCCTGGGGTTCGGGAGAAGCCAGATAGGCGGCAAGTTTCATGGCCGTCTTCTTCTTTGGATGGTTCTTCGGGATGACGATGGTGTCGCCGTCGCATACCCCTTGGTTGAATGAATAATCGACCGGTTTCCCCTGATCCTTGATAGCCTTCACGCGATTGACCCACATCGAGGCCATGTCGACTTCCCCGCCAGCGAGGATCTGCTGCGACTGTGATCCGCCTTCCCACCAGACAATTCGGTCGCGAACCTTGTCGAGGGTCTTGAGCGCCGCATCGATGTCGAGTGGGTAGAGCTTGTCGAGCGGAATGCCCGCGCCCAGCGCCGCGAGTTCGAGCGTTTGGTTCGCATTTTTCCAGAGCCCGCGCGGCGACGAATTGCTCGGGCTGAAGAACTCCGCCCATGTCTTTGGCTGGGACCCCTCGTGGAACACCGAGGTGTTCCACGACAGCACGTTGGCCGCGACGTCGCACAGGAACCAGTTGTCGCCACTGGCGCCGGGGATGAGCGAGCTGCGGTCGATGACGCCGTAGTCGAGGGCTTCGCTCAGGCCCTGGCCCTGAGCGCTCGCCGCCTCGCCCGAGGATGTCAGCATCATATCGAACTGGCCGAAGGCGCTCGATTCAACCATGACCTTCAACTCGGCCAGGCCTTTCCAGGGCTGAGGCACAATCTTAATGCCCGTCTGCTTGGTGAAATCGTCATAATAGGCCTTCTGCAGCGCGGCAAGAAAATCGCCGCCCCCAGAAGACACCAACAGTTCCTCCGCGTCCGACTGTGCAATCGCCGGCGTGGCAAGCTTTGTCGTAGCCAGCGCGGCACCGGCCGCTGCACTGATCTTCAGAAGTTTCCGACGAGAGAGGCCGACACCCATTTTCCCGACTGTCATCGAATTTCTCCATGTTCCCTAGTTTGTTTTTGGTGTTTCCCGGCGTCCAAACCGGTCGCCGCAATGTGTCTCACGAAATCACCTATTTCGCAATATATGAAATTTAAGTCCAATTATGAATGCATTGGATGGAGGACGGAAGCGAGACGCAACGTGCGCGGCTTGTCGTAGATTGCAAGGCTTTGCGGTCCTTGGTTAGTCCTTGAAGCATCAGCGTTGCGACCTGCTAACCAAGGTCCAGTCTCTACTCGGCGCCACAGATTCTCTGTTGGGCGATCGTAAGAACCCCAGACATTGTCAAAGTCGCCGGTCTTGACAAAATCAGATTAATATCAGATTTCGTTTAGAGGGCTGATGATCTGCCCGTGTGCGGGGGCCGGCCCCAGCCAGGAGCATTGCGCGATGGAAGCAGGAATTTTGGGCGCATCGTCTGGAGAGCGGTCGGCGCCGGGGACCGTCCTCAACCGGTCTCGCTCACACTGGTGGAATACCTCCGAGCCCTATGCGCCGTCTGCCCCCCTAATCGGCCAGGAGACTGTCGATGTCTGTATCGTCGGCGGGGGCATCAATGGTTTGTCGACCGCCTATCACCTCAGGAAGCTCGATCCCACGACGGCCGTCGCCTTGCTCGAGGCTGAGGTCGTCGGGTTCGGGGCGAGTGGCCGCAACGCTGGACAGATCATCATGAAGTTCGGAGGGACCACGCCCGAAAAGCTCGTTGGAACATACGGATTGGAGCGGGCCCGCGAGGCGTGGGACTACATTCACCGCGGCATCGCCCTGATCGAGGATCTGCGTGAGGAAGAAGGCATTGACTGCGACTATGCCAACACAGGGACCATGAATGTGTGCCTGCGCGTGGAAGGGGACCGGTACATCGACGACGCGTTGCGGCTGATCGAGCAGATGGGGCAATCGAGGTACGTGACCCACATCGATCGCCAGCAGGTTGAGAGGGAGCTTGGCAGTCTCCATTTCGGCGCCGCATACCATGAATCGCGTGGCGGTCAGTTCAATCCTCTCAAGCTGGTGCGCGGCATCAAACGCGCCGCCGAGCGCCGAGGCACCCGCATTTATGAGAATTCTCCGGTGGCCTCGGTCGACATTGGACGCGATCTCATCACCTTGCAAACCGGTCTTGGCGTTATTCGCTGCAAGAAGCTGGTTCTGGCGACGAATGCTTTCACTCATCTGCTTGCTGGGGCCGGACACCTAGGATTGGCACGCGAGCAGACCCCTTTGATGGTCAAGGGCATTGTGACCGAACCTCTCCCCACATCCCAGTGGGAACAGTTAGGGTGGCCTCGGCGCTCGGGGATTAACATCCATTCCGACCTGTTCTACTCCTTCGCGCCGACGGCGGACGGTCGCATTCTCTATGTCGGAGGTTATTACACATCGGCGCCGTGGGACAGAAACTTGGCGCCGGAGGTCGACACGCGCTTGAAGCGGGCAGGACCGGACCATCTAGAAGCTTTCTTCCCCGCGCTGAAGGGTATCGGGGCGGCCCAGACCTGGGGAGGGCCGATTTCGATAACGCCGGACTGGATTCCACACGTCGGTGTGGCGAGCGATCCGCGCATCCTCTATGCCTGCGGCTGCTGGGGCAACGGCATGCCATGCGGGACGCAGAACGGTCGAACCCTCGCCGAACTGGCTCTTGACCTACACACTGAAAATACCGGTGCCTGGTTCGTCACGCGCAAGAAGCGGAAATGGCCGAGCCGGACGCTCGCCGCGATCCTCGCGACCGTGGTCATCCACAAGCGCCATGTCGCCAACCGCAGGATCGGCGGTCGCATGACTCCGCCCCTTCGCTTCCCCCGCTGACATGGCTATGGCCAACCAAGATCTTGTGTCCCGGACATGGGACGTCATCGTGGTCGGAACCGGAATCGGCGGGGCGACGCTGGGCTACGCGATGGCCAAAGCGGGCCGCAGCGTTCTGTTCGTCGAGCAGGGCCGATCCTACCTCCATGACACAGACGTCATCGAGGGGAATTGGCTGGAGTCCCTGACGGCGGAGCGGGGCGGTCCGACGGCGGACGAGAAGTTCCGGGCGGGTCGGTTTGACGGCGCCGTCGTCGACATCTCGACGGGACAGCCGCGCACGATGCGCCCCATGTTGGGGACCGGGACCGGCGGCAGCAGTGCGATCTACGGCATGGTCATGGAGCGGTTCTTTCCCGCGGATTTCATGCCCGGTCGTTACTTTCGGGGCGTCTCCGGGGCGAATGTGCCTGACAGCTGGCCCATAAGCTACGAAGACCTTGCCCCACACTACGCGGAAGCGGAAACGCTCTATGGGGTGCGTGCAACGCCAGACCCGCTCCATCCCGAAAAAGGGTCACGCGGCGTGGTCGAGCCTCCACCGCTGACCCGCGCAAGCGCCGAGCTGGTCGAGCGCTTCCGGGCGAAAGGACTTCACCCCTATCGCTTGCCGATGGCCTGCGAATATGTTCCCGACTGCAGGGAGTGTATTGGCTTCATCTGCGAGAAGCGCTGCAAGCACGACAGTGCCACCGCCTGCCTCGAGCCGGCGCTGCGCCTGCACGGCGCGCAGATGCTGACCGAATGCACCGTTCGAAGCCTCGAATCCGAAAACGGACAGATCGGCACGGTGACGGCGGGGTGGCGAGGTCAAAAGCTCAATCTGAGGGGCAGGACGGTCGTGCTGGCGGCCGGGGCGCTACGCACGCCGGGGTTGCTGCTGCGGTCCGGCTCCCACGGCGTGGGCTTGGCCAACGGCTCCGGCCAGGTCGGACGTAATCTGATGCGTCACTTCATTGACTACTACATCCTCTATCCGCGTGCCGCCGCCGACAACAGTCCCATGAAGCAGATCGCCCTCAACGATTTCTACATTCACGGGGGTCAGAAACTTGGTACCCTGCAGTCGAATGGGAAGCTGCCACCCGTCGCGGCGATCCTTAACGGCTATCGAGAAGAGTTGCGGCGAAAGTGGGCGCCGCTGGCAGCTATGTTCCCGCTCGTGCGACCGCTCGCCGCCCAGCGGTTGGAGAGCATGCTGTTGGGGGGGCACGTGATGACCGCCTTCATGGAGGATCCGCCCTACCTGGCCAATCGCGTGACGCTGGGGCGGGACGGCGAGACCTTGCAGATCCGCTACCGTATCGCGCCGGCCGACCAGCGTCGCCTGGACCTCTTTCGTGGCGCGATCCTGAGTGCTCTGCGTCCGCACCGTGTAGCCACGATCTTCCGGGCCAACCAGAATGGAATGCTCGGTCACGGCTGCGGGACATGCCGTTTTGGGGATGATCCGCGAACCAGCGTGCTGGACAGGAATAACCGGGCCCACGAGATCGAAAATCTATATGTGGTCGACGCGTCCTTCCTGCCCACCAGTTCGGGAACCAACCCGTCGTTGACGGTGGCGGCGAACGCCCTCAGAGTCGCAAAACACCTAGTCTCGATCAGCCGGTGACGGCTGGCGAAAGGCGGCCGATCATGTGAGGTCGACGCGTCGGCAAAAATGTCAGGTGGTCGGGACTGATTGCGTGGCGCTGTCATATTGGGACACCACGCCCGCCTCGATGAGGGACCCGATCGCCTCGTCACTGTATCCCAGGACGTCGCGCAGTACGGATTGTGTGTCCTGCCCGAGCATTGGCGGCGGAAGGGGTAACGAGTGCCGCTGGGCGCGAAGGCCCTGGGCTGGGCGGACCAGGGAGACGGGCCCAACGGCATCGCTGTGCAGGGTCTGGATGGTGCCGCGTTCGAGGACATTGCGGCTGCCCAAGGCTTCAGGCACGGTCTTCACGACGCCAGCCGGCACCTCGGCCGTTGCGCATACGCCCATCCAGTGTTGGCGCGTCATGGTTTCGAACACTTTGGCCAGGATAGGGATAAGGGCCTCCCTGTTGGCCGCCCTGCCATTGGCGGTTGTGAAGCGTGGGTCATCGGCGAGCTCCGGCTGGCCGATGACGGACCGACAAAGCGCCCGGAACTGGCGATCGTTGCCGACCGCGAGCGCAAGGTCTCCGTCTGAGCAGTTGAAAATTTGGTACGGGACGACGGTGGGATGAGCGTTTCCGTAGCGCTTCACCTCGGCGCCCGTATTGAGGTAGGCGCTGCCGACATTGATGAGTAGATTAAGGCCGCAATCGAGCAGCGAAAGGTCTATCTGCTGGCCTCGCCCAGTCCTGTCACGCTGGATGAGTGCCGCCAGGATCGACTGAGTGGCGACCATGCCGCAGACGACGTCCGTTATGGCGATCCCGAACCGCAGGGGCTGGCCCTCCTTTTCGCCGGTGATTGCCATCAGACCGCTCTCTGCTTGGACGACGAAATCATAGCCCGGGCGGCGGGCCTCTGAACTGTCACGGCCATAGCCCGAGATTGAGCAGTATATGAGCTCCGGGTTGATCTTCCGCAGCTGATCGTATCCGACGCCGAGGCGCTCGGCAGTGCCGACACGGAAATTTTCGACCACGATGTCGCACTTGGCCGCCAGGGCCCTGACAATCTCAAGCCCTTCCTTGGACTTGAGGTCGAGTGCCACGGAGTGTTTGCCGCGGTTGGCACAAAGAAAGTAGGTGCTGACCCCCTTGTAGCTCGGGATCGACCATGCGCGAGTGTCATCACCACCGTCTATGTTTTCGATCTTCCACACGGTGGCCCCCAGGTCTGCTAGGCTCATTGTCGCCCAAGGACCGGCAAGAACACGGGAGAGGTCGAGTACGTTCACGCCACTGAGCGGTAGTCTTTGCTCAGTATTCGACGGGTTGCCCTGCACTTTCGGCCTCCAGCGTTCTTGAAACTGTTCGATGTCCAGGCATCGCTCCGAACGATCAGGCCGCGCGGTCGAAAGCTGCGCTTGGCCGGCTAGATCCCGCTCCTCAAATTCTCGCGGAAGGTCCTGCCGGTATAATCCTTTTTGTAGATGCCGCGTCGCTGCAGCTCAGGCACGACCGACCGAACAAAGGAGATGTAGGAGGAGGGGCTGAGCTTCGGGGTCACTATGAAACCGTCGCAGGCGCTGGATTCCAGCATGTCCTGCATGTGGTCCGCAATCATTGCCGGCGTGCCGACGAACTGGAAAACCATCTGGCTCTCGCCCCAGGCTTGGCCGGCATCGCGCAGGGTCTTGCCCTTGGATCCGCCGAGGATCAGGTCGAAGATGCCGCGTATCCCTTTCGCACCCTCGGACAGGTCGAGGTCGTCCACCTTCTGGTCGAGCGGGTGGCTCGACAAGTCGAGATACAGCGAATTCGAGATGTCGGCGACCCCGAGTTCCGCGTTGACGAGCGAGTTGATGTAGTCGGCGCGCTCCTTGGCGATAGACTCCGTCTCGCCTATCACGAAATCCAGCGCCGGTAGGATTGCGCAGTGGTCCGGGTTACGGCCGGCCGCATCGACGCGGCCCTTCATATCGCTGTAGAAGGCCTGCATCCCAGCCTTGTCGCGCTGGTTGGTGAACACCATCTCCGCCCAGCGCGCAGCAAACTCGCGTCCCCGGTCGGAAGAGCCCGCCTGCATAATCACCGGATGTCCTTGCGGACTGCGGGGGGTCTGGAGGGGGCCCCTTGTCTTGACGTATTTGCCCGCGTAATTCGCGTAGCGTACCTTGTCGGGATCCGCAAAGAGCCCTTTCTCCTGATCGAGCAGTAGCGCACCCTCGTCCCAGCTGTTCCAGAGGGCGTTGCAGGCCTCCAGAGCCTCGTCGGCTTGATCGTACCGAACGGCCTTGTCGAGCAGCTTGTCCATACCGAAGTTCTGCGCTTCGAGGTTGTTTGCCGACGTTACCACGTTCCAACCCGCCCTACCGCCGCTGAGGTGATCCAGCGTCGCAAACTGGCGGGCGATGTGGTAGGGGTGATAGAAGGTGGTGCTCATCGTGGCGGCGAGACCTATGTTCTTGGTCACCCTCGCCATTGCCGCCAGAATCTGCATCGGCTCAAGCATATACATCTGACCGCCGTACCGAAGGTCGGCGGCAAATGTGTCGCCATACGCCTCGAACATCGATAGGCAGTCGACGAAGAAGAGGCCATCGAATTTGCCCTCTTCAAGTATCTTGGCGATATGTTCGTAGCGCGACGGGTCCATTACGTTCACCGCGTCGCTCTCTGCGTGCCGCCAAGCGCCGTTGTTGTGCCAAGTCGGGCTGACACAGCAGTACCCCACGAAATGCAATTGTCTTGTCATGAGCCAATCCTCAAGCGCCGGACCGAGGTCCGAGTTGTAATCGTATTGATCGAGGTTTCCGAAGGCAAGTCCAAAATCAGAACTAAATTCCAATTTTGGCAAGCAGCGCGATGCCGGGCTGGCGTCGCGGGCACGCTGCCGCGACGCCTGTACCTGTGCGCTGTGGATTGCCGTCAGGGGCCGGCGAGCTGCCAGTAAGTGCCCCTGTAGAAAACCAGGGGGCCGCTGTCGATGACGCCCTCGCCGACAAGTTGGTGCACGTTGGCAAGCACCAGCCAGTGATCCCCGGCCACATGCTCGGCATGCAGGCTGCAATCCATGCTGAGTAGGGTGTCATGAAGCACCGGGTTTCCGTCCGGGCTCAGCTGCCAGCGCGCGCTAGCCCACCGATCGGCAGATTTGCGGCCGAATGCCTGAGAGACTTCGACCTGACCGGCCGAGAGGATGTTGATGCTGAAGCGGGCCGCCGAGCGGATTTTCGGCCAGCTCGTGGATGTGTTCATGACGCAGAACGAGACCAGCGGCGGTGCGATCGACACGCTGTAGAAGGACTGACAGGTGAAGCCGACCGGCTCGCCCTCAACCATTGCGGCCACAACGGTGATGCCGGAGGCGAAGTTGCCGAGCGCCTCGCGGAACCTGCGATCTTCGATTGGTGAGTGCAGCATCATTTCGCCCTCGCCCCGGTGGAGGTAGTCGTGGGGGGGCCAAGCCCGTCGACAAGGCGGCCCACAAGGTTGAGTGATTCACGAACGAGCTCGACATTGCCTCGGATCATATCGTCGACCTGATCCATCTGGGATGTGTTGAAATAGATCCCGCGCACGGGCACGGTGGCGCCGAGTTCCAGTAGCAACGGGACAAGGTTCACGGTGGGAGCCATCGAATGGCCCATGTCGGCCCCAGTCATAAGGGCCAATGCCGTCACTCCGCGCAATCCGTTCGCCGGGTAACGGTCCAGAAACGCCTTGAGCAACCCCGTGTAGCTCGCCTTGTAGGTGGGCGAGCAGAAAATCACCAGTTGCGATTCCGCCACGTGCTGGTTCAGCTCCTGCATCCTCTCGGCAGGCCAGAGGAAGATCTCGTCAACGTGATCGGCCAGATCGATGATCCGCAACAAGTCGTCGGAGGGCCCGACAAGCTGGCGCGCGAAGCTTTCCGCAATCTTGGCTGTTCTCGATCGCGGTTTGGGGTTACCGACGACGACACTTACCTTCAGCATTCCACACCTCAAGCGTTGGAGTGCACGGCATCCCGTCGAGGCGGTTTAGCAAATGAGCCGTGCAGTTGATTTCTCGGAACAAACCCTGCCGAGATCTTTTGGCCAGGCAGGCTCGCAACGGCTCACGTCGCGACAGAAATGATGCAAAGTTTTTGATCTTTGTCAAGTTTGCTGTTGCGTCATGCAACACATTTTCTCTCGCAGCGTAAGCCGGGCTTCAACTCAAGATCTGACATAACCAGCCATGTCCATTGGCTCCTAGCAAGGAAAATGTGGGCGAAGATAGGCATCGAGCGCGGCCGTTGACCGTCATCAAAAACCTGAGTAACATCAAGTTATAGAGGCTACGGGAAGTTTTTATGCACGTCACCACGCCCCCTGTTGCCCGACATGTTCGAGGTTGTCTGCACGGCGTTGAGGTCCGGTTGCGAGTCGAACCGGGATCTCGAGGTCGATCTCGAAGACCTCGGTGTCGAGATCCACGTTTTCGGCGACTGCCTGGCGCCGCGGGCCTCCGAGGAAGCTGTCTTGGAGGCGATGAAGGTCGCGTCCTCGCTCTAGTCGGCGGCACCTCGCCGGCCTCCGGCCATAACTTGCTTCAGCGCTGTACAGGAGCCTTGCTTGACGGATTCATTCGATTTCATCGTGGTCGGCGCGGGATCAGCCGGCTGCGTAATGGCCAATCGGCTGACACGGGACCCGAACGTGCGGGTGCTGCTGCTTGAGGCGGGAGGATGGGACTGGAACCCCCTGATCTCCATTCCCATTGGCGCTCGGAAGCTGACGCAATATGGGCTCTACGAATGGGGAGACGTCTCCGAACCTGACCCGGAGCTCAACGGCCGACGGCTGCAGGTTCCGCACGGAAAGATAGTCGGCGGCGGCTCGTCGATCAACTACATGGCCCACACACGTGGACATCCGGCCGACTACGCTCGCTGGCTCGAGGAGGGTGCGACGGGATGGGGTTTCGAGGACGTGCTTCCCTACTTCAGAGAATGCGAAACCTGGGAAAAGGGAGCGGACGCGTTGCGCGGTGGGGGCGGAGAGCTCGGTGCCCGCGAGGCGCTGCGACCCGACCCCATCTATGACGCATGGTTCGAGGCCATCCGCGCCCAGGGCTATCCGGTCACGGCGGATTACAATGGGGCCGAGCCGGAGGGCTTCGGAATGGCCCAGTACACGGTCCGCGACGGCAGGCGTTCGTCGTCGAGCCGGGTTTTTCTCGGGCCGGCCTTGGCGAGGCCAAACCTCACCGTGCTCACGCGCGCCTTGGCCACCAGGGTCCTGTTTGAGGAAAGCCGGGCAACTGGCATCGAGTTTGTGCGCACGGGCAAGAGGTCGACTGTTCGCGCAACGGAGCGGACGATCCTCTGCCTCGGAGCGATCAACACACCGCATCTGCTCATGCTCTCGGGCATAGGCCCAGCCGATCACCTGAAGGCAACCGGCATCATTCCCCGGGTGGATCTGCCCGTGGGCAAGAACCTTGAGGACCACCTTGGGGTCTGGGTGTTTTGGGGTCGGAAGCGGCCGGGTTCTTTCCATCGCACCCTGCGGCTTGACCGTGTCGGTTTGAACATGCTGCGCGCATATTTCGGGGGGGTGGGACCCGCCACGAACATTCCCGGAGTCATCCTGGCCTTCCTTAGGTCGAGAGAGGGTCTGCGTCAGCCCGATCTTGAATTCGTAGTGTCGATGGTGCCCGGCGACGCCAATTTCTGGTTCCCCGGCATCAAGCGCCCCTATGTCGACGGCTTCGGTATCCGCCCCGAACTGCTCAGCCAGCAAAGTCGTGGCGAAATTCTCCTGAAGTCCTCCGATCCCGGCGATCGACCGCGCATTTTCTACAACTCTCTCTCCGCGCCGGAGGACCTCGACGTCATGCGCGACGGCGTCCGGCGCGCGCTCGCGCTAGGCAACAGCGAGCCGCTGGCTCCTTTCCGTGACCGTCAGACGGTGCCGGACGCAGATCTGAGGACGGACGCCGACATCAATGCCTATATCCGGGCCAATGCGATCCAGCTTTACCACCCCTCCTGTACCTGCAGGATGGGGAGCGGAGAGAACGCAGTCCTCAACCCGGACCTCAGCGTGCGCGGAATCGAACGTCTGAGCGTAGTCGATGCCTCCTCCATGCCACACCTGATCTCAGGCAACCCGAACGTTGTGATCATGATGATGGCGGCCAAGGCCGCCGCCATCATCACCGGCCGGGACAAAACGGTGCGACCCATTGAACCGCGGTCGTGAGGTCTGGTGCGAGATTTCCGGCTGTCACCGTTTGGTAGATTTTGATGAGTGGTTCGGCTACTGGCAGTCTGATTAAAATTCGAATCAGATTTGGTGCGGTGTGTGACCGCAACTCAAAATGCTGCCATTTTGCAGTTGCAGCTGCCTCGCTGTTCTCTATAATCCTGATTTAAATTTACTTATGCGATCGAGCGTTTCGCTTGTCGGATCGGTGGCCGGCAGGACGAGGAGGCGACAAGATGGTTGAGATGATGGCCTACGAAGTCAGTGAGAGACATCTCGAGATAGGCGGTTTCGGCAAGATGTTCTTCCGGGACTATGTGCCGGCCGTCACATCTCGTCTGACCCCGTTGCTCTGCATTGGCGGATATTGGCGCAACTCCTCGGACTTTGAGCGCCTGGCGCGCTGTGTTGCTGGGCAGCGCAGGTTGGTAGCGCCCGATCTGCGTGGCCGCGGCAAAACGGCGAGGGCAACCGATGTCGCCGACTATCACTTCGACAAACTGGTGGCGGACATGTGGGCGCTTCTCGACCACCTGGAGATCGAGCGCGTGGTGACTGTCGGAATGGTGCTGGGAGGCTTCATCGGGTTGGAGATGGCGGCTCAGAACCCCTCGCGTGTGGCTGGAATCGTGTTGAACGATATCGGCACCGAGACAACGACCCCGGGAAGCAAAGGGCTCGCCCACGGGCTGAGTTTCAACGAGTGCAGCCTTAAAGAGGCTATTGACAAGGTGAAGAACCAACACGGCAAATACCTCACGGAATTCACCGAAGACGACTGGCGGGACTTTACCCTGCAGGGCTACGCCCGGACAGAGAGCGGGAATTATGTGCGCGCGTTCGACGAGCTGACCCAGGCCGAGACGCATCGGTTCAAGGAGGCCCGCCCCAGCTTCTGGAAAGAGTTCACATCCTTGCAGGACAGGCCAATCGCCCTGTTACGGGGTGAGTTCTCCGAGTTCGTGCCACCCGATCTTGCCGAGCGCATGGCAGGGGCCTCACCACATACGACGGTGACTACAATCGCCGGCAGGGGGCATTGGCCAATGCTCGACGAGCCGGCGTCGCTCGCCGCCATCGGGGGCGTTCTCGCCCAGGCGGACCGGATGGCGGCGAGCGGGTCGACCGGCGCCGACAACGATCGGCGGAGTGGCCTAAAATGAGCGGCGTGGTCGAAACCTACCTCTTCAGGGGCAATGGGCGTGTGCCGAATTCGCGGCTGCCGGTGTGCGTCTATCGCGACGTCCACGCTTGGGGCGGACCCGAGCTGGAACATCGGTTGCGTTTGAACAATTGGTACCCGAGTTGGCACAGTCCGATCGGGATGTACCCTCAGCACCACTTTCACAGCCAAGCGCACGAACTCATCGCAGTGACGCGCGGCGAGATTACAGGGCTGTTTGGTGGACACGATGGGCGCGAGGTTACGCTGCGTCGTGGTGACATCGTCGTCATCCCGGCCGGCGTTGGCCATTTCGGCGTGTCGCTCACCGAGGACCTGTTCGTCACCGGCGCCTTTCCAGCCGGCTTCGGCGTGTTGGATTTCCGACTCGGTTATCCCAGTGAGTACTACGAACTCGCTGAAACGGCGCGCAAAGTACCTATACCAGCCTTCGATCCGGTTTTCGGATCGCGGGGGCCGTTGCCGGCGCTGTGGAATGACGCGGACCAGGGCAGGGCGGTGCCCGAACAGCTCGCCTTGTAGGGCCACTCCCTTTGGTGTGGGTTCAGCAAAGCTCGTTTTATAGTTGGAGAACACCGTGCAACACAAAAATCCACCGGACATCAGCGAATTCAACTCTCTGCGCGAACAATCGGGCTACGCCCGGCCGGTTGACGAGTTCGGCGCACAGGAAGTCAGCGAGGACCATCTCGATAACCTGAAGAAGATGTTGGATATGTTGATCAAGCGTCGCCGCATACTCGCCCAGGAAGCCGTCACCTACCAGATGACCTACATGGGGCGCAGCTACGATATCGCCAAGATCCAGCCCATCATCGATGCGATCGAGGTGGCCATAGCGCATGAGCAGAAATTGAAAGCCGGCTGACAACAGCTCGGCCTGGCACGTCGTCAGACGGCAGGGCCTGTAGGAAGCCGCCGGGGCGCTACGTGGCGAAGACCGTAGTGCCGTCCCAGCCGGCCGCAGCACTTTCTACGCGGTTGGCGAAGGAGCCGCCATCGAAGGATTGAACCAGTTCGACAATCCCCAGTTCCGGTCCGCCGCCCATGAAGCAGGTTATCGTCCCCGTCGACGAGACGCCACGCTGGATGCGGACCATGCCGACATCGACCAGCTTTTGCTCGTCGGCGACGACGTCTTGGCTGCGGATACCGACGTGATGGACACCACGCCAAGGCACCCCCGGTGCCCTGAAGACCGAGGGGGCTTCATTGTGTTGTTGAAGCAGCTCGATCTGCAAGGCGCCTCGGCTCGCGAAGGCAAGGCTGTAGTCGACATCGCTGGGTTGGCCTCGATAAAGCAGTTCCTTGCTGCGAACATGTTCGATCAGGACGAAAGGTCCGACGCTGAAGGCGGACGACCATACCGCGGCGGCAGTGCGGATGTCGTCGACCACGAAGGCTATGTGCCCTATCGGGCCGAGACCGAGTTGGCGGAGGGATTTGGTGACGGCATTTGTTTCGATCAACGAAGGGTCTCCTAGCTTTTGGCTGCTGGGCGAAAGGAAGACAGCCTTCCCATCCGGCTATTCCCAGTAATTTGTTTAATATCAGATTATAATGGAATTGCCACATTTTGGAGAGCAAACGGTTCGCGAATAGCTCGAACTCACAATGTCAAAGCGTTTGGTTAAAGTCCTGCTTGTGAGCCATGAATCGGCTAGGTGGAGCGCGTCGAATCTTTTAGGTTGGCCTTGATGTAACCTTCACGAAGGGAGTCAAATAAACTGATTTTAAGCAGGTTTTGTCGTCGTATTGTCAGCCCGTTGCGGGGACTTTCGCTGGCGCCAACTTGTTCAATTGACAGCAGTGGAACACACCTAACCAAGATCTGCTGTAGGTCCGCTCGCAAAGGCCACCGGGTGCCAGTTCCAGACCACGACCGGGCTTCGCTCTGCTACGCCGCCACCGTCTCGGACGCCAAACCGTGCTCCGCGTCCCTGGCTGGAGAGGACCTGGTCCGCGGAGCACGTTTTGCGCCTTGGGAGGCATGAGTGGTTGCGGCAGCGCGCCTGGATCAGTGGAGGGGCGTCGAGCTGATGAGCCTAAGCCCGCTATACTCCTTGCTCACAGCACCAGCTCGATCAGAAAGGGCCCGGACAGTCGGAAGCTTGACTCAAGGAGGTCGCCACATTGCTCAAGGGAGTGCGCTTGGACGGCTTCGACGCCCATCCCTTCAGCGAGCTTCACCCAGCCAATGTCGGGGTTCGACAGGTCAAGCATGTTCATCGCGGTCTGCCCCGGAACGGCGCCGACGCCCTTGTACTCGCCGATCAGGATATTGTATTTGCGGTTGCTCAGAATGATGGTTGTGATCGGTAGTCGCTCCCGCGCTTGGGTCCACAGCGACTGCAGGGAGTACATGGCCGAGCCGTCGGCCTGGAGGCTGATCACGCGCCTGGAACTGCCTGCGCCAATGGCAGCTCCCGTGGCGACGGGCAGGCCATCCCCGATAGCCCCGCCGGTTAGGTGCAGCCAATCGTGGGGTGCCGCGCCATGCGTCTCGGCATAGAGCCCCCGGCCGAACGAGATGCTCTCGTCGGAAACGATCGCTCCCTCGGGCAAGACGGCGGCCAGCATCCGCGCCAGGCCTTCTGGCGTGGGCTTGCCTGTGGCCCGCTCCGGGCGGCGGGCCGGTGTGGCCGGATAGGCTGCTTCCGGCACGCCGAGCGCCTCGACCAGGGCGACAAGAGCGGCTTCGACGTCCTGGTCCTGACGGGCAAGCACGTGCAGGCGTGTGCCGGGCGCATATTGTCTCGACGGTTTGTCGGGATAGGCAAAGAAGCCGATAGGCGGCCGGGCACCAACGAGGACGATGTCGGTGAACCGGGCCAGGACTTTGTTAGCGGCGTCTGTGCCGTAGGGTATGCGCTCGAGCGCTAGGCGCCCGGCGCCCCGCTCCACGCGCGGGGCCACGAATTCGCCCAGGACCGAGGCGCCGCTGGCGTTGGCCAACCGCCACGCCAGCCGCTGCGAGGCGGCGCGGAAGCCACGGCCACCGAGCAGGATGAGCACGTCGGTACCGCTGCGCAACGCATGGGCGGCGGCCTCGACCGCATGTGGATCGATCGGCGGCGGTCGCAACGTGGGCAAGGGGTCGGCCATAACTCCGCCCCGGCCCCACGAGGCATCTGACGGGAGGATCAGGGTGGCGATGTTCCGTCCGATCGTTCGGGACGCTTGAATCGCTGCCGCAGTGTCAGGTCCCACATCCCGCGGCCGGGCGCTTGCGCGCACCCACGCCGAGACCGTGCGTGCCAGGGCCTCGGTATCGGCCGTCAGTGGCGCGTCCAGCGGTGCGTGGTAGGTTGCATGGTCCCCGACGATATTGACGATGCCGCTGCCGGCCCGGCGTGCGTTGTGGAGGTTCGCCAGGCCATTGGCCAGTCCCGGTCCACAGTGCAGCAATGTGCAAGCCGGCCTATCGGCGATGCGATAGTAGCCGTCGGCCATGCCTGTGACGACGTTCTCCTGCAGTCCGAGTACACAGCGCATGCCGGGGATCTGGTCGAGGGCCGCCACGAAGTGCATCTCGCTGGTGCCGGGGTTGGCAAAACAGGTATCAACACCCCCGCCAATCAGCGTCCGCACCAGGCTTTCTGCGCCCGTCATTTCATTCGCTGGCGTCATGCACGCAAGGCCTTCTCACTTCCTGCCAAACAATCAACGTCAAATCGATAATTCCGTATATTGGAATTAAGTTCCGAATAATTGACTCGGACCGTACCCAAGTGTAAAGGCCATTGCAAGGGCGGACGGAGCCATTGGCGGACCGAAAATGCGCAAACCTGTATCTGCAAATCAGCCAAGGTCACGAGAGGGAGGCCAGCGTCGTGTCGCCGACGCCGTCAATACGGCTCGGCCGGGGACGGGCGTCGATCGCAACCTTTGGGGGCCAATGCCTCTGGCCTGACGGGCTCATGGACGGCCATGCGCCGTTCCACCACCTTGAACAACACCATCCAAACGTCACCACGGAACACTGACATGGCGCTCGACCCAGCCACCTTCGATCAATTAGTGGCGGCCGTTGCCCGCTTCGTCAGAGAGCGACTGGTGCCGCTCGAGGCTGCGGTGGCCGAGAACAATGCCATTCCCGAGGAGATCAGGCACGCGTTCCGCGACATGGGCCTGTTCGGCCTCTCCATCCCGGAAGCCTATGGCGGTTTGGGCCTAACGATGGAGGAGGAAGTCAGGATCGCGTTCGAGCTCGGCCGGACGTCGGCGGCCTTTCGATCGCTCATCGGCACCAACAACGGCATCGGGTCCCAAGGCCTCGTCATGGACGGTACTGAAGCTCAGAAACAGAAGTATCTGCCTCGCCTTGCCACTGGCGAGATCATATCGTCGTTCGCGCTGACGGAGCCGGAGGCAGGTTCCGACGCGGCCTCGCTGCGCACCAGTGCGCGGCGCGACGGCGACAGCTACGTGCTCAACGGCACAAAGCGCTTCATCACCAACGCCCCACACGCCGGCCTGTTCACTGTCTTTGCGCGCACCGTGGACGCTGAGCGTCCCAAGGGGCGGGTCACGGCCTTCTTGGTCGAGGCGCAGACCCCTGGTCTCAGCCTCGGCGCCCCGGACAGGAAGATGGGCCAGAGCGGCTCCCTCACCAGCGACGTCATCTTCGAGGACTGCCGTGTCCCGGCCGACGCCGTACTAGGGGGGCGCGAGGGCCAGGGCTTTGGCACAGCCATGAAGGTGTTGGACCGGGGTCGGCTTCATATCTCTGCGGTCTGTGTGGGGATGGCGGAACGTCTCGTCGCCGACAGCCTGGCCTACGCCATGCAGCGCAAACAGTTCGGGCAGCCGATCGCGGAATTCCAGCTCGTGCAGGCCATGCTGGCCGATAGCCGGGCCGAGGCCTATGCGGCCCGTTGCATGGTCATCGAGACGGCGCGCGCAAAGGATCGAGACGCCAGTGTCTCGACCGAGGCCGCCTGCTGCAAGATGTTCGCAAGCGAGATGGTGGGTCGCGTGGCGGACCGCGCTGTTCAGATCCACGGCGGCGCAGGCTACATGGCGGAGTACGGTATCGAGCGCTTCTACCGGGACGTGCGCCTATTCCGCATCTACGAGGGCACGACCCAGATCCAACAACTCGTCATCGCACGCAATATGATCAAAGACGCCGAGGCCGCGGCGTGACCGCCGGCCCCCACCAATCGATATTCGCATCCGGGACCGCCCCATGAGCCAGAATGAAGCAAGTATCGCTCCAGTGCTCGTCGAGCACATTGACGGTATCGCCCGCCTCACCGTCACAAACCCTCCAGTCAATGCGCTCTCGCGGGCGGTGCGCCAGGCGCTGCTGGACCTTATCGACGAATTTTCGACGCGGCCGGATGTGCGGGCGGTCGTGATCGCAGGTGCGGGACAGGCCTTCATTGCCGGAGCCGATATGCGCGAATTCGATGGGCCGCTGCTGGAGCCGGCCCTCCCGGAAGTATTGCTGGCGATCGAGGGGTCTCAAAAGCCGATCGTCGCGGCCATCGATGGTGTGGCGCTGGGGGGTGGTGCAGAGCTGGCTCTTGCCTGTCATGCGTGTTTGGCGACAGAGCGAAGCAGCTTCGGCTTTCCGGAGGTCAAGCTCGGGATAATTCCGGGGGCCGCCGGTATTCCCCGCCTGGTGCGCCTTGTCGACCCCACGAAGGCGCTCGATCTTGTCTCCAATGGCAGACCCGTCAACGCGAGAGAGGCCTGCTCGCTCGGGGTTTTCGACGCCGTAGTGGAGGTATCGCGTCTCATGGACGCTGCGGTGGCCTTGGCAAACGTCCTTGCTGGAGGGGTTCTGCGCAGGACCTCTCAACTACCGGTCAGGGCAACCGAGGACCCGGTTGCGTTCGAGGTTTCGGCGCAGCGGCTCCTAGGCAGAGCGCGTGGACAACGCTCCGTGAGAGAGGCTGTCAACGCAGTCCGCGCCGCCCTGGACCAGGATTTCAGGCAGGCAGCAGCCTCTAATCGAGCGACATTCCTTGACCTGCGCATGTCCGAACAGGCCCGCGCGCTGCGACACCTGTTCTTCGCCGAGCGCGAGGCACAAAGGGTGCCGGGAGTGGACACGAAGGCCTCGCGTACAGTGGCTTCGGTGGCGGTTGTCGGCGCCGGCACTATGGGACGGGGAATCGCGAGCGCCTGTCTCAAGGCAGGGTACCCGACCTTGCTGATCGACCAGGATACGGCAATCGTCGACAGGGCCAAGGCCGCCATTGGCGAATCTCTTGCCAGAATGGCCAAAAGCGAAAAATGGGAGGCGGCGCGAGCCCAGACCTTGCTTGACAGGCTTGAGGTTGCCATATCGCTTGCGGCAGTGGCGCGCCGTGATCTCATCATCGAGGCCGTCTTCGAAGACCTCACGGTGAAGCAAGAGGTACTGGTCGGCATCGCGCTCCACGCCGACACAGGCGCCATCATTGCGACGAACACGTCCTATCTCGACACCAACCTCCTGGGCAGTTCGGTGGCTGACCCGTCGCGTTTTGTGGGTCTCCACTTCTTCGCCCCGGCGGAGGTGATGCGGCTGGTCGAGGTCGTCCGCACCAAAGACAGTGATCCGGCCGTGATAGCCACCGCGCTGCGTTTCGCCAAGTCCCTCGACAAATTGGCGGTCGTCTCCGGCGTCTGCGACGGCTTCATCGTCAACCGGATCCTGGCTCGCTACCGGCGCGAGATGGAGTATCTGTTGGAGGATGGGGCTTTGCCCGAGGAGATCGACGGTGCGCTGGAGGCGTTTGGCTTCGCCATGGGACCTTTCGCTGTGGCGGATTTGTCGGGGCTCGACATCTCTTGGGCTCGCCGCAAGCGCCTCGCGCCGACGCGCGACCCCTCCGAACGCTACGTGAAGGTGGCCGACTGGCTGTGCGAGATGGGACGCTTCGGCCGCAAGGCCGGGGCGGGATGGTACTGCTACGGGGAGGGCAAGCGGGTGCCCGACCCCGTCGTGGAGGAACTCGTCAAGCGGGCTTCTGCCGAACGCGATATCACGCGCCACCCGATCAGCAGCAACGCGATCGTCGAGCGAGCACTCGAGGCAATGGTGAGCGAAGCCAAGACTATACTGAACGAGGGCGTGGCGCTCCGGAGTTCCGATATTGATCTCGCGATTGTGCACGGGCTTGGCTTTCCGGCATGGCGTGGGGGCCCGCTATTCAATTCCGCCAATACTGGGAATGGATCCACCTAGGACAAATGGACCGGACGAAATGGTGGTCGCTGGATAGGCTAACTACGACCGACATCGAACCGGCGCGTCTTACATGGCGACGCCACAAGAGATGTTGATTACTGCGCGGACGACCTCCACCGCGGCTCGCTGATGAAGGTTTTGGACCTCGAAATCCCGGTCCCGTATCCCTATCTAAGCGGCTCCGTCATAGCGCGCTACGCCGATCCCCGCCGGCGATGTGGCGGCCTTGAGAATGGAAGCGAGATCCTTGAGTTTCTGCGGTGTATAGGCATCGTAGTAGGCTTGGTTCTTGCGGCCGATGGCGTGCTCCGCGCTGAAGCTGCCGCCGAAGTCGTTGACGACGATATCGACCACCCAGTCGCGGACGCGTCCTTCGAAGGTACTGTCGGCGGCACTTGCACCATCCTTCAATGCGACCAGATTGAAGTGGACGCCGCCGTCGCCGATATGGCCGAAATCGCAGATGGAAACGTCGGGAAATTTTTGCGGGATCTCGATCGCCATTCGTTCGCAGAACGCCATCAGTTGCCCACGGCGGAACGAAAGATCAAAGGCGACAAGCTTGCCGAGATGTTTGACTCCTTCGGAAATCGCGTGCCGCAGCGACCAGATTTCATGCAGTGGCCCAATGATCGCGTCCTCGAGCAGGCTGTCGTCGCTGTCCCAGATTTCAGCGAGCACACTTTCGAGTGTCTCGGAGAGAGGCTGCTCACCCTGCCTCGGATCCCAGCTGCGCGTAACTTCAGCGAGAATCACATATCTGGGTATCAAGCCGCCCTGGAACGGGTTTCTCAGCGATGGGATATGGGCCAAGGTCGCTGCGATCGAATTGCCGGACATACCTTCGAAGGCGGTAAGGTAAGCGCCAAGCCGTGCTTCCATGGCATTGAGCAGCGGCATGACTTTGGCCGGATTCCGTGGCACCAACAGCGCCGCCGCTGTCTGGCGGGGAAGTCGCTCCAGATTGAGTACGCATTCCGTGATCAGGCCGAAAGCCCCTGACGTGCCAATGAACAATTGCTTCCAGTCGACGCCGGTGTTGTTCTTGCGCAAGTCGGAATTCAGGTCGAGGACAGTGCCATGTTCGTCCGCCAGGACGACTGTCATGCCAAGGGCATTCTTGCGGACATCGCCAAATTTCAGGAAGCGTGCGCCGCCGGTGTTGGTTGCCAGCATGCCGCCCAGCCGCGGGTCGGCACCGAGATCAATGGGGAAAAAGAGCCCGTGTGCTTGCAATCTCGCATTGACTTCGGAGAGCCGCATTCCTGCATCGGCACGAACGGATCGGTTATCGAGATCAAGTTCGAATTTCCGGTTCATCCGGTCGATGCTCAAAACCGCCTGTTGGCCGCTGGCATCGGGTGTTGATGCCGCGACCACTCCGGTGTTTCCCGCCTGCGGTATGATATAGACCTTCTCTCGCACGCAATAGGAGATCGCGGCGGCAGCCTGTTGCGTCGTTGTTGGACGCAAGACAAACGCTGACTTTCCCTTGTCGAACCGGGCGCCGGCTTCATAGGGTGTCATATCTGTGCCAGTCAGCACGCCGTTATCGCCAAGGATGCGACGCAGTTCTGCAACATGGCGCTCGATTTCAATGACTGACATTCTCGTTCCGTCGTTTCCGCTGGGATTGGAGGGCGTCTGTGCGCCGCTGAAAGTCGATGCGCCTCAGCCGGGGGGGCCGAACTGCCCGACAGGTGTTCCAGGCACGGCTACCTTGAAGCTTATCAACGAGCCGCTGCTGGTTCTGTTTGACGCGATCGTAGAGAGAGACGTGACAAAAAGGGTTCGCAGATCGCTCCCCCCAAAGCAGGGCATGGTGGGTGCATCGAGCGGCACCTTCACCGGGTCGAGCATGAAACCATCTGGCGCTATTCTATTGAGCCGTCCCGCGGAGACCCCGGCGCTCCAGTATGTGCCTTCCTGATCGACTGCCGCGCCGTCCGGCAGGCCCTTCGTCTCGTCGAGAAGGGTAATGATGCGACCGTTTGAAATGTTCCCGGTCGCAACATCAAAATCGAACGCCTGGATGAACGGGCCACGGGAGTCCGCGTGATACATGGTCCGTCCATCGGGGCTCCAGGCCAGTCCGTTCGAGACGTAAAGTCCATCGAGGACCTTCCTGCTTCGTCCATCAGGCGTGATGCGATGAAGGGCGCCCGAAGGCGCCCTTGGCACCGCATCGTGCATGCTGCCGACCCAGAAACAGCCATCCGGTCCGACCTTTCCGTCGTTGAGGCGATTCATGGTCATGTCCGGCTCAGGATGCACCAGAAAATCCAGACGCTGCGTTGCCGGATCAAAAAGATGGATGCCGCTGCGCAACGCGACGACGAGGAGGCCTCCATTCGCCATGCCGATGCTCCCGACTACGCACGGCATCTTGTAGCGCGCGATGGTCCTGGAGATGGGGTCAAGGCTGTAGATCGCCGGGTGCAGGATGTCGACGAACCAGAGGATGGACCGAACCGGATCCCACACCGGACTCTCGCCAATCTCGAGCCTGAAATCGATACAGGTCTCGAACGAATTGGTTGTTATGGGCACGTCAATTTCCACCTTGCACTCCAAGACAGTCGGCGTCCGATGCGGTCTTGAGATTTGATATAGCAAAATTGTGGCGCCTGTCGACTGCTGATCCTCTCTGGTGCCGTCAAATTTTCTTGGAAGGAGATTTTTGGCGGGAATTTGGGCAAGTTGTTCGTACCGAGGGGCCGTGCATAGCGATAGATAAGGGATTGCTGTCAAGAATCGCCCCGCATTGAGCTCGAAACGCACGTTTTTTGGCCACGGCAGCGTCGAGCCAGTTTTGCGTTGTCGGTCAAAAAGAGATTGACAGCCGACTTCAATTGGCATTTATGATATATCAAATTAGGCGCTCTGAGCTGAATCAGACGGACAACAAGGGGAATGAACAATGATCAAAGCATCTGATACGCCCAGAGCCGGGCGTGCAATCCGGACCGCGTTTCTCTCAACCACGGTGGCCGTGATGCTGGCCTCTTCGCTTGGTGCCGTCTCGGCGCAGGAGAAGCCGTTGATCATTGCGCGCAACCTGGCGGTCAATTCGCTCGACCCCGCGCGAACCTCCTGCGACACCTGCAATATCTTCCTCTATGCCGTCTATGAAACGCTGGTGCGCCTCGGAGACGACAACAAGACCATCAATCCGGCCCTGGCGCAGAAGTGGGAGGTCAACGGCGACAATACCGAGTTCACCTTCCACCTCAACCCGAAGGCTGTTTTCGCCGATGGATCGCCGGTCGAAGCCAAGGATGTGAAGTGGTCGTGGGATCGGCTGGCCAATTTGCAGGGTGGTATGGCCTGGCTGTTCGAAACGGTGAAGTCGATCGAGGCGCCGGATGCTCATACAGTGATCGTCAAACTCACTCAGCCCGACTCCGAATTTCTAGGAAAGGTGATTGCGCCCTACGCTGGCATCGTGAACAGCAATCTGGCCATCGAGCATGGAGCCAAGGCCGGCAAGGACGACGCAGCCTCCGACTCGGCCGAGCCTTGGTTTCTTGCCAATTCCGCCGGAAGCGGCCCCTACGCTCTGGAATCCTACAGCCCCAACGATGAACTGCGGTTCAAGCGAAACGCGGCCTACTGGGACAAGCCGGCTGCGATCGATGAAATTGTCATCAAGCAGACGAAAGACTCGGTCGCCCAGGCGCAGGTCCTGCAAAGCGGTGATGTCGATATCGCCATGCAGATCGCGCCCGACACAGCAAAGACGATCAATGCGCCTGGCGTCACCGTTGAGACCGTTCCGTCGTACAATTTTATCTACATGGCCATCAGCCCGGGAGCGAAATCCAACAAGGTGCCAATGGATACGAAGGTCCGCCAGGCGATCGCCTATGCGCTCGACTATCAGGGCATTATCGATTTCACCATCGGTGGTGCCGGCAAGATGGTCCCGGTGGCAATCCCGAACGGCTTCCCCGGCACCGACGGTCTGCCAATGCCTGTCCATGACGTTGAGAAGGCAAAGGCTCTTCTCAAGGAAGCGGGATTGGCAGACGGGTTCGACATGGAGTCGGTGTTCCCGAACGAGAATTACTATGGCGTCGACATGTCGACCTTGATGCAACTCGTCCAGCAGGATCTGGCCAAGGTCAACATCCGGCTTCAGCTGAAGCCGGTTACCTTCCCCGTCTGGCTGGACACCGTCAAAGGCGATGGGACATCGCTGACGGCGTCCTTCTACGCGCCCGACTACTACGGCACCGACCAATATGTGAAGACATTCGGAATGATCCCGGGCACGCGCTGGCTCAAGCGTTCGGGAGCGGAGCGTGTGCAGGGCGTCCTCAACATGAAGGAGAAGGAGTTGTTGGACAAAGCCGTCGCATCGCCCACGGACGTGCGCGACAAGCTTTACAACGAGATCGCGCTGGAGATGATCAAGGATCGCGTCATCGTCCCCCTGGTCGGGCCTGACACGGTGCTTGCCTACAGCAGCAAGGTACAGGGCATGAAGTACAGCGTCACGTCGGTGCTGCCGTTGCAGGACCTGAGCATCAAGAAATAGCGCCGAGCCGCGGAGTGGCCTGATCGAGAGTTCGAATCCATGCAAGCCTACAGATACGTCTTTCGTCGCTTGATTGGGCTGCCGCCGCTTCTGCTTGGTGTTTTGACCGTTGCCTTCATCCTGTCGCACGGCACGCAAGCCGATCCCTTGTCATCGATCCTGCCGGAGCGTCAGCTCAGCAATCCCGAGGCGGTGGCGGCCGCCAAGGCAAGGTGGGGCCTCGACAAGAGCCCGGTCGAGCAATACGTCTTCTACGTGAAGAACGTCGTCACCGGCGATCTCGGCATCTCCTTTCGCACCAAACGCCCCGTCTCACAGGATCTCCTGGCGCGGCTGCCCGCCACGCTTGAACTCGTCATCGCGGCTCTGCTTGTCGGCTCGGTGTCCGGCATTCTGCTGGGTGTGCTGGCGGCCAGAATGCGTGACACGATCGTCGATCATCTGGTCAGGCTGTTCGCACTGCTCGGCTCGTCGCTTCCTGTCTTCTGGTCGGGTCTTGCGGTGCTGTCGATCTTCTCCGTGCAGCTTGGCATTCTGCCGGGACCAGGCAGGCTCGATTCGCGGTCCACTCCTCTGGATCCGATCACCGGATTCTACACCGTCGACGCGCTGTTGCACGGCAACATGTCCAGCTTCTTCGAAGCCGTTTTGCATCTGATCCTTCCGGCCGCCGTTCTGGGCTGGTCGATCACCGGCATCATCTCGCGGCTGGTGAGAGCCAGCATGCTCGACGTCCTTGGCCAGGACTACATCATGATGGCCAGGGCAAAAGGGGCGAGCAGCAAGCGCGTGCTCTTCCATCATGCGCTGCGCAACGCGCTAATCCCCGCGATCACCGTTATCGGCTATTCCTTTGCATTCCTGATCACCGGCGCCGTCCTGACCGAGACCATTTTTTCGTGGCCCGGCATCGGCTCGTACGCCGTGGATTCAGCGCGAGCCCTGGATTATCCGGCGATCATGGGCGTGACAATGCTTGGCGGCGCGGCTTTCCTGCTGACCAATCTCTTGACCGACCTCACTTATGTGCTGGTCGATCCAAGAATCAAACTCCAATAGGTGGCGAGATGGCCAGTGTCGTATTCGCCCCATCACAGCGGCGCCGCCGCGACCTTTGGTCTGTGGTGCCGGGTTATATCGGCCTTGTGATCATCCTGTTCTGGATCATGACCGCGCTGACGTCGCGATACTGGATGCCTTATGCGCCGCTCGACATGGTCGGCCGACGCCTTCAGCCGCCGACCTTCTCACACCTCTTCGGCACCGACGCGCTCGGCCGCGATGTCTTTTCACGCACCATGGCTGGCAGCGTCTATTCGATCCCCATCGCTTTGCTCGTTGTCTCGGTCGGCGCATTTTTTGGCAGCCTGCTCGGTGCCATCGCCGGTTTCTTGGGCGGCTGGACCAACACGGTGATCATGCGCCTGGTCGACGTGACGTTGTCGTTCCCGCCCATGCTTCTGGCCATGGCCGTGGCTGCCTCGCTCGGACCAGGGCTGTGGACCGCAACGCTGGCAATGATCGCCGTCTGGTGGCCGCTCTACACGCGGCTGATGCAGGCGCAGGTCATAAGCGTGAAACAGATGGAGCATGTCGATGCCGCCATCTCATCGGGTGTGAGGCCTCGTCGGCTGCTCACCCGCTATATCTTACCGCTTTGCTGGACGCCCATTCTGATCAACGCGACGATGGACTTCGGCCAGGTCGTGTTGCTGGCGGCCTCCCTGAGCTTCATCGGACTTGGAGCCGCACCGCCGGCGCCTGAATGGGGGGCGATGGTCTCGGACGGCGCGGTCAACTTCTACTACTGGTGGATCGCGGCAGCCCCTGGTGCCGCCATTCTGAGCGTCGTGCTGGCGCTGAATTTCATCGGCGACCGGGTGCGCGACATATTGGATCCGAGGAAGCATGCATGAAGGATGAACCCCTTCTCGATGTTCGGGATCTCAGAATTGCTTTCGACACGCCGTTCGGATACGTCGACGCCGTGCGGGGCGTGTCGTTCTCCATTCGCAAGGGGGAGATCATCAGCCTGGTCGGCGAGTCCGGGTCCGGCAAAAGCATCACCATGCGTGCGGTCATGGGACTGCTGCCGCGTTCTGCGCGGATCAGCGGTTCGGTAAAGTTGCTCGGCAGCGAATTGATAGGCTGTCCGGCGAAAAAACTCGAGCAGCTTCGCGGCTCCAGGATGTCGATGATCTTCCAGGATCCGCTCACCGCATTGAACCCGGTGTTGACGATCGGAGACCAGGTCATGGAGGCGATACGCATTCATAATCCGACGATCTCGGCGAGACAGGCACATGTTCAGGCGCTGGGATTGCTTTCCGAGGTCGCGATTCCGTTTCCCGAAAAGCGCATGCAGCAATATCCGCACGAATTTTCCGGCGGCATGCGTCAACGCGTGGTGATTGCCATCGCGATCGCGAACAAGCCGGACTTGATCATCGCCGATGAACCGACCACGGCGCTCGACGTCACGGTCCAGGCTCAGATCCTGGAACTCCTGAAGCAGCTCTGCCGCCAGCAGGGCACCGGGCTGGTTCTGATCACGCACGATCTTGGCGTTGTCGCCGGCATGGCCGAAGGGGTCTCCGTCATGTATGCGGGATCCATCGTCGAGCGTGCCGCAGTCGACGATCTGTTCGACCACCCCGGCCATCCCTATACCCGCGGGCTGTTGGGCTCGCTTCCCGAAATGAAAGGCGAGATCGGCCGTCTCATCGACATTGGCGGTGCGCCGCCAACGGCACAGACCATGCCGTCGGGTTGCGCGTTCAACCCACGTTGCCATTTCGCGATCGATCGGTGCCGCATCGAGTCTCCGTTGCTGATGAAGGCCGGCGTCTCCGACGTCGCTTGTCATCTGGCGACGGTGCTGCCGGAGTACGACAAGCGAAGGAAGACGGCATGACGGCGGTATTGCACGGTTCAGCGCTTGAGCAGGCTGGCGACGAAATGCCTTTGCGCGCTGGCGCCCCAGTGCTGCTCTCAGTGCGAGGCCTCACCAAGGAATTCGGCACCGGCGGAGCGTTTTCGGGATCGAAGAACGCACCGGTCATCCGCGCTGTCGCAGGTGTCAGCTTCGATCTGGCAAGAGGAGAGACGCTGGGTCTTGTTGGCGAATCCGGTTGCGGCAAGTCGACCCTGGCGCGGTGTATCCTGAGGCTGACCCTCCCGACCTCTGGAGAAGTCTTCCTGGATGGTGTCGATCTTTCAAAGCTCAGCGAGGAGGAGATGCGGCGGCAGCGCCGGCATCTCCAAGTCGTGTTTCAAGATCCGTTTGCATCGCTCCACCCGCGAATGCGCATTGGCGAGACAATTTCCGAGCCTTTGAATCTTCTGAACATGTCAAAAAGGGAAAGGCTCGATCGCCTTCATGAGCTTGTCGACCTGGTCAAGCTGAACAAAGAGCATCTACAACGCTTCCCCCATGAGCTTTCGGGAGGCCAAAGGCAGCGCGTGGGCATTGCACGCGCGCTTGCGGTCAATCCGAAAGTCGTGATCCTGGACGAGCCCGTGTCCGCGCTCGACGTCAGCATTCAGGCCGGCATCCTGAATTTGCTGGCGGATTTGCAGGCGCGCCTCGGCCTCTCCTATCTCTTTGTCGCGCATAACCTTTCGACAGTTCGTCACATCTCCAACCGGGTCGCGGTCATGTACCTTGGAAAGATCGTCGAACTCGCGCCAAGGGACCAGATATTCAGCAGCCCTAGGCATCCCTATACCGTCGCCTTGCTTTCCGCCGTGCCAACCGCCGACCCCAGGAGCGAGCGCCAGCGAAAGCGGATCGTCTTGAAGGGTGACTTGCCGAGCCCTGCTGCTCCGCCGAGCGGCTGCAGGTTTCGGACCCGATGCTGGAAAGCACAGGATCTATGCGCAAACGAAGAGCCCATGCTGCGCACGATCGGGAAGGCTACTTTCGCTTGCCATTTTCCGGAGCCCGACTGCAGACAAGGTTTGTTCTGAGCTTCAGCGCAGCGATGGAACGCCTCCGGACTTATGCTATGGGAGAAAAGCATTTCGCGGTTTGGCCCTATCTGATGAGCAGTCATGAGTTCCCCGGCGACGGAAGAAATCGATCTGGAGCCTGAGGGACCAGATACAAACCGCGACAGTTTGTCGGAGCGCATCTACGCGCGGTTGCGCATCGATTTGATGACCGGACAATACGAACCTGGCAGCCGGCTGAATATTCGCCGGCTTGCTGCCACCTACGATATGTCTCCCACCCCGGTGCGGGAAGCGATCGTTCAGCTCGTTCGCGAGGGCGCGCTGGAATTGCGGCTCGGCCACCAGCCGCGGGTGCCTGTCCTGACCATCCCCCAGTACATCAATATCAGAGAGACCAGGGCGCCTCTCGAGCGTCTCGCTGCGGAGCTGGGCGCCGTCCACATAAACGAGGATGACATAGAAACCCTGAAGGCACTGCACGATAGGTTCGTTCAATCCGAAAATCAGGAACGCTGGAAGGAGGCTCTGGCAGCCAACCAGGAATTTCATTTCACTATCTACCGGGCGTCCGGCAATTACGTTCTGGTTCGCTGCATCGAGAATCTGTGGCTCTTGGCCGGTCCATTCGTGAACAATCAATATCCTCTCGTCCGCAGCGCGGCCCATAGCGTCCATCCGCATCTGCTGATTATCGACGCTCTCACACGCAGGGCACCCGGCGAAACCGGAGAACTGGTCGTCCGAGATTTGCGCGAAGGGTCCTATGTGATCCTCGAGAAGATCAAGAACGAGGCGAATGCATGGCAAGTGAAAAAGTCTCGACGCAAGAAGGCCGAGCCTTGATTGCCTCGCTCTTGGTAGCCGCACTTGCGTGGTCGGTGTCGGCCCTATTTTGACGACACTGCCCTGGCCGCACGGCGCGCTTTGAGTTTCTCGGCACCTATTGCCGCATTCCGGTCCATCATCTTCCAAAGGCTGCGCGGACTGGCGCCGAGCTTCTTGACGACCTTGCCGCGCTCGAGCGGCGCAAAGGCCTCGATAGTATTCTTCCGAATGGCTTCGAGGACGATACCGGCGACGAAATCCGCGGTTACTGGCGTGCCGGCAAAGGACACCGCCATCGAGTCGTCCTCGGCTTCCTTGTCGAGCATCGGTGTCTCGGTCGAGGTCGGATGAACGATCGTGAATTTTACCGGGCTGCCGCGTTCCTCCAACGCGAGGGAAAGATGATAGGCACGAAGGGCATGTTTTGCCGCCGCATAGCTGGCAATGCCGGGAAACGGCAGGAACGCTGTCATGCTGCAGACGGTGACAAGATGGCCGTATCCCTGCGCTTTGAATTTAGGCAATGCGGCCATCATTCCTCTGACGGGACCGAAGAAATTCGTCCGCATCGTGTCCTCGTGCTTTTCCATCGTCAGGTCGCGCGCGTAACCCGTGTGGACGATCGCCGCGTTGTTGACCAGAACGTCGAGGCGTCCAAATCTTTCCCAGATGTGCTTGAGCACCTGTTCCCACTGCTCTGAAGAGCAGATGTCCAGTCTGACAGCCGAGGCGGCAGGGCCGATTCTCGCCGCAACCGTCGTCGCGCCGGGCAGGTTGATGTCGGCCAGCACCACAGTGTTGCCGGCTTCGGCGGCCAGTCTGGCGAGAGCCGCGCCGATCCCGCTTGCCGCGCCGGTGATGAGAAAGACCTTTGGTTTGGACGTTTTCATTTTGCCTCTGTCTCTGTGGTCAGGCGCTTACGGCCTGGAAGATAGACTTGCTAGAAATAAGTGCGGACCGAGCTGACCACCTGATAGTTCTCGTCGACGACATGCATGACGCGCCATTTGTCGAAGGTCAGGCACGGGTGCGAGATGCCGAAGCCGATCATGTCGCCGACTTGGAGCGGCGAGCCCACCGGGATGGTCATGTGACAGTGCTGGTCGTTCAGCCGAGTGACGGTATGGTCCGACGACAGCTTCTGCGGACTTTCCATGCCGCCCCCAGGCCGAAACCATGTGAGGGCCACCGGCTGGTCGTCATAAGAAACGTCGCGCTTGCCGAGCCCAGCAATTAGCTTTTCGTCCTCCGGCCGGGATTGCACATAGGCCCAGACTTCGAGAGCCGGCGTGAGCCCACCGTGAGAGCTGGCAAGCTCGGGATTGCGTTCCCTGAGCGCATCGACGGCCTTCGCGTAGAGGAGAGAATCGTGCGTTATGTAGCAGCCGGACCGCACCAGAACCATGCTGGGCCGTGACAACGCCGCGCCGCCCAGTCCTTTGACCACCACATCGTAGAAGGAGGAGCCTCCAGCGCTCAGGATTATAGGATCGGCGGCAAAGAGATTTTCGGCATCGCAAAGGCGGGCAAGCGAAGCCATTTGCCCGACAAAGTCTTCGACAAGCGTCAGCGTCTCCATGTTGTCGGCGCCCTTGAGAAGGCCTTCGAAACCTTCAATGCCGCGAAGAACAACCACGCCCTTGGTGCGCGCGATAGAGCGAGCAAGCTCCAAGGCTTCTTCGAGGCTGCGGCAGCCAGTGCGGCCGCCAGGATACCCGAGCTCGACCAGCACTTGCAGTGGGCGGTTGTGGCCCGCCTTTCGAACGGCGTCGGCGATCGCACGAATGTTCTCCTGCGAGTCTGCGAGAAATAGGAATTCAAAGCTCGAATCGGCTGCCAGTTCGCCGATCACATAATCGATCGACTGCCGTCCTATAAGCTGGTTGGCCAGGAAGATCCGCTTGAAGCCGAACCTGCGGGCGACCTGGATTTGATGCAGCGTTGAGACTGTAATCGCCCAGGCTCCGTCGGCAATCTGCAGGTCGAATAGGGCAGGGCACATCGTGGTCTTGCCGTGTGGTGACAGGATGGCGCCGGCATCGGCCAGGAATGATTTCATCCATGCGCTGTTGTCGCGCACCGCCCGATCCTTAAGGACCGCAACTGGGAGCGGCAGATCTTCCCGCAAGAGATTCCAGCGTTGTGCCGCAACGTCGTTGATCGATATGGATCCGCCCATCGGCGGTACGCCTTTGTCCAGAGCGGTCAAGGGCAGGTCCAAGGAATTAAGTAGCGATGGCATCGTATAAGAAGACCTATTTTTGATATATGATTGTTACATTTCGCATCACGGTTGCGCAAGCTACCTCTTGGTCAAAATTGTTTTCGCCGGCGACGGTATCTCAGCAATATGAGTGTGTGAGAACAAATCGGTGCCCTTGGCCTGGCCGCAAGGTGCGTGTCATATTGGCATTTTTGATATTTCAAAAATGTCAGACGTCAGCTATTGTGCGAAGGCGCATGGACAACGAAGACGGCGAATGCCCATAGCCAAAATTAGCACGCATGATCCGGACGATCGCGGCCGAAACGCTCATTGAACCATGAAGGAGACCTTCTTGAAGAACGCTCTCAAAGCCCGGCTCGCGGCCGGAAGGGCCTGCCTGAACGGCTGGCTTGCGATCCCTTCCGGTTTTTCCGCAGAAGTCATGGCTCGAGCAGGCTGGCACAGTGTGACCGTCGACTTGCAGCACGGTGTCCAGGACTATCTCAGCATGGTTCAATGTTTTCAGGCCATGGTAGCATATCCGGTGACGCCCATGGTTCGCGTGCCTTGGAACGAGCCAGGCATCATCGGTAAGGTTCTCGATGCCGGGGCGTGGGGTGTCATCTGCCCGATGGTCAACACCGCCGAGGAAGCCAGGGCCCTTGTCGCGGCCTGCCTTTATCCTTCAAAAGGAAATCGTTCGAACGGTCCAGTCCGTGCTGGCGGCTATGGCGAACCAGGCAATCTCTATCAAGGGTTCGCCAATGACGAACTGCTTGTTCTGCCCATGATCGAGACGCGGCAAGCGGTCGACAATCTCGAAGAAATTCTGGATGTGCCCGGGATCAGCGGTGTCTATGTCGGCCCGAGCGACATGGGCCTGTCCTTCGGAATGTCCCCGACACTGGATCGGGAGGAGCCGGAGATCCTGGATATCTACGCGCGGGTCATACAAGAGACCGGTAGGCGTAGTCTGATCACCGGTCTCCACAATGCCGCCCCTGCCTATGCCGCGCGTATGATAGGGCTTGGATTCCGCATCATCACCATAACCAGCGACGCCACCCTCCTTGGCAAGATCGCCCAGGAAACGGTCCGGCAAATTCAGACCGCTGCCGGCGAGGCAGCCAGATGACCTTCGAGGCGCCATCGGAAAGGTTGAGAAAGCTCGGTTTGACGCTGCCGCCGCCAAGAAAGCCGGTCGCCAACTTCCTGCCGTACAAGCGACATGGAGACCTGCTTTTCCTCTCGGGACAAGGCCCCGTGAGCCACGGGGGTGTGAGACATACCGGAAAGGTCGGGCTCGACGTCAGCGTAAGCGAGGCATACGAGCATGCGCAGCTGACCACGCTCAATCTGCTGGCCGTTGCAGAGGCAGCGGCAGGCTCAATTGACCGTATCGCGGAGATCGTCAAAGTCCTCGGATTTGTCAACGCGGCTGCAGATTTTACTGACCATCCTGCTGTCATAAATGGTTGCTCGGATCTGCTTATTTCCGTGTTTGGGGAACAAGGCATGCACGCTCGATCGGCCATTGGAGCAGGTTCGCTGCCCAACCAGATCACCGTGGAAATCGAGATGATTGTTGCTCTTGCGATCGATTGAAAATCATCTGGTGGCTAGGCCGTAGTGACGATTTAAGGAATTGGGATTCCCGCAGGCCGGCAAATCAGATTCAACACTGATTTTTGGGGATCAGTGATGAACTGCGACGCGCTTCGGGACGACCAGTGG
>NZ_VFTK01000046.1:0-43955 GCF_006439495.1 Mesorhizobium sp. B3-1-8
CGTTGGAGATTGGCCGAAGCCACCGCGACTTCGTCATTCCAGGGCGGAGCAAGGAGCGAAGCGACGCGCGCAGACCCTGGAATCCATGCCGTTACCTCGATCGTAGGGTGCAGTGGTGCAGAGTTCTGCGCCATAGCGGCGCGTGGAAGTCACGGAATGGATCCTCGGGTCTGCGCGCGTCGCTTCGCTCCTTGCTCCGCCCGTGGATGACGAAGCGCAAGCGTCTCGACTACCCACCAGCGTAAATGTTGGAAGTGCCGATCCCGTCGGAACTTCCGCCCTCGGGACTAATCCTCCCTGATCGCGTACCCCGCCCCGCGGATGGTGCGGATGACATCCGGCATGCGGCCGTTGTTGACCGCCTTGCGCAGGCGCCCGACATGGACGTCCACGGTGCGCTCGTCGATATAGATCGTCTCGCCCCAGACATTGTCGAGCAGCTGGCTGCGCGAGAACACGCGACCGGGATGGCGCATCATGAATTCGAGCAGGCGGAACTCGGTCGGGCCGAGCCTGATCTCGCTCTTCTTGCGGTAGACCCGGTGCGATTCGCGATCGAGCACGATGTCGCCGACCTTGAGCACGCTGGACAGCACCTCCGGCTTGGCTCGGCGCAGCAGCGCCTTGACGCGCGCCATGAACTCCGGCGTCGAGAACGGCTTGACCAGATAGTCGTCGGCGCCGGTCGAGAGGCCGCGCACGCGGTCGCTTTCCTCGCCGCGCGCCGTCAGCATGATGATCGGCAGCCGCTCGGTCTCGGGCCGCATCCTGAGACGCCGGCAGAGCTCGATGCCGGAAACCGCCGGCACCATCCAGTCGAGCACGAGCAGGTCGGGAACGTTTTCCTGAAGGCGGATTTCGGCCTCGTCGCCGCGGGTCACCACTTCGACCTGGTAACCCTCGGATTCGAGATTGTAGCGGAGCAGCACCCCCAGCGGCTCCTCGTCCTCC
Source organism: Mesorhizobium sp. B3-1-8 (assembly GCF_006439495.1). NCBI lineage: Bacteria > Pseudomonadati > Pseudomonadota > Alphaproteobacteria > Hyphomicrobiales > Phyllobacteriaceae > Mesorhizobium > Mesorhizobium sp. B3-1-8. Next base: position 952 of record NZ_VFTK01000046.1, read on the forward strand.
ACCACCATGATGCGTGGCGCGATCATTGGGGTAACCTTTTCGTCAGGCCGCCGGCGCCGACATTGCGGTCTCGTCCTGCTTCGGACGATTGGCGGGCAATTGCGTGCCGGTCAGCACATAATAGGCATTCTCGGCGATGTTGGTCACATGGTCGCCGATGCGCTCGAGGTTCTTGGCGCAGAACAGAAGATGCGTGCAAGCGGTGATGTTGCGAGGGTCTTCCATCATGTAGGTCAACAGCTCGCGGAAGACGGACGTGTATTTGACGTCGATGCGCTCGTCGTCGTTGCGAAGCTTGGCCAGCGCCGTGGCATCGCCCACCGTATATTCCTGGATCACGGCCTGGACCTGGATCAGCACCAGCTGCGCCATCGAATCGATCGAATGCGTGAGGTCGCGCGGCGCGGCGCTGACGCCGACCGAGCCGACACGCTTGGCGATGTTCTTGGCGAGATCGCCGATGCGTTCGAGGTCGCCCGCCATGCGGATCGAGCCGACCACGTTGCGCAGGTCGTCCGCCATCGGCTGCCGCTTGGCGATCAGCGTGATGGCGCGGTCGTCGAGCTCGCGCTGACGAGCGTCCATGATGGCGTCGTCGGAGACGACGCGCTGCGCCAGCGCGTTGTCGGTCTCGAGCAGCGCCCTGGTCGCACCGCCGACCATGGAGCTGGCGAGATCGCCCATGTCGTTGATGAGCCGGCTGATCTGCCTCAGATCCTCGTCGAAGGAGGCGACGGTATGTTCGGCCATGATGATGTCCTCGTATGAACTCAGCCGAAGCGGCCGGTAATGTAGTCCTGCGTGCGCTTCTCGCGGGGCGAGGTGAAGATCTTCTCGGTCCGGTCGAACTCCACCAGCTCGCCCAGATACATGAACGCGGTCTGCCGCGACACGCGTGCCGCCTGCTGCATGTTGTGGGTGACGATGACGATCGTGTAGTCGGCCTGCAACTCGTCGATCAGTTCCTCGATCTTTGCCGTCGACAGCGGATCGAGCGCCGAGGCCGGCTCGTCGAGCAGGATGACCTCGGGCTTCACCGCCACGGTGCGGGCGATGCACAGGCGCTGCTGCTGGCCGCCCGAGAGGCTGAGGCCGCTCGCGTTGAGCTTGTCCTTGACCTCGGTCCACAGCGCGGCGCGCTTCAGCGCCTGCTCGACGCGGCTATCCATCTCGGCCTTGCTGATCTTCTCATAGAGCCTGACGCCGAAGGCGATGTTCTCGTAGATCGACATCGGGAACGGCGTCGGCTTCTGGAACACCATGCCGATCTTGGTGCGCAGCAGGTTGAGGTCCTGCGAGCGGTCGAGGATGTTCTTGCCGTCGAGCAGCACCTGGCCCTCGGCGCTCTGCTTCGGATAGAGCTCGTAGATGCGGTTGAGCACGCGCAGCAGCGTCGACTTCCCGCAGCCCGACGGGCCGATGAAGGCTGTCACGCTGCGCTCGGGCAGGGACAGGTTGATGTCCTTCAGCGCCTTCGACTGGCCATAGTAGAAATTGAGGTTCTTGACCTCGATCTTGGCCTTCTCGACGGTCGTGTCGGCTGCGTTCAGGTCGGTGGACAACATCGGTTTCATCTGTCCTCTCTGCGTCCGGTTAGGCTGCGGGCGATGATGCTCAGCCCGAGAACCGTCAGGGTGATTATGAGTGCGCCCGTCCAGGCCAGTTGCTGCCATTCCTCGTAAGGGCTGAGAGCGAACTGGAAGATGGTCACCGGCAGGCTGGCCATCGGCGCATTGAGATTGCTCGACCAGAACTGGTTGTTGAGCGCGGTGAAGAGAAGCGGCGCCGTCTCGCCGGAGATGCGGGCGATCGCCAGCAATATGCCGGTGACGATGCCCGACATTGCCGCGCGGTAGGCGACGGAGCGGATCACCACCCAGCGCGGCGCGCCGATGGCGGCGCCTGCTTCGCGCAGCGCGTTGGGCACAAGGTTCAGCATGTCCTCGGTGGTGCGCACCACGACGGGGATCACCAGGATCGACAGCGCGACGGCGCCGGCAATCGCCGAGAAGTGCCCCATCGGCCGCACCATCAGCTCATAGACGAACAGGCCGATGATGATCGATGGCGCCGACAACAGGATGTCGTTGATGAAGCGCACCACCGTCGTGAGCTTCGAGAAGCGGCCATATTCGGCCATGTAGGTGCCGGCCAGCACGCCGATCGGCGTGCCGACGACGATGCCGATGATCGTCATGACGATGCTGCCATAGATGGCGTTGAGCAGGCCGCCGGCGTCGCCGGGCGGCGGCGTCATTTCAGTGAACACCGCCAGGTTCACCCCGGAGAGCCCCTTGTAGAGCAGGGCGCCGAGGATCAGCGCCAGCCAGGCGAGGCCGATGCCGGCCGCGACGACGCACAGCGCCATCATCACGGCATTCTTGCGTTTGCGGCTTTGGTGAAGCGATGCGGCAGTCGACATCGGTCAGGCTCCCGTGCGGCTATCGATGCGCAACAGCATGTAGCGTGCAAGCGCGAGGATGATGAAGGTGATGATGAACAGGATCAGGCCGAGCGATACCAGCGAGGATGTATAGAGATTGCCGTCGGCTTCGGTGAATTCGTTGGCGATGGTCGCCGAGATCGTCGTGCCCGGCGCAAACAGCGAGGCGCTGATGCGGTGCGCGTTGCCGATGACGAAGGTAACCGCCATCGTCTCGCCGAGCGCGCGGCCGAGGCCGAGCATGACGCCGCCCATGATGCCGACGCGGGTATAGGGGATGGTCACGCGCCGGGTCACTTCCCAGGTCGTGCAGCCGATGCCGTATGCCGATTCCTTCAGCACCGCCGGCACCGTGTCGAACACGTCCTTGGTGATCGAGGTGATGAAGGGCAGCACCATGATGGCAAGGATCAGCGACGAGGTCAGCAGGCCGATGCCGTAGGGCGGGCCGGCAAACAGGCTGTTGAGGCCGGGGATGCCTTTGAAGAGCCAGATGACGAAGGGCTGGATCGTCGTCTGCAGGAACGGCGCGAACACGAACAGGCCCCAGATGCCGTAGATGATCGAGGGAATGCCTGCGAGCAGCTCGACCGCGATGGCGATCGGGCGCCTGAGCGGACGCGGGCAGAGCTCGGTCAGGAAGATGGCGATGCCGATGCCGATCGGCACAGCGATGAGAATGGCGATGGCCGAGGTGACGATGGTGCCGTAGATGGGCGCCAGGGCGCCGAAATTCTCGGTGACCGGGTTCCAGGATTCGGTGGTCAGGAAGGAGAAGCCGAACTTCGACAGCGCCTCCCACGAGCCGGCGACCAGCGAGATCGCGACCCCGCCGAGCAGAACCAGCACGAGGATGGCGGAAAGGCGCGTGGCCGTCCGGAATGCCATGTCGGTGAAGGCGAAGCGGCGCACCGTCGCTTCCCTGGTCCGCAGGGCGGACGATGTCGCGGCGTCGGAAACGGCTGTCATTTAGCCCCTCGCATTTCGAAAGAGACAGGAGGGCGCCGGAGACGCCCTCCTTATTCGCTAGGAATTACATGCCGGAGTAAAGCGGCTTGCCGCTCGCGTCGACGATGTCCTTGCCCCACATTTCCTCGACGCTCTTCACGACCGCGTCGGGCATCGGAACGTAGTCCAGGCCCGCGGCCAGCTCGTCGCCCTTGGCATAGGACCAGGCGAAGAACTTGAGCGCTTCGGTCGTGGCCGCAGTGTCGTCGGGCTTCTTGTAGACGAGGATCCAGGTGGCCGACGTCATCGGCCAGGATTCAGCACCGGCCTGGTTGGCCAGGATGACGCCGTAGCCCGGCTGCGAGCTCCAGTCGGCATTGGCCGCGGCGGCCGAGAACGCGGCGGCGGTCGGCTCGACCTTCTTGCCGTCCTTGTTGACCAGGTCGGTGTAGGTCAGCTTGTTCTGCTTGGCATAGGCGTATTCGACGTAACCGATCGCGCCGCCGGTCTGCGAGACGTTGTTGGCGACGCCTTCATTGCCCTTGGCGCCGATGCCCACCGGCCATTCGAGCGCGGTGTTGACGCCGACCTTCGACTTCCAGTCGGCGCTGACGTCTGCCAGGTAGTAGCTGAAGTTGAACGTGGTGCCTGAGCCGTCCGAACGGTGGACGACGGCGATCGCCTGGTCGGGCAGCTTGGCGTCGGGGTTGAGCTTCTTGATCGCTTCGTCGTTCCAGTTGGTGATCTTGCCGGCGAAGATGTCGGCCAGCGTCGGACCGTCGAGCACCAGTTCGCCCGGCTTGATGCCTTCGAGATTGACGACCGGAACGATGCCGCCCATCACCATCGGGAACTGCGCGAGCCCGGTGGAGTCCAGATCCTCGCCCTTCAGCGGCGCGTCGGAGGCGCCGAAGGTCACGGTCTTGGCCTTGATCTGCTTGATGCCGCCGCCGGAGCCGATCGACTGGTAGTTGAGACCGATGCCGGTCTCCTTCTTGTAGGCGTCGGCCCACTTCGCATAGATCGGATAGGGGAAAGTGGCGCCGGCGCCGGAGATATCGGCTGCCATTGCGGCGGAGATGCTAAGGGTTGATGCCGCAGCCATTGCAATCGCAACGGCCGCCGAGCGGATGAAATGTCTCATGTGGCCTGCTCCTGTTCGGAAGATGGTCTTTCGGCACCCGTTCTATAGGCGCCCGGTGAGCGCAATAGCCTTCGATTATTACAGTCGCATGACAGTTTCGTGTCAGCCCGGTAACGCCTGAACGGGGATGCTCGGAAGGGGTTCGCGGCGGCCTCGAAGGACCGGCCGGAGTTTGCCGCGGGAATCAGTAACTTGTCTGACTTTTGAAACAAAATTTATCCCGGCGGCCGGATGACGGCCGCCGGGAAATAAAATCCGGACGAGAGTGCGTTGCCTGAATGCCAGAGCGGATCATGGCCTGGCCATCGCCGAAAACAGGTCCGTTGGGGTAGAGTCGACGCTGTTTCTTGTTGGCGGTCGCTGCTCCCGCCCGTAACCGAAGAGCGGAATCAATGTCACGATTGTCCGAGCTTGGCGTTTGCTTTGGTATGGTGCGATCGCACCATACGCATGCGTCAACGCCCTGCGCCCGCCAGCCGGCTAAAATCCGCCTTGACTCTTGATTTCGCGCAGTTCCGGGACGGACGGCTACGCGAAGGCGCCGGAGCCTGAGCGTTTCACGCTTTTCCCGATATTGCTCTAACCTGCGTTGCGCCGGGTCTCGACGTCCGAGCCCAGCCATCGCTCGAGCTTTTCGAGCAGCGCCCGCGGACTGATCGGCTTCGGCAGGTAATCGTCCATGCCGGCCTCCAGGCAGCGTTCGCGGTCGCCCTTCAGCGCGTGCGCGGTGACGCCGACGATCGGCACATGCGTGCCCATGTCCTCCTCGAGCCTGCGGATGGCGGCCGTCGCCTCCAGCCCGTTCATTTCCGGCATCGACACGTCCATCAGGATCATGCGCGGATTGAGCCTGCCGAAGGCGTCGAGCGCCTTGCGGCCATTGCCGACGATCTCGAAGCGGTAACCGGTCTCGCCGAGGATCTGGGTGAACACCATCTGGTTCACCTCATTGTCCTCGGCGACGAGGATGTCGAGCCCGCGCTCCGCATCGGCAGGGCGTGGACGCGCCCGCGCCGGCGGCGGCTGCAGCATGGCGCGGTCCGATGCCGCCGTCTGCGCCGGAGCGGCTTGCGGGGAGCTGCCGGCGCCAATGGCGGGTTGCGGCTGCGCGGCCGTGCTGCTGTGGCGGTGGCGCTGGATGGTCGAGACCAGCGTTTCCAAGAGAATGGAGGAGCGCGCCGGCTTGATCAGTTGCGCATCGATGCCGAGGTCGCGATAGGCCGTGCCGGCAAGCGACTGGTCGACCGAGGTCAGCATGATGATGGGCGTATGCGCCAGGCCCGCCGTGTTGCGCACGATGCGCGCCATCTCGGCGCCGGTCATGCCGGGCATCTGATAGTCGAGCACCACGCAATCGACCGGCACGCCATAGGCGGCGGCGGCAATCAGCACCTTCAACCCCTCGGCGCCGCTTTCGGCCGCGCAGGAATCGAACGTCCACGACGCCATCTGCTCGCTCAGGATCGAGCGGTTGACGGCGTTGTCGTCGACGATGAGCACGCGTGCGCCGGTGACATCGACCGGCATGATGCGCTGCCCGCCCTGCTCGGCCCTGGGCAGCGTGACGGTGAACCAGAAGGTCGAGCCCTTGCCTTCGGCGCTGTCGACGCCGATCTCGCCGCCCATCATCTCGACCAGCCGCGAGGTGATGGCAAGGCCAAGCCCGGTGCCCTCATGCCGCCTGGTCGAGGAGGTGTCGACCTGGCTGAATTTCTCGAACACCAGCTTCAGCTTGTCTTCCGGAATGCCGATACCGGTATCCGTCACGGAAATGGTGAGCTTCGTGCCCGCGGGGACCCGGTCGCCCGTCACGTCGACCAGGACATGGCCCTCGTCGGTGAACTTCACGGCGTTGCCGAGCAGGTTGGTGACGATCTGCCTGATCCGGCCGACATCGCCGACGAACTGGCCGTCGAGCCCCGGCTGGACACGAACGATGAGCTCGAGGTCCTTCTCCTTGGCGCGCGTCGACACCAGCGTCGCCACGTCCTCGATCGCCTCGGCGAGATTGAAGGGCGCCGGGTCGAGCACCATCTGGCCGGCATCGATCTTGGAGAAGTCGAGGATGTCGTTGATGATGGTGAGCAGCGCGTTGCCGGATTTGACGATGATGTCCGTGAACGTCTTCTGCTTCGGATCGAGGTCCGACTTTGCCAGCAGCTCTGCCATTCCAAGAACCCCATTCATCGGCGTGCGGATCTCGTGGCTCATATTGGCGAGGAATTCCGACTTGGCCCGGTCGGCGAGCACGGCGCGCCGGCGCGCCTCGCTGAGCTCGGCCTCGCGCTGCTTGAGCTCGGTGATGTCGGTGGTGGAGCCGATCAGATAGAGCGAGCCGTCAGAGGCGATCATCGCGCCCTTGCGGGCGAACTGGTGCCTGACGCTGCCGTCCGGCATCGTCACCGTCTCTTCGATCTCCTGCGTCTCGCCGGTGCGCAGCACGGCCAAGTCGCTGGCGACGAAGGCTTCGCCGTCCGCGCCGAAAATCTCGACATCGGTCTTGCCGACGGCTTCTTCCTTGCTGAAGCCGGTGAGATCGCACCAGCCCTTGTTGACGTAGAACTGCCTGAGGTCCGAGCGCTTGGCGTAGATCGACACCGGCACGTTGTCGATGAGGCTGCGGAACACCTCGTTCTCGCTCATGCTCTGCCGGAGCGCCTGCTCGCGCGCCTTGACGTCGGTGATGTCGGTGCTGGAGCCGACCAGATGCACGGAGCCGTCGATCGCCACCAGCCGGCTCTTGCGCGTCATCAGCTGCCGGACCGTGCCGTCGCGGTGGGTGACAGCCTCCTCGATCTCGCGCCCCGAGCCGGTCGCCACGACGTCGGTGTCGTCATTGCTGAAACCGTCCGCCTCTTCCGACGCGAAAAGCTCGCGATCCGTCTTGCCGAGCACCTCGTCCTTGGCGAAGCCGGTCAGCGCGCACCAGGCCTTGTTGACGAATTCAATGCTGAGATCGTCGGCCTTGATGAAGGCGGCCACGGGCAGCTCGTCCATCACGTGCCGGTAGAGGTCGATCTGGCGCATGGAGTCGCGCAACGCCTTCTCGCGCGTCTTGATGTCGGTGATATCGACGCGCACGCCGATGAACGTCCCGTCGTCGGTGCGCATGTCATAGACTTGGTACCAGCGCCCGTCGGCGTTGAGGCGTTCGTAGGCGGAGCTCGGCAAACGGTAGCGCGTGAGCATGGCGTCAAGCCAGCGTTCGGTGTCGACGCCATACAGACCGTCGATTTCGGCGTCGCCGCTCGAGCGGAAGTAGCCGACCGAATGGCCGAGAGACAACGCCTCGCGGAATGTGCGGCCCGGCTGCCAGGCCGGCTTCAGCGCCGGCAGCGTATCCTGCAGCTTGCGGTTGGCGAAGACGAAGCGATCGTCGCGATCATAGATGATGACGCCCGCCGGCAGCGACTCCAGCACGGTGGCGAGGTTCCTGCGTGCGTCCTCCGCTTCTGTCTCGCGCTGTTTCATGTCGGTGATGTCGACATAGGAGATCAGCCGCTTGCCTCCGGGAAGCGGCGCCAGCGAGGCGATCAGTGTGCGGCCGTCCTTGCGCGGCAACTGCCTGGATCCCGCGGCTCCGGCGCGGATTTCGGCCTCCCGTTCGGCCACATGGCTTTGCCAAGCCTGTTCCTCGCCGCCGAACGGATCGGCGTCACGGCTGGCTTCCATGAGGTCGCGAAAGCGACTGCCGGCCGGAGCGCGCCGCGGATCGATCTTCCAGAAATCGTAGAATGCCCGGTTGACCACCTCGGCCCGCAATTCGGCATCGAGAACGATGACGCCGATCGGCATCGAATCGACCATCAGGCTCAGATTGGCAAGCGCCTCCGAAGTCCCGGCCATATCGTGGACGCCACCGAGAAAGGCCCCGTTGTCGCGCATATCCGCCTTGTCGAAATTCCGCGCGCTGTCCGCCTCGACAGTCCCGTCCGTATCCGCCATTCCTACCCCCAGGACCGAACCGTGCCGGTCCGTCGGCGGAATGTGCCCGACAAGCATTAACGATCCGCTAACCATAATGATTGCAACCGCCTGCCGCCGGTCCCGTTGAGCCAGATCCGGTCGAGGCGCCGGCTGCGGTAATCCGCCCGTTGGCGATCGAGGCAACGACGCATTATAAGGTGCCTGAGGTGTTGCTAATGTTTGGTCGAATCGCGGCTTTCGTCCTGTGCCCGGCGCTGCTTGCAGCGGGCGGCTGCGTGCGCAGCGACGACGGCACGGTGATCGTTCCAAGCCGGATGGATGTCAGGCGTGTCTGGGACGAGGCGCCGCCGGGAACGACCGGGTCGCGGCAGATCGCCTCGGACGTCTTTCCTCTGCCGCCAGGCCCGCCGCCGGGCCCGGCCGTCCGGCGCTACCCCAGGCGCGCTTCGATGACGCCATCCCTGAGCCAGGACCTGCCGGACGAGTCTTCCGGCGAGCAGAGACCCCTCGCCTGCAGGAATGTCGGCGAAAACGGCAAGCGCTACCGGGTCGTCTGCGAATAATGTTGCCTGGTCAAACAGCCAGGCGGCCCTGCCGCAAGGCAGGGGGCGATGGCCCGATCAATTCGCGGGGAAGAAGGCCGGCCCGACCACGCGCACCGGCTTTGCATCTGCCGGGACAAGCGCCTCGGGCTGCGCGATCGAGCTGGTCGCATCCGCTCCCGCGCCCTGAGCACCGCTCGATGGAATCTCCGAGACCGTGCCCATGTCCGGCCTTGATGTCGGCAAGGGAATGATGGCGTTTTCCATGTTGCGCGGCCTCACCGTGCGCGCCCTGAGCTCGGCCACCCGCTGGGAGTAGCGCTTGAGGTCGCAGGCCTTGAACTCGGCGGCATCGCGATAGCGGAAGGCGGTTGGGAGTTCGGTATAGGGCTTGCGCGTCTCGACCGCGACCATCTGGTCGGTCTCAAGGCTCGGATCGCTCAGCGTATAGAGATCGACACCCGCATCGTCGCAAATGTAGCGGCATTGATCGACCGTATCCTTGAGGTCCCCGCCTCGCGCGAATTGCGAATTCGGCGCAGGGAAGAAATAGCCGTCCGAGAGGCGAACGCAAAACAGCATCGCATTCCCACCATATGCCGGGGTGGAAGCCTCGGGGTTGGACGCCTGCTGCTGCGGCGCCTGCTGCCGCTTGGAAGCCCCCTGACAGCCAAGCGCCACGTATCTCGCCTGCAACCCGGAGGAGTCGCGGCCGGAATTGCCGATGCTGGCGATCCGGCGCTGCACCTCGGTCCGATTCCGGGCAAGATCCGCGCAGGCATTGAAGAAGCCCCCGACGGCGCCGACGGCGCTGCAGCGGCGCTGCCTCTCCAGCCACTGGATCGCGGCGAGCTGGCGCCGCAGTTGCCCAAGCTCGGGGCTAATCGCGTCGCGGCCACCGGACAGGAACTGGCTTCTCAGCGCCGAGCAAGAATCGGCATAAGAAACCTGCGTCATCGCCAAGATCGCCATGACCACCAGCAATGATATCTTAAGAAGCCGCAACCTCGCCATCGGGCGCCACCCCTGTTCGAAGATTTAATTGATACCAGCTAATTGAGAGATATCTTATATACATAAAGGTTAGCCGGAACTCACCTATATGATTCAAGTGTTACGCTAAAGCTTGTGAAGCGAATATTACACTTTAATTTCAAGATTGAGACAGTAGCCGAAAAACCATTTTCAGGGCGGCCAAAGCCGGGCCGCTGCGCGATCACGGACTGCTGATGAAACCTTTGACCGGCGATAGACGTTGTTGGCGTTGATGTGAGCCGCGCAGTGCAGAGGAGACTGAAGATGTCCATTCACTTCACCGTCTCTGGCTTGACCAGGAACCTGATCCATTCTCTTGGGCTGGATCATGAGCAGGCGCCGAGACCCCTTACCCCCGAACAAAGCCTTCTGCTGGATTGCTACCTGGCCGGGCAGATCCCGGACTCCGCCTGGAACGATTACGTCTTCGAGATGCCGGAATTGGAAAAACACGCCCAGGTCAGACGCGCACGCGGTTGACTTGAGTGCGGCACGGCCGCTCGGCGCCTTTAGAGGACTTCCAGGAAAGTGCAAGTGGCTAAAGCGCGTCGCCTGAATCCGTTTCAGCGCGACGCGTTTTAGGTCTTCGGCGAATTGAACTGCAGCGTGAAGACGTTTCCGGCAACGCCTTGCGCCAGCGACGGCGAAAAGCTGAGCGGCAGGCAATCGTTCAGAGCCTTGGTCGCCGCATCGACATAGGCCTTGCGCGTCTTGTCGTCGCCGCTGACATGGATGGCGGTCGTCCTCGGCGGCCCGATCAGCGTGCCGTCGCGCTTGAAGCTGAAGCTGAGCGTGACGGAGGAATTGTCGGAATTGGCCGGCGGTGTCCAGCAGGCGAGCAACGCGGCGCCGACCTCGCTCATGCTGCTGAGCGACGCGGCGGCCGATGGAAACGGCGCGATCGACAGCGCGCCCGCCATCATCAAGGATCTTGCCATGTTCATCGCGGATTCCTCGTTGCCATCGCTCAACCGCCTGGCGGCATCGTACGACCCATGACGGAGATGACAATAGGCTTTCAGCCCGCCCGTCGGCGCCGCAATCATACTGTCGTGATTGCGGCGCTATGGCCGCGAAAAAAAGCAAAAGGCCGGCACGGAGCCGACCTTTCCCTTGCCTCGTCATGGCGCCAGTACATCCGTGGTCGCCGCGAGGACTGCGACCAGTAGACAGGCCTTAGGTAAACGAAACCTTAACCCCGAGGAACTGCTACGCCCTGGCCTGCGATTTCACATGCGCGATGTAGCCGCGCACGTCGCCGGCGGGTTCGGCATAAGCCTTGCCGAGCTTCTTCTCCAGCGCCGCCATATACTCGTTCGCCCATTTGGGCAGCACGTAGTCGATGACCGCCAGGAATTCGAGCGTTGCCGCCAGCCTTATATCGGCGATCGACGGGTTGTTGCCGCCGATGAACGGTTTGCCGTCGCGGAAGAAGGAATGAAACACCTCGAGCGGCTCCGCGATCGCAGCCATCGCCGCCTTCTGCGCTTCCGATTTCTTGTCGGGATGGGCGTCGCCGTGGCCGACCTCGCCGGCATATTGCGGGAAGCCGAGGGCCGGATACGTCGCGCGCGCGACATACGGATAAAGTGTGCCGACCAGATAGAACATGGCGCTGTCGATCATCGCCCGCTTGGCCGGCGCCCTCGGATAGAACTTATCCAGCCCGTGCTTGTTGGCGAGATACTGCATGATGGCGCAGCTTTCCCACAGCACGCCGCGCGGCAGGCCCTTATCCTCGATCATCGGCGTCAGATGCGCCGGATTGCGCGCCAGGAATTCGGGCGAACGCGTTTGGCCCCAGGCATCGGTCTCCGTCGGATCGAGCCCGGCCGCGCGCGCGAACACCCGCACCGTCATGTTGTTGACGCTCGGCCTCAGCACGCTGAGTTTCACGCCGGGCTTCTTGGCCGGCTTCGCCTTGGGCGCCGCTTTTGCCGCCGGCTTTGACGCCGCCTTGGCCGCGGGTTTCTTTGCACTCTTCGCTGCAGCTTTTGCCATGTCGGTCCTCCCTCTGACCCGGTTAATAAGGATTTTTAGCCGCCCTGCTTTCCGACAGGGTTTCGCGTGCCCGCTCGACCAGCGCCTGGATGGCGTCGGCCAGATGCAGTTCGGCGATGTTGTAGTCGCCGCGCGCCACGCGGATCTTGTGCGCCTCCATCAGCACGTCTGCATGGGTGAAGCCGGCCGGCGGTTCGAAGCGGTAGGAAGCAAGCTCGATCAACAGCCCCAGCGGATCCTCGAAATAGATCGAGTCCATGAAACCGCGATCCTTCACACCGCTGTGCTTGATGCCGCGCTCGTCGAGCCGCGCGACCGCCTGCAGGAAGGTGACCCGCGATACCGAGAACGCGATGTGGTGGACGCAGCCGATATCGGTCGGTGTCCGCCGCTTGACGGGGACCCGAGTCTCGTCGGTGAAGACGGTGATCAGCCGCCCGTCGCCCGGATCGAAATAGAGATGGCTTTCGCTCGCCTTGTCGAGATTGGGCTGCTCGAAGATGAAAGGCATGCCGAGCACGCCCTCCCAGAAGTCGATCGAGGTCTGGCGCCCGGCACCGACCAGCGTGATGTGATGAACGCCTTGCGACTGCAGCTTCCGCATTGGCTCCTCCCCGCCTGCACTTGCGCCTTGCCGGTTTCCAGGTGCCTGGCCGCGCGCGGATCAGTCTCGGCACGCGACCACCGCCCGGTTCTCGTTGCGCTCCGCACTCCGCATCCTGTCGGATCGCGGCCGGAGCGCGATGAGGGGATGCTAATTCAATCCGGGACGTTACGCCAGAAGCGCCGCCGGGCCTTCACTGCGCTTGCGAGCCGTTGCCGCCGTCGGCGATGATGCGGATCGATCGCCGCTGTCCGGTTTGGATTCGGATGGCGGCCAGGCACTCACTCGATTCATGACCCCAGTTCTGCCCCTTGCAGGCGAAGTCGATCCCCGATCGGGGAACGATGCGCTGCTCTTTGCCAGCGGTGTTGACGGCAAGCGGATCCGGATCACGCGCGGCGGAAGAGGTAACGCTTGATAGCCAACCGATGGCGATCAGCATCAGACAACAGCCGCATCCGATCAGGACGGCCATTCGCCACTCGGAGATCCCCCTCAGCGGCCACGGGGAACGGCTCTCTGTCGCGTTCATCTCACTCACCCACGCTTTGCCTGCCGATCTCGAAGCGCGCGCGGCGCCGCCGCGGGCGTCTCGATCCTCAGGTCAGGATCCAGGCCACGGTCCTGCAGGCATCGGCCGGCACACCTCCGATTCCGGCGGACAGATGAGGCGAAATGGCACCGAGCGGCACATCCAGGATGTGCGCGATTGCCTTGAGGGTCCGGGTGGAGGCCGTCTTTCCGGACCGCTCTATCTGCGACAGCATGCTCGGGGTTATTCCGGCTTGGGCGGCAAGCTGCCTTCCGCTCAGGCCGCGCAGGACCCTGACGGCGCGAACCGGGTTCTCGCCGGCGGCGATCCTGTCGAGGACGCGCTTGGGCAAAGGACTGTTGGGGGTAGGCTCGTCAAGCTCGCTCACACCCGCCATCGCGGTCTGCTTGAGTATGCGGAACTGGGATTCCGGCAGCACGACCATGCGCTCTTTCGAGCCTGGGTGCTTGATGAATTGGACGTTTAGCTTCATGGCGACCGGCGTTCGGGTTTGGCTTGCTGCGCGGCTCGAGACGGAGCCTCGATTACCTGAAAATAAAAAGCACGAAGATCAGAAATGAGATCGACAGGATCGCGGCTACCGACAGAAGCGCCAATATCTGAAAGCTGATCGGCAACTGCCGAAACCGTCTCCACGTCCACGGTTCCTTTTCCCAGTGCTGAAATCGCGGCAACCCCAGCTCCCTCGGTCTGAGCCCGTCGTGCCGGCGAACCGGACGAAGATCATCGTTTCAAACCACGTCGACAGGTTGCCGATGTCGACGACCTTCGACCTAGCCCCTTTGGCGGGGGCGTGACATCTGTCGAAAGTCAGGGGCGATGATGACGAAAGTCATATTCGTTTGCGGCCGGTTCGGGCTTACGTCAAAGTGGACTGCCGCGCCCTGCGGCTGTTTTTGCGAGAACGAATGATCGATATCGGCACAGAGTTACTGCCGGCCGCGCAAGCGGAAGTCATCGGGCTTGCTGTTTTGCGGGCCGACAGGACAGTTCAGCAAAAAGTGGGGCGCCTGGTCGAGTGGCTCCCCGCCCTTGGAGCGGACTGCTGCCTGTGCACGCTCCTGGTCGGGATGGAGGCCGAGATGGCGGCCTTGTCCGAGGGACGCCGCGATCTGATCGCCTTGTCGGGCGTGCGGGCCGAATTGCCGGGGCTGGACCGTCCGGTGACCGCGGTCATCCTGTGGAATGGCGATCGATCGCACTACGTCGTCATCGCGATGCCCGACTTCACGGCGCGCCAGGCCGAGATCATGTTCGAAAGCGAGCGGCGCGCCCGACGCTTGATGGAACAGCAGCTCGAAGCCGCCAATTCCGAGGTGCGCTTCGCCTCGCTCGCCCGCACCCGCCTTCGCCTGGCGCGCGACCTCCACGACACGCTCGTGCATTCGATCGTCGCATTGCTGACGCAAATCCGGCTGACCAGGCACTTCCTGGCGACCGATCCAGCCCGTGTTTCAGACGGGCTCGCAATTGCCGAGGAAGCGGCGATAACCGGCTTGGCGCGGGCGCGCGACGCCATCGCCCGGCTCAGGATGCCCGACGACCTCGAACCGGGTTCGGATGTCGAGAAGATGCTGTCGGACTTCGCGCAGCAGACCGGCATCGAGGTCTCCACGCAAATCGCTGACGGAGCCCGCCCCGGGCTGCAGGATCACGAGACGACGATCCGGCGCATCGTCGGCGAAGCGTTGCGCAACGTCGAGGCGCATGCGAAGGCGCGACGGGTCCGGTTCGACGCGGCCGTGGAAAGAACCGAAGCTGGCGCAAGACTCATCGTCGATGTCCGCGACGACGGACGCGGCTTTGACGGGACCGTCCCCAAACAGGGACATTTCGGGCTGATTGGAATGGTCGAATTCGCCGAGCTCGCGGGGGGACAATGCGCGGTGGAAAGCGCGCCGGGGGCGGGCACGCTGGTTCGGACGACCCTTCCCCTGACCGTGCCGGCCACGAACGACCGGTCCGGCGCCGTGGGTGCGTAGAAAGTTGGGGGTGTAGCAAGATGACCGATCCGCGCCTGAAATCCGAAAGGATACGCGTGCTGATCGCCGAGGATCAGACATTGATCCGAGAAGGCCTTGCCACGCTGCTTGCCCAGCAAAACGACGATTTCGAAATTGTCGGCGCCGCGGCCGACGGCGAGCAGGCGATCGAGTTCGCGCGCCGTTACCGCCCGGACGTCGTCCTGATGGATCTGCAAATGCCGCGCGCCGACGGCGTCACGGCAACCCAGCGTATCCTGCGCGAATTTCCGGGAACCGGTATCGTGGTCCTGACCACGTTCGAGACCAACGACCTGATTTTCGAGGCTGTCAGCGCCGGAGCCAAGGCATATCTGCTGAAGGACTCCAGGATCGACGAGATCGCGGCGACGATCCGGACCGTGGCGAACGGCCAATCCGCGCTTTCACCCGGTGTCGCCGCGAAAATTCTCGAGGAATTCAAGCGATTGCGTCCGCGCCACGCCCCGGCGAGCGCGCCGTTGCGTGGCGACCTCACCGCGCGCGAGAACGAAATCCTCAAACTGATCGTCGAAGGCAAGAGCAATGGCGAAATCGGCGCCCAACTGCATTTGGCCGAAGGTACGATAAAGAACTACGTCAGCACGATCCTCGAGAAGTGCGGCGCCAAGAACCGGACCGAACTGGCCATAAAAACGATAGGCTGAACGACCGTTCGGTGCGCCGCGACCTTTGGGTTTCTCCCACCGGACCTGCCGGGCGATCGAACGCGCAAAAAGGCCCGCGGCTCCGAGGTTTTTGGGGCGAAGCCACGGGCAGTCTTGTTGCCCGAGTTCCTGCTCTTGGCGGCAGGTCGAGGGAGGCCGCGGTCGGCGCCTCACAGCAGTGCTTGGCGGTCACGTCCTTGCCTGATCGCGGACTTCGATTTCGCGAAGCGCCAGCGTGGTCAGAACCATTTCGGCGCTGCCGATCGATGGTCGCGGCGCAAGCAGGCGTATGAACGCGTTGAACTGCTCGGCATCCATTTCAGCAAATGGCGTTTCACGGTCCGCATGGTCTCATCGAGCCTCGTCAGCAATTCTGCAATGATCGTCATGTCCGAAGCCTTGCCCATGGCTCGCGCAGGCAGGCGGAACGCTGTGCCGGGGATTTCCGCTGGTCGGCCGCGAAGGCTCGCGGATCGAGAATCGACGCAAGGCTACGCAGGGTTCGAGGCGGCCGGGCCTGACCCGGCCGCCTCGGACGATCCCGCTATTTTCTCGCGAGCAGGTCGCGGATTTCGGTCAGCAGCGCGACATCGGCGGGCGGGGCCGCGGCGGCGGCAGGCTTCTCGCGCTCCAGCCGCTTGCGCAGGTTGTTCACCGCCTTGACCATCAGGAAGATGATGAAGGCCAGGATCAGGAAGTTCAGCACGGCAGTGATGAAGCTGCCATAGGCAAAGACGGCGCCCTCTTTCTTGGCATCGGCCAGCGCGGTCGAGTGGACGTTCGAAGACAGCCCGAAGAAGTAATTGTTGAAGTCCAATCCGCCGAAAATCGCGCCGACGATCGGCATGATGATGTCGTCGACCAGCGAAGTGACGATCTTGGAGAAGGCGGCGCCGATGATGACGCCGACGGCCAAGTCCATCACATTGCCTTTGGAAATGAATTCCTGGAATTCTTTCAGCATCCCCATCTCCTCTTAGCCCATTTGCCTGTTTGCGCCGTCAGGCGAAGGCGTTCTCGCGCCTGAAATGCTTGACGAGCAGGTAGTAGAAGACCGGGCGGTGTTTGTTGCGGTTGGTGCGGCCGTACTGGTCGATGACCCTGGCGAGCCCCGCGTCCAGGCCGGCATCGGCCGTCAGCCCCAGTCTTTTGATGAGAAAGTTTTTCTTGACCCGTTCCAGCTCCTCCTTGTCCGAGGCCGAAACGGTGGATGCATCCTTGTCGTAGATCGCCGGACCGCAGCCCTTCGTCACCTTCGTCAAGAGATCCAAATCCGCCGTAAGGCCGCATTTGACCCTCAGGTCCGCCGCATATTTGCTGATCAGTTCGTCCTGCTTGCTCACACGCTTGCCCTCTCGTTTTCGGCTGGACAGCGACACCACTGTCGAGTCGCGCGGCGTGGTTGCCGCAAAAGCCGTCTGGATTTGTCTTGCTGTCCGTCAGTGTCAGCCGCGGTGCGTCGCGAGCACCCCGTCGGGGCTGGCCTGGTCGACCGCGGCCGGAAGATGTTGCGCCAGGGCGGCGGCCACCTGATCCAGCGGAATCCCGAACTGGCTCGCCAGTTGCTGAAGACGCTGGTCGCCAAGGGCCGCCTTGATCTCGCCTGGCGCGATCGGAAGATTTGCGGCATTGGTGCTCAGCCAGGATTCGACACGGTCGCCGAGACCCGACTTCTGCAGCATGGCAAGCACACCCTGATAACCGCCGACGCCGGTCAGCGCATCGGCCAGGAGTGACGAGCCTCCGCCCTGCTGTTCGCCTTGCAAGGCACTTTGTAGACTGTCCAAAAATCCCATCTGGAAACCTCCCGTCGAAAAATCACGTCCGCCGTCGCGCAGCGTTCCGGCGTGCTGATCTAGGCCGTTTCAAGGGGTTGCGGCACCTGACGAAGGTCAGGACCGGAGATGACGAAAGTCATATTCGGCAGCAGCCGGATCGCCCTCGAACCGGGCATCGCTCCTGGCAAGGCGGCTCCGCGTCTTTCCCGGTGCGGGGGGCTGCTCGGCCTGCATTCGATTCAGCTCGGATTCGATTCAGCCCCGAAGGGCGACTGGCGTGCGAGCAGTCATTGCGATAGGTGACGATTGACAGGGCGGCACAATTGCCACGCTCGACACGAGATAGCTCCCACAAAGGCAATAAGTCGATTGCCTGTCACACGAATTAGGATTTGATATAACGGTCGTCACCGTATCAGTGAGCGTGAGAACCGAGGAAAGAACATGAAAGCCGCCGAGCAAGCCGCAAAAGCCGCGGATGGAGCCGCATCCGCGAACGGATCCGAAGCCAAAATCCATGCCGAGGCGACGATCGACCAGGTTCGCAATCTCCTGTTCGGAGGCGCGCAGCGGTCGCTCGAGAGCAGCCTTGCCGACCTGCGCGAGGAGATGCAGGCCACCATCAAGCAGCTCCAGGCCGACTTTGCCAAGGAGCTCGCGACGCTACAGGCGCACGTCCTGGAACTGGAGCGGGAAACCGAACAGAAGCGGCTCGCCTCGCAAAGGGATATTGGCGCCGCGATTTCGGACCTTGGAGCAACCATCAGCGGGCTAGGGTCCGGGCGCGCGGGAAAGTAGTATGACGTCCGCCGCCGGCCAGAACCGTGAGATCGAGCAGCTTAGAAAACTGCTCTTTCAAACGGAGGCGGCGCGCCTCGAGGCGCTGGGCGCGGATGTCGCCCTGCTTCAGCAATATATCGGCAGCCCCGACCGCCTGGAAACGGCGACGGCCGACATACTGGTCGCCGCGCTGGAGCGCGCCGAAGTCGTTCGGCCGCGCGAGCTGGCGAACGTCATCGCGCCATCGGTGGTTTCAGCGATCCGCAGCGAGATCAGGAACTCGCGCGACCTCATGGTCGACGCGCTCTACCCGATCACGGGCAGGCTGGTCAGCGCGGCCGTGGCGAACGCTTTCAAGGAACTCGTCGCGCGGCTGGAGCAGCGCCTCAACGCCCTGACATCGACGGAGCTGTGGATCGGGCGCGTCAAGTCGCTGGCGACCGGCCGGCCGATCAGCGAGTTCGTTCTGGCAAACGCCAGTCCGCCGCGCGTCAACCGGCTGCTGATGATCGAACGCGGCAACGGTCGCCTCGTCGCGGACTGGAAGCGCGAAGAGACCTCCGACGAGCGGGCCGACCTGCTGAGCGCGATGGTCGCGGCGATCCTGGAATTTTCCGTTCAGGCCCTCGCGGGGGAAGGCAATCTGCAGCAGCTCGACTTCGGCGGACGCGAGATCGTGCTTCGCGCCTCGCCCCGGTTCATCCTGGCCGCGGAATGCATCGGCCCCCTTCGCCCCGCCGACGACGCCAGGATCAATTCGCTTTTCTTCGACACGATCGAGAACATGGATCGCGGCCTCGACTGCGACGCCGCCATGCTGGCGTCCCTGGCCGCCTCCATCGAAGCCGCTCCCGCCGCGGAGCGTAAAGCACGTCCGGCCGGAAAGGTCGTCCTGTTCGTCCTCGCGGCTCTCGTCGCCGCCGGGCTGACATGGCTGGCGAGCGTCTATTTGACCCGCACGATGCTGGAGCGGCGCACCAATGGTGCGCTCCAGGAACTGGCCGGCAAGGAACCGCTGCTGGATACGTTTCCCCTGCGCCTGGATTTCGACCACCGCAATCGCAGCGTCTCGGTCTCCGGCATCGAGCCAAGCCAGGTGCAGACCGCTCCGCTGATCGACGCCCTGGCCAAGGCCGCAGCGCCCTATCGGGTCGTCGGCCGGATCGGCGTCGTGCCGGGCACGGAGCAGGTGGCGGCGCTCAACGCCGACATCGACGTCCTGCGGCAATCGGTGACCGGCCTCCAGGCGGGCATCGACGAAAACCACCAGGCGATCGCCGAGCTGCGGCAGTCTCTTGCCGGCTTGCAGAAATCCGCCGGCGAGACCGGCGAAGCGGTCGCCGGCCAGAAGCAGTCCCTCGCGGGCTTGCAGGCCCGCATCGACCAGACGCGCGGGCCAAGCGAAGAAGAGCTGCGATCCCTTGCCGGCCTGCGGGCGGGCATCGATGAAACACGCGCGGCGCTCGCCGAGGAGACAAAATCCAGGAACCAGCAGTACGACGCCCTGCAATCGATAGCCGACAGCCCGGCCGAGCGGCTCAACCGCTTCATGGCCTCGACGGCAATTTTCTTTGGCACAGGCGACGCCTTCGCCGACGACAAGGAGGCTGGGCAGCAGATTGCCAATCTTGCCGGGCTTCTCGCCGGCAACGATCTGAGAATCCGTGTCGTAGGGCACGCGGACGACACCGGAACGGATGTGGCCAACCGGGTAGTTGCCCGCAAGAGAGCCGACCAGGTGGTGCGAAGATTGACCTCGCTCGGGATCGAGCCGTCGCGCTTGTTTGTGGTTTCGCGCTCGTCATCGATGCCGATTTCCGACGTGCCGAGCGAAGGCAACCGCCGCGTCACCTTCGAAAACGTGTTCCGCGCCGAGCGCCCTCAATGATGCTCAGCGCAAAGGTCATGCTGCTTGGGGACATGGGTGTGGGCAAGACATCCATCATGTACCGTCTCGTGCACGATCGTTTCGACGGCGAATACAAATCGACGCTCGGCGTCGAGGTGCTGAGCTACGATGTTCCGGCCGATCCGGTTCGCGGCGGCGACACGGCGCGGCTTGTGCTGTGGGACACCGACGGCGATTTCGGGACGCGTATTTTCGACACCGTCTACGTCACCGGCGCGTCGGCGGCGATCGTCGTGTCGGACGTGACGCGCCCGCAAACCGTGACGCGCATGGTCGAGCTGGTCCGCAGCTTCGAGGCGCGATTTCCGGGCAGGCCATACCGGGCCCTTGTGAACAAGATCGATCTCGCCGAAGCCCCCGGCAGCGCCGAAGAGATCGGCCAGCTGCCGCGATCGAGCGTCAAGTTCGTGAGCGCCAAGAACGGCGAGGGAATCGTCGATGCCTTTGCCGAACTCGCCGAAACGATACGGCGTCGGCAGTTTTAGTTCGGCAAAAAGTTCGGCTTGTTTGATTGTCTTGGTACGCCCAAGGGGAATCGAACCCCTGTTCCCGCCGTGAGAGGGCGGTGTCCTGACCGCTAGACGATGGGCGCGCTCAAGAACCGGCTACATAGGCTGGCGGCCGGGAAAAAGCAACCGAGCAGATTCCGGAAAAGTGTCGTACGGTTTTCCGACAAGAATCTGCGACAAAACAAAAGTCCTAAGCGGAGCATTCATTGGCTTGCCGATGAGTGCTCCGCTTAGGGTTTCGACCGCTTCGCGCGCTTTGCCGGCCGCCACCGGTCAGACCTGCCGTTTCGGCTCGATCAGGTCCCAGAGATTGCCGTAGAGATCGGAAAAGACGGCCACCGTGCCGTAGGCCTCGAAGCGCGGCGCCTCGCGGAATTCGACACCCTTTGCGAGCATCGCCCGATGGTCGCGGGAAAAATCGTCGGTCTCGAGAAACAGGAAGACGCGGCCGCCGGTCTGGTTGCCGATGCGGCTTTCCTGCTCTTCGCTGGATGCTTCCGCCAAGAGCAGCCGCGCCCCATGGCCCTTCGCCGGCGCGACGGTGACCCAGCGCTTGCCGCCGCCGAGGTCGACATCCTCGCTCAGCATGAAGCCGAGCTGCTCGACATACCAGGCGACCGCCTCGTCGTAATTGCCGACGACGAGCGCGACGGTCGCGACGCTGCGGCGTTCGGCAAAGCCGCTCATTTGTTACGAATCGAGAACTGGCCGACGATGCGGCGTTCGGCGATGTCGTAGACGAAGATCGAACGGCTGCCGTCGGCAAGCTCGGCATCGATCGACAGGCGGTTGCCGGAGAGCGACTGGCTGATCACCTTGGCGCCGACGGGCAGCACAATGTCGCCCGACAGCGGCGCGCCGGCCGGAGCCTGGACATCGGCGGCGGGAGCCGGTCCGGCCACCGGCGCATTGCGGGCTTTGTAGACAAGCGCCCCGATCACCACCATAAGGGCGAGGAACAGTAGGCCGAGATTGACGATCATGAAGCGGACGAGCTTGCGGCGCACGTTCTCGGCCGCGGGGTCGAGCGGCTTTTCCTCATCTTCTTCGGCGATTGGCCGGGCCATGGCTAGACAATCCGCAACGGTTTTCGATGAGCGCTCATAACGAAGAGACCCCGATATTGATAGAGGACGAATTGGCGGACGAGGAATCGGCTGCCGGCGAAGCCGTCGTGCTGGAAACCGGCGCCGACGCCGCCGGCCAGCGTCTCGACCAGTGGCTTGCCGCCCGGCTCGGACCTGAGCTCTCGCGTAGCCGCGTGCAGGCGCTGATCAAACAGGGCGCGGTCTCCATCGCCGGCAGGCAGCTGCTGGAAGCCAAGCGCAAGCTGATGGCCGGTGAGCGGATCGAAATTCTGGTGCCCGCGCCGGAGCCGGCCGAGCCGCAAGGCGAGGACATTCCCCTCGACATCCTCTACGAGGACGACGAGCTGATCGTCATCAACAAGCAGGCCGGACTGGTCGTCCATCCCGGCGCCGGCAACTGGACCGGCACGCTGGTCAACGCGCTGATCCATCATTGCGGCGACAGCCTGTCCGGCATAGGCGGCGTCAGGCGGCCGGGCATCGTCCATCGCCTCGACAAGGAAACCAGCGGCGTCATGGTCGTGGCCAAGACCGACCGCGCGCATAAGGCGCTGTCGGAGGCCTTTGCCGACCACGGCCGCACCGGCGATCTCGAACGCGCCTATCTGGCGCTGGTCTGGGGCATTCCGCAACGGCCGACGGGCACCGTCGACGCCGCGCTCGGCCGCGCCGCCGATCGCATCCGCCGCGCGGTGGTGCCGGAAAGCCGTGACGATGCCCGCCATGCCGTCACCCATTTCAGCGTCGTCGAGCGCTTCGGCGAAGGACAGCAGGCTTTCGCCACCGCAAGCCTGGTCGAATGCCGGCTGGAGACCGGCCGCACCCACCAGATCCGCGTCCACATGGCCCATATCGGCCATCCGGTGATCGGCGACCCGGATTACGGGCAGGCCTTCCGCACCAAGGCCAACCGGCTGCCCGAACCCTTGAAAGCCAAGGTCAGCGCCTTTCCCCGGCAGGCCCTGCATGCCTGGCTCCTTGAATTCCGGCACCCGACCACCCATCTATCGATGAGGTTCGAGGCGCCAATACCAAGGGACATGGAGGAATTGGTCGGCGGCTTCCGCAAGCTCTGAAACCTGCCATTAAGACGCTTCAAACCGACCATCAAAAAACCTGACTGGCGTTGTTCACTTCAGCGTGACACACTGTTTCGTGTTGAACAAATGCTGTCTTTTCTGGTTTTGTTCCTATATACACAGGTTGTCGCGGATGAGCCTTTGGCATCCGTGACGAATGCCCGCCGCTTTTCGGGGGCATCCACTCCAAAGAGAGAGGGGCGCTATCATGGCCCAATCATTACCCAGTATCGTTTCCGGTGAAGGCGGTCTCGCCCGTTACCTGGAAGAAATCCGCCGCTTTCCGATGCTTCAGCCGCAGGAAGAGTACATGCTCGCGAAACGCTACGCCGAGCATCAGGACACCACGGCTGCCCACAAGCTCGTCACCAGCCATTTGCGGCTCGTCGCCAAGATCGCCATGGGCTATCGCGGCTACGGCCTGCCGATCGGCGAGGTGATCTCGGAAGGCAATGTCGGCCTCATGCAGGCCGTCAAGAAATTCGAACCGGAGCGTGGTTTCCGGCTCGCCACCTATGCCATGTGGTGGATCAAGGCCTCGATCCAGGAATACATCCTGCGCTCGTGGAGCCTGGTCAAGATGGGCACCACCGCCAACCAGAAGCGTCTGTTCTTCAACCTGCGCAAGGTGAAGGGCAAGATCCAGGCGCTCGACGATGGCGACTTGAAGCCCGACCAGATCGCCGAGATCGCCACCCGCCTCAACGTTTCCGAGGCGGAAGTGGTATCTATGAACCGCCGCCTGTCGGGCGACGCTTCGCTCAACGCCCCGATCCGGGCGAGCGAGGGCGAGTCCGGCGAATGGCAGGACTGGCTGGTCGACGACCACGAAAGCCAGGAAGAGATGCTGATCGAGCAGGACGAGCTGGAAAACCGGCGCTCCATGCTGTCGGGCGCTCTGTCCGTGCTCAACGACCGCGAGCGGCGCATCTTCGAGGCGCGTCGCCTCGCCGAAGAGCCGCTGACCCTGGAAGAGCTGTCGGCCGAGTTCGACATCAGCCGCGAGCGCGTGCGCCAGATCGAGGTGCGCGCCTTCGAGAAGGTGCAGGACGCGGTCAAGGCCGCCGCCAAGCGCCAGATCCAGGCGCTGCGCACCATCGAGGCGCAGCCGGCGGCGTAAAGCCACCGCGCATTGAGTAGCAAAACGGCGGCGCCAGAATCTGGCGCCGCCGTTTTTATTTGGCGAAAGCGGTGGCGCGCCCCTTTCTCCCAGTCGCTATGCGAGGAGAACTGCCGGTTCACCCTCCGCAGCCGCAGCGGAGGATGGGCAGCAATCAGGGGCAGCGCCGAGGCTGCGAGTGTCAAGTCAGAACAAACAATCGGACAGGGGAGCAGGCGCGCGCTCATCTTCGACCGCCGCGCCGCCCCTCATCCGCCCTTCGGGCACCTTCTCCCCGTTTAACGGGGAGAAGGAAAAAGGCTCGTCACGCCGAAGGCTGCTTCGTCTTGCGAAGATACGGCAGCACCGTCTCGTACGCCCCGAAGCGCTTGATCGCGTCCTCATTGGAGACGGCGGCGGTGATGATGACGTCGTCGCCCTGTTTCCAGTTGGCTGGCGTCGCCACCTGGTGCTTGGCCGTCAGCTGGATGGAATCGATGACGCGCAGGATCTCGTCGAAGTTGCGGCCCGTGGTCATCGGATAGGTCAGCGCCAGCTTGATCTTCTTGTCCGGGCCGATGACGTAGACCGAGCGCACGGTGGCGTTGTCGGCCGGCGTGCGGCCCTCAGAGCTGTCGCCGGCGCCCGCCGGCAGCATTTCATAGAGCTTGGCGACCTTGAGGTCCTTATCGCCGATCAGCGGATAGTTCACCGTCTGACCGGTAGCGGTCTTGATGTCGGCCTGCCATTTCTCGTGGCTCGACACCGGATCGACGGAAATGCCGATGATCTTGACGTTGCGCTTTTTGAAATCGCCTTCCAGGCCGGCCATGGTGCCGAGCTCGGTGGTGCAGACCGGGGTGAAGTTCTTCGGATGGCTGAACAGCACCGCCCAGCCGTCGCCGATCCAGTCGTGGAACTTGATGGTGCCCTGCGTAGTCTCGGCCGTGAAATCCGGCGCGATATCGTTGATACGAAGACTCATGACCTATCCCTACCCTTTTTGTGAAACCGCCGGCGCACCCCCTTTCGGCGGTGGCCGGACGTTAGTTCTAGCACCATGAGGGTAGGGTTCAAACGCTGGGAGTAGGAAGCTTGCCCATGGCAGGCGAAAATTTTTCGCCATCGCCCGCAATTGGAGGCAGGATTTTCGATTTACCGCTGGCGCCGGGCGCTCAGGCTTTCTTTAGCGCGAGCGTCGCCGCGAGATCTTCCATGCGCTGCGCAAGCGCGCCGAGCGCCGTTGTGAGCACGCTGTCGCTCTTGTCGGCCTTGGTCAGCGCCTCGTCACGCGTCTTGCGCAAGGTCAGCACTTCGCTCTCCATGCCCTTGACGCGCTTGGTGAGCTCCGAAAGTTCGTCCATCACCATGATGCCGGCCATGACGGTAAGCCGCTGGTCGCCGATCTCGCCGAAGGAATCCTTCAGATGCGAGACATAGCGGTCGAAGCGCTCGGCAAGGTCGATCAGGTGCTCTTCCTGGCCCTCATCGCAGGCCATGCGATACTGTTTGCCGTCGATGGAAACGGTGACCTGTGCCATTGCCTTACCTGTCCAGAACCGCGCGGATGGTTTCCATGGCGGTCACCAGCCGCCGCGACACTTCCTTGTTGGCATCTTCCAGACGCTCGGCGCGCGCTTCGGAATTGTCGAGCTCCTGCGCCAGGCGCGAACGGTCGGCGTTCATGCGCTGCACCTCGGCCTCGGCTTCCGAATAATCGCGCTCATGCTCGAGCTTCGCCGCCACGGCGTTTTCCAGCCCTTCCATGGCCTTGCCCAGCCTGGCGATGACTTCCTTGAGGGTCGTTTCCCCGGTCATGGCCTCGTCCTATGCCCTGCCCATCACCGAATCGCGCGCGTTCAGAATGCGTTACCTCGGAAAGATTAGGCACCGGGTGAAGGGCGCGTCAACAAAGCTCTCGCGACTGTCCCCCGCTATCGCTAATGTAAGGCGCTCGATGCCATCACAAGCCCGGCAAAATCCGCCCCGATTTGTTGACTAAAAGGCCGTGCCTGCTATGTGTCCCGGCATCCTTTTCCAAGGGTTCTCCCAAGCTCCAACCCACTTCCGGAGGAAGCATGACGTCGCGTGAACAACATGATCGGATGGCCAACGCGATCCGTTTCCTTTCCATGGATGCCGTCGAGAAGGCGAACTCCGGTCACCCCGGCCTGCCGATGGGCTGCGCCGACATCGCCACGGTGCTGTTCAGCCGTTTCCTGAAATTCGACGCCAAGGCGCCGCACTGGGCCGACCGCGACCGCTTCATCCTCTCCGCCGGCCACGGCTCGATGCTGCTCTATTCGCTCCTCTACCTCACCGGCTATGAGGACATGACGATCGACCAGATCAAGAATTTCCGCCAGCTCGGCTCCAAGACCGCCGGCCATCCCGAATATGGCCATGCCGCCGGAATCGAGACCACCACCGGCCCGCTCGGCCAAGGTCTTGCCAATTCGGTCGGCTTCGCGCTCGGCGAGCGCATCATGAACGCCGCCTTCGGCAACGACCTCGTCAACCATTATACCTATGTGCTGGCCGGGGACGGCTGCCTGATGGAAGGCGTCTCACACGAAGCCATCGCGCTGGCCGGGCATCTGAAGCTCAACAAGCTGATCGTCTTCTGGGACAACAACAACATCTCGATCGACGGCCCGGTCTCGCTCGCCGACAACACCGACCAGGTCGCCCGCTTCCAGGCGTCCGGCTGGAACGCCAGCCACATCGACGGCACAGATCCCGAAGCGATCGCCTACGCCATCGAGGCGGCGCGCCATTCCGACAAGCCGACGATGATCGCCTGCAAGACCACCATCGGCTTCGGCGCGCCGACCAAGGCAGGCACCAACAAGGCGCATGGCTCGCCGCTGGGCGCGGATGAAATCGCCGGCGCGCGCAAATTCTTCAACTGGGACTCGCCGCCCTTCGAGATTCCGGCCGACATCCTCGACGCCTGGCGCGCCGTGGGTAAAAACAGCACCAAGGCACGGACCGACTGGGAAGGCCGTCTGGCCAAGGCCGAGCCGAAGCTGAAGGCCGAGTTCGAGCGCCGCCTTGCTGGCAAGCTGCCATCGAACTTCGATGCCGTCATCGCCGACTACAAGAAGAAGCTGTCGGCCGACAAGCCGAAGGTCGCCACCCGCAAGTCGTCGGAAATGGCACTGGAAGTCATCAACGGCGCCGTGCCGGAGACCATCGGCGGCTCGGCCGACTTGACCGGCTCCAACAACACCAAGACCAGCCAGACCAAGAACATCACGCCCGACGATTACGGCCAGCGCTATGTCCACTACGGCATCCGCGAGCACGGCATGGCGGCGGCGATCAACGGCCTGACGCTGCATGGCGGCCTGATCGCCTATGGCGGCACCTTCCTGTGCTTCTCCGACTATGCCCGCCCCTCGATGCGCCTTGCCTCGCTGATGGGCATCCGCTCGATCTTCGTCATGACGCATGACTCGATCGGCCTCGGCGAGGACGGCCCGACCCACCAGCCGGTCGAGCATCTGGCGGCGCTGCGCGCCATCCCGAACCACAATGTCTTCCGCCCGGCCGACGCGGTCGAAACCGCCGAGTGCTGGCAGATCGCGCTGGAATCCGAAAAGACGCCCTCGACCCTGGCGCTGACCCGCCAGAACCTGCCGACCGTGCGCACCGAACACTCGGCGAAGAACCTCTCCAGCCAGGGCGCCTACGAGCTGGCCGCCGCCAGCGGCGAGGCCGTGGTGACGATCTTCGCCACCGGCTCCGAGGTCGAGATCGCCCTCGGTGCGCGTGACCTGTTGGAAAAGCACGGCCATCCGACCCGCGTCGTCTCGGTGCCCTGCTTCGAGCTGTTCGACCAGCAGAGCGACGATTACCGCAGGAAGACGATCGGCAACGCCAAGGTGAAGGTCGCCATCGAAGCCGGCATCCGCCAGGGCTGGGACCACCTGATCGGCACCGACGGCATCTTCGTCGGCATGCACGGCTTCGGAGCCTCGGGCACGATCGAACAGCTCTATCCGCATTTCGGCATCACCGCCGATGCCGCGGCCAAGGCGGTCGAAGCCCGTCTGCACGGCAAGTAGGAATTGCCTCGGGCCTGGCAACACCGATTGGCGGTTTTGCAGGGCTGGACCAACCTAATCGATTTAAATGCGACGTTCTGCGGCTGGATTCTTGCGCCTTCCGCCGTTATGAAACTGCGGACCCATCCGCTTTCCAGCCCCCAAGGGAGAGAACAATGACCGTCAGAGTTGCCATCAACGGATTTGGCCGCATCGGCCGCAACATCCTGCGCGCCATCCACGAATCCGGCCGCAAGGACATCGACGTGGTCGCCGTCAACGATCTCGGCCCGGTCGAGACCAACGCGCACCTGCTCCGCTACGACAGCGTGCATGGCCGCTTCCCGCATGAGGTGGCCGTCGACGGCGACCAGATCTCGGTCGGCAAGGAGAAGTTCAAGGTCACCGCGATCAAGGACCCGACCCAACTGCCGTGGAAGGAGCTCGGCGTCGACATCGCGCTCGAATGCACGGGCATCTTCACCGCCCGCGACAAGGCCGCGGCTCACCTGACCGCCGGCGCCAAGCGCGTCATCGTCTCGGCCCCGGCCGAAGGCGCCGACCTCACCGTTGTCTACGGCATCAACCACGACAAGCTGACCAAGGACCACATCGTCATCTCGAACGCGTCCTGCACCACCAACTGCCTGGCGCCGCTGGCGGCCGTGCTGCACGAGACCGTCGGCATCGAGAAGGGCATGATGACGACGATCCACTCCTATACCGGCGACCAGCCGACGCTGGACACCATGCACAAGGATCTCTACCGCGCCCGTGCCGCGGCGCTCTCGCAGATCCCGACCTCGACCGGCGCCGCCAAGGCGATCGGCCTCGTTCTGCCCGACCTCAAGGGCAAGCTCGACGGCATCTCGATCCGCGTGCCGACCCCGAACGTCTCGGTCGTCGACCTCAAGTTCATCGCCAAGCGCTCGACCACGCCGCAGGAGATCAACGAGGCGCTGATCGCCGCCTCGAAGGGCAAGCTGAAGGGTGTTCTGTCCGTCACCCATCACCCGAACGTGTCGATCGACTTCAACCACGACCCGCATTCCTCGATCGTCGCGCTCGACCAGACCAAGGTGATGGACGGCAACTTCGTTTCGGTGCTGTCCTGGTACGACAACGAATGGGGCTTCTCGAACCGCATGGGCGACACCGCCGTCGCCTTCGGCAAGACCATCGCCTGATCGTAGCCTTGCTCCGCAGTTTGAAACGCCCGGCCTCGGCCGGGCGTTTTTATTGGCCGGCTGAGCCAAAAACCACGCCGTTGCCTTGCACCGGTCATGTCTTCGCCCCACTCTCTGTTAAAGCGACAGATAGAGGGATTTGGAGGGGCAATAGCGGATGGAGCATGCGATCTATCTCGTGACGCTGGTCGGCACGGCGCTCATTGTCGCCGCAGCGTTTTCGAGCCTGATCGCCTTCCGCTTCGGCGCTCCCTTGCTGCTGCTCTTCCTCTGCATCGGCCTCGCCACCGGCGTCGACGGCCTCGGCATCGAATTCGACAATGCGCGGCTGGCTTATTTTGCCGGCTCACTGGCCTTGGCGATCATCCTGTTCGATTCCGGTTTCGGCACGCCGCTCAACGCGCTCAGGCAGGCAGCCGGGCCCGCGCTGTCGCTGGCCACGATCGGCGTTATCCTGACCACAGCCATCTTCAGCGCCGCCGCTTCCTATGTTCTCAAACTCAGCTGGCTGGAATCCTCTTTGCTCGGCGCCGCCGTCGCCTCCACCGACGCGGCCGCCGTCTTCTTCCTGCTGCGCGCCGGCGAAATCCATCTGCGCGAGCGCGTGCGCGCCACGCTCGAGGTGGAATCCGGCACCAACGACCCGATCGCCATCTTCCTCACCATCACCCTGGTCGAGATCATCGCCGCGCATGCCAACCCGGAAGCCAATGTGCTGGCCACCAATCTTTTGCTCGGCTTCCTCGCCAATATGGGGCTCGGCGCCGTCATCGGTGTGCTCGGCGGCTTCGGCATCGTGCGTCTTGTCGAGCGGCTGAACCTCGATCACGGCCTGCTGCCGATCTTCGTGCTGACGCTGTCGCTGATGGTGTTCGCGGCGGCCGGCGCCATCGGCGGCTCGGGCTTCCTCGCCGTCTACCTTGCCGGGCTGATCGCCGGCAATTCCGATATTCGCGCCGTCACCATCCTGAAGCGTTTCCAGGACGGCATGTCGTGGCTGGCGCAGATCATCATGTTCCTGATCCTTGGCTTGTTCGCCACGCCCTCGCAGTTCCCGGCGATCCTGGTGCCGGCGATCCTGCTCGGCCTGTTCCTGATCTTCGTGGCGCGGCCCTTGGCCGTCTGGCTCTGCCTGATCCCGTTCCGGCTGCCGCGTCCAGAGGTCGCCTTCGTCTCCTGGGTCGGCCTGCGCGGCGCGGTCTCGATCCTGCTCGCCATCACGCCGCTGCTCGGCGGCCTCGAGCATGGCCGCCTGATCTTCAACGCCGCCTTCATCATCGTGCTCGTCTCGCTGGTGGTGCAGGGCTGGACGGTCGGTCCGCTGGCGCGGCGTCTCGGCCTGATCGTGCCGGCCCGTCTTGGGCCGCTGGACAAGGTGGAGCTCGAATTGCCGGGCTCGGCCCATCATGAGCTGCTCGCCTACCGCGTCGCGCCCGGCAGCCCGGTGGCGCGGGGTGAGCGCATCCCGCGCTGGGCAAGGCCCTCGCTGGTGCTGCGCGACGGGCGCTCGATGCGCTTCCAGGACATGGGCCGGCTCGCCGCCGGCGATCAGGTCTACATCTTCGTGCCGGACCGCTACCCGCGCCTGCTCGACAAGCTCTTCGCCAGCCGCGCCGTGGTCGACCCCGAGGATGCCGACTTCTTCGGCGCCTTTGCCGTCGATCCTGCCCGCTCCGCCGCGGAGCTGGAAGCCGCCTACGGACCAGGCCTGACCGAAGCGGAACAGAAGCTCACCGTCGCCGCGCTGGTATCGGAGCGGCTTGGCGGCCATCCCGAATATGCCGACCGCGTGGTGATCGGCCCGATCGAGCTGATCGTGCGCGATGTCGATGAGAAAGGCCGGATCGCCGGCCTTGGCCTGTCTTTCGAGCCGACCGCGCCGGTTGCGCGCGTGCCGGTGTTCATGAGCGCCGGCGAGATCGGCGACCGCATCGCCGCGCTCGTCCGCAACTGGCGCAGGCCGGCGGAAAAGCAGGCGGCCGACGACGTGCCGATCGGCACCGTGGCGCCCGAGCCGGACGGGCGGAAGGCAACCGGCGAAGGCTGATATCTCACGCCGACATCATTTTTGCGCGCGCGCCATCGACGCGACCCTTGCATCGTCCTTCGCGCCGGGTAAGGTCGCCGCGTTTTCGCTAAAAAGGAACGACCATGGCCGGCTTCAAGACACTCGACGATATCGGCGCCGTCAGCGGCAAGCGCGTGCTCGTGCGCGTCGACCTCAACGTTCCCGTGGCCGACGGCAAGGTGACCGACGCCACCCGCATCGAGCGCATAGCGCCGACCATCGCCGAGCTCTCGAAAAAGGGCGCCAAGGTCATCCTGCTTGCGCATTTCGGCCGCCCCAAGGACGGCCCATCGGCCGAATTCTCGCTCGAGCCGATCGCCAGGGCCACGGCTGAGGTTCTCGGCCGTCCGGTCGGCTTTGCCGCCGACTGCGTCGGCGACAAGGCGGCGGATGCAGTCGCGGCGATGAAGGACGGCGACGTCCTGCTGTTCGAAAACACCCGCTTCTACAAGGCCGAGGAGAAGAACGAACCGGCCTTCACCGAAAAGCTCGCCGCCAATGGCGACATCTATGTCAACGACGCCTTTTCCGCCGCGCACCGCGCGCATGCCTCGACCGAAGGCCTGGCGCGTCATTTGCCGGCCTATGCCGGCCGCACCATGCAAGCCGAGCTCGACGCGCTGGAAAAGGGCCTTGGCGATCCGGCACGGCCGGTGGTGGCCATCGTCGGCGGCGCCAAGGTCTCGACCAAGATCGACCTTTTGATGAACCTCGTGAAGAAGGTCGACGCGCTGGTGATCGGCGGCGGCATGGCCAACACCTTTCTTGCGGCGCGCGGCACCGATGTCGGCAAGTCGCTCTGCGAGCATGACCTTGCCGGCACCGCCAAGCAGATCATGATCGAGGCGGCGGAAGCCGGCTGCGCCATCATCCTGCCCGCCGACGGCGTCGTCGCCAAGGAATTCAAGGCGGGCGCGTCCAGCGAGACCGTCGCCATCTCGGACGTGCCGGCCGACGGCATGATCCTCGATGTCGGCGCAAAGACCGTACAGAGCGTCAACGACTGGATCGACCGCGCCGCCACGCTGGTCTGGAACGGCCCGCTCGGCGCTTTCGAGATCGAGCCCTTCGACCGCGCCACGGTGGCGGCGGCAAAGCATGCGGCAGCCCGCACCAAGGCGGGCAAGCTTGTGTCGGTCGCCGGCGGCGGCGATACGGTGGCGGCGCTCAATCATGCCGGCGTCGCCGACGACTTCACCTATGTCTCGACCGCCGGCGGCGCCTTCCTCGAATGGATGGAAGGCAAGCCGCTGCCCGGCGTCGAGGTGCTGAAGCGCTGAGCCATTCAAGACTCGGCGAGCAGACGCAGTAATCGAGGACTTTCGATCGATTCGAGCTTTTCGGCGTCATTCCTTTGGCGGTAGTGTTCTGCTAGGCGCGGAATATTACCGTCAAGGAGAGCACCATGAGCGAACGTCTCGAAGATATCGCCGCCGCGATCGTGGCCGATGGCAAAGGCCTTTTGGCCGCCGATGAAAGCTCCGGCACCATCAAGAAGCGCTTCGACGTCATCGGCGTCGAATCGACCGCCGACAACCGGCGCGACTACCGCGAGATGATGTTCCGCAGCAAGGAGGCGATGACGAAGTACATCTCCGGCGTCATCCTCTATGACGAGACCATCCGCCAGAAGGCTGCCGACGGCACCCCGCTGGTCGATATCATCAAGGCGGCAGGCGCCATCCCGGGCATCAAGGTCGACCTCGGCGCCAAGCCTCTGGCCGGCTTTCCTGGCGACACCATCACCGAGGGCCTCGATGGGCTGCGCGAGCGACTCGCCGACTATTACAAGCTCGGCGCCCGCTTCGCCAAATGGCGCGCGGTGATCGACATCGATACCGGCAAGGGCGTGCCCTCGGCCAATTCGATCGCCTCGAACACCCACGCGCTGGCCCGCTACGCCGCGCTCTGCCAGGAGGCCGGCATCGTGCCGATCGTCGAGCCGGAAGTGCTGATGGACGGCGCCCACTCGATCGACACCTGCTACGACGTCTCCAAGGCGACGCTGGTCAAGCTCTATGACGAGCTCTATGCGGCGCGCGTCGTGCTGGAAGGCTCGATCCTGAAGCCCAATATGGTCATCTCGGGCAAGAAATCGGGCAAGACCGACAGCCCGGAGGAAATCGCCGAGAAGACGATCAAGCTGTTCCGCGAAGTGGTGCCGGCGGCGGTGCCGGGCATCGCCTTCCTCTCCGGCGGCCAGGAGGACGAGGAGGCGACCGCCAACCTCAACGCCATCAACGCCATCGGGCCGCATCCATGGAAGCTGACCTTCTCCTATGGCCGCGCGCTCCAGGCCGCGCCGCAGAAGGCGTGGAGCGGCAAGGCCTCGAACGTTGCCGCCGGCCAGGCCGCCTTCACCCACCGCGCGCACATGAACCATCTGGCGGCGCTCGGGAAATGGCAACCGGCGCTGGAGAAAGCCGCCTGACACCATCCCTTCGCAGTCAACGGAAAACCCGGACCATCGGCCCGGGTTTTTGTTTTTTGCAGGCCGCATCCCTACCTGATGCAGCGAAACGGCGGCGGCGATGTCGGATCGCGCCCATGTCGAACGTCCTTGGCAGGAGAGGACAGGAGATGGTCATGCATCGCAATGCCGTGGTTTCACGCGAGGACTGGTTCGAGGCGCATCGCAAGCATCTGGAACGCGAGAAGGAACTGACGAGGTTCCGCGACGCTGTCGCCGCGGAGCGGCGGCAGCTTCCCTGGTTCAAGCTGCGCAAGGATTATGTCTTTGAAAGCAAAACGGGACCGAGGCGCCTAGGCGACCTGTTCGCCGGCAACAGCCAGCTGATCGTCTACCATTTCATGATGACGCCGGGTTGCGATCACCGTTGCCAGGGCTGCTCGTTCCTCGCCGACCATATCGACGGCGCCAACCAGCATCTGAAGCATCATGACGTCTCGCTGGTCGTCGTCTCGCGCGCGCCGCTCGCGGAAATCCTGCCTTACAAGCGACGCATGGGCTGGAAGTTCGACTGGGTGTCGTCCTACGCGTCCGATTTCAACTTCGACCTGCAGGTCTCCTTCACCGACAGGCAGATCGCGGCGGGCGAAACCACCTACAATTTCGAGAAGCGTCCGTTGCGGTCGAAAGACCTGCCGGGCACCAGCGTCTTTTATCGCGACGGCAATGGCGACATCTTCCTCACCTTCCTGTCGCGGGCCCGCGGCGGCGACGCGCTGATCGGCGCCTATCATTATCTCGACATGACGCCCAAGGGCCGCGACGAGGCCGGTCCGTATCACAACCTGATGGACTGGGTACGCCTGCACGACGAATACCAGGACAAGGACCGGCCGGACTGCTGCGCGTGAACGGCATCGTTCACGTCAGCCCAAACATGCGCTAATGGCTTGCAAGTTACGCCAACGGAACCGCCATGCAGCGCCTGCTTGCCCTTCTCACCTGGCTCGCTTTCCCGGTCTATGTCTGGCAGGGCCTCGGCGTGCGCCGGCGCACCACGCGCATGCTGCCCGCGCGAGGCCCGGTCCTGCACGAGATACCGGGCAAGGCGCCGCCCGTCGCCTTGCTGGTCCTGGGCGACTCCTCGGCAGCGTCGGTCGGCATCGAGCAATCCGAATACGGGCTTGCCGCGCAGCTTGCCGGCCTGATCGCCGAACGCGCCGGCAGCGCCGTGCGCTGGCGCGCCGCCGGCTTCAATTCGGCGACATCCGGCCAGATCCGCGATTATGTCCTGCCCAACCTGTCGGCCGATCCCTGGACGCATATCGTGCTTGCCATCGGCACCAACGACACCAAGAACTTCCACTCCGTGCCGCGCTTCAAGAAGGAGTTCGGCGGCCTGCTCTACGCGCTGCGCGCCAAATGGCCGGAAGCGCGTGTCGTGTGGTCGCCGGTGCTGGAATTCACCCGCTCGCCGGCAATGCCGCCATTGCTTGGCAGGATTCTCGAGATCCGCGCCACGGAAATGAACCGCATGGGCGTGCGGCTCTGCAACGAGCGCGGCGCCATTGCCGCCGCGCGCCTGCCGATCACCGATCCCGAGGCCGGCTTCGCCTCCGACGGATTCCACGCTTCCGAAGCAGGCTATCGCGCCTGGGCGGAGCATCTGCTGGATTTCGTGCTCGGCGGTGAAGCGAGCAAGGTAAGTTGAGCTTCAGGTCAGGACACGCCACTCGCAGGCCGTCCTCGCCTGAATATGGACAGACCTACGCCCAGTGCCCAAGCACCGCCGCAAGCGAGATCGCGGCCATGGCCAGCAGCGCCAGCTTCCAGAAATCGCCGCGCCGCTTCAGCCCCGGCCATCCCAGCGGCTTGATGACCTGGATCAGCATGATGCCGATGATGACAAGGGCGAGCAGTTTCGTCATGCCGCCTTTGACCAGCAATGCCGATGCCTGTCAAAGCCGTTCTTAAGGCACGCTTCGTGCCGACCATTCCTGACAGAACCGGCTTCATTTGAACCCTGCGAGGGGCGCCGCACCGCGTTCTTCGGCACCCTGTCAACCTCCTGACAGACTGCTGTCAGGAGGGGTGTGAGATACTCTCCTCATCGAAAAGAGAGGAGTGAGGTCATGAACGGTTTTACCATTCTGCGCAGCGTGCAGCACTATGTCGGCAGGATCCGCACCGTGCGCAACGAGATCCGTACCCAGCGTTTCCTGAACACCTTGCCGGCGGACATCCGCAAGGACATTGGCTGGCCGGACCTTTACACGGGCCGCGTGCGCGAAAACTGAAATTTTGCCGCCGCGACTTGGATTGTCGCGGCACCGCGCCCAGATGTAATGGCAGCCAGTGATGTTACGTTCAGGGAAGAAGCCTTTGTTTGCCGATAGCTTCGCCGCAGCCTCCTGACAGGATGTTGTCAGGAGGCATGCGGTAGTTGGTGCGGCTTCGATCCTGACAGCAACGAACACGAACCGACGATCCGTATGGTGAAAAGCTGGAACGACAGGCTGAACACGCCAGGCATCAACGGCATCAAGCCGTCGCCGCGCACGGTCGGCGATGTCGTCGAGGGCCAGTCGATGCTGGTGCCAACCGCGCGCCAGGTCGACGACTTCATCCGCTCGATTCCTGAAGGGGTCGAAATGGATGTTCGTGCGTTGCGTACCGCTCTGGCGATCGAGCACGGCGCCGAAGTGACATGCCCGGTGACGATCGGCTATCATCTGCGCACCGTTGCCGAAGCCGCTCATGAGGATCTCGAGCGCGGCATGGCGCCGGGCGACGTCGCGCCCTTCTGGCGTGTGCTGGATGCTGGGACGCCGACCACGGGCAGATTGTCCTTCGGAGCGAAATTCGTTGCCGCGCAACGCAAGCGCGAAGGGCTCAAGCCATAAACCCCGGGGGAGAAATCGATGCGCCGCGCCGACAGGCTTTTCCAGATCGTGCAGCATTTGCGGGGTGGCCGGCTGGTCACCGCGCAGAAGCTCGGCACGTGGCTCGAGGTTTCCGAGCGTACCATTTACCGCGACATAGCCGACCTGCAGTCGACCGGCGTGCCGATCGACGGCGAAGCGGGCGTCGGCTACATGATGAGGGAGGGTTTCGACCTTCCGCCGCTGATGTTCACGCGTGACGAGATCGTGGCGCTGGTGGCCGGCGCCCGCATGGTGCGCGCCTTTGGCGGCGCGGCAATGGCGAGGGCCGCCGACGAGGCGCTGGTCAAGATCGGCGCGGTGCTGCCCGATGCCGAGAAGGATCGCATCGCCCGCACCGAGATCCACACGCCGATGTGGGTGGTGAGCGACGCCGCGCGCGAGGCCATCGACTTGATCGAGCGCGCCGTCGAGAAACGCCAGGTGCTGACCATCGACTATTCCGACGAGGCCGGCCGCGGCACCGCGCGCGACATCAGGCCGCTCGGCCTGTGGTTCTGGGGCAAGGTCTGGACCCTGGTCGCATGGTGCGAGATGCGCGACGATTTCCGCGCTTTCCGCATCGACCGCATCGCCTCGGTCGTCATCGCCGGCCGTATCTTCAAGCCGGAGCGCGGCAAGCAGCTCGCCGATTTCTACCGCGCCGTCGAGCGCTCAGAGGATTACGGCATGGCGCCCGACCGCGCCGCGCGGACGTGACCTCCCAAGCCATTGTCCAACAGAAAGGCCCGCGTGAAGCGGGCTTTTTTGTTGGGTTCGTGCATGCCGCCGCTCAAAAGCGTGCAGCAACCGCAGCGCGACGACTACTCGTCGTCCGCATCCTCGTTCTTCGACTTGAGCGCCGAAAGCTTGGCGAAGACGGCGTTGGCGTCCAGCTCCTGATCTTCGTCCTTCGGCTTCTCGGGCGCGGGCACCAGCCGTTCGGTGAGTGCGGCGGGCAGCAGCGTGTCGCCGACGGGCTGCGCCGGCTCGCGGCCGCGCGAGGCGCGGTTGACTTCGAGGTCGAGGTCGATCTGCGAGGTAAGGCCGAGCGTCACCGGATCCATCGGCTGCAGATTGGCCGAATTCCAGTGCTTGCGCTCGCGGATCTGCTCGATCGTCGACTTGGTGGTGCCGACAAGACGCGAGATCTGCGCGTCCTTGAGTTCCGGGTGGTTGCGCACCAGCCACAGGATGGCGTTCGGCCGGTCCTGGCGCTTCGACAGCGGCGTGTAGCGCGGGCCCTTGCGTTTCGATTCAGGCACCCGCACCTTAGGCTCCGACAGCTTCAGCCGGTAGTTGACGTCCTTCTCGCCGCGCGCGATCTCGTCGCGCGTCAGCTGGCCGGTGATGATCGGGTCCATGCCCTTGATGCCTTGCGCCGACTCGCCGTCGGCGATCGCCTTGACCTCGAGCGGATGCAATCCGCAGAACTGCGCGATCTGCTCGAAGGAGAGCGCGGTGTTGTCGACCAGCCAGACGGCGGTCGCCTTGGGCATCAGCAGCGAATTGGCCATATCAAAAATCCTTCTCGTTCGCCCGCGTTCCCGCGCGGGCGGTGGTTTTAGAGCCACCAAAATGGGAAATTCGCGGCCTGTATAAACGCTCCCTCCAATTTTCGCAATGTTTTTGGGAAGGGGCCGATTCACAGCCCTGGAAAGACAAAACCCGCTGGACGAGGTCCAGCGGGCTTGGAACCGGAAACAAAGCAAGCGTCTCGACGGCTCTGGCTTGCATGTCGCAGCCCGGCCTTGCGGTCAGGCTGCGTCTGATTACACCGCCTGACGGGCGATACGCTCGATGTCGGCACGGTTGATGCCGAGGTCGCTCAGCTGGCGGGCATTGAGCTTGTTCAATTCACGCACGGTTTCGTTGTACATGCGCCACTTACGGAAAGCACTGATCGGGTTCATTTTGGTTTCTCCAGTCGTTTGGTCAAATCGTTTGATGCCTCGTAAATAGGCACTCCTGCCCACAAATTGAACGGACGCTTTTGCATGGCCGCAATGCGTTTTGTGCATTGCAGCATTAAGGCTTCGTTCAGCTTGTCGCTAAGGGAGGGCGCGGAGCCAGGATGGGCCGAGGTTCAGGTCAGGCCGAGCCGAGAACAATGGCTTCCGAGAACCGGAGCGGAGCGTACTTTAGTATGTGAGCACCGGAAGCACAGAAAGCCATTATTCGCAGGCCGGCCTCACCTGAATATCGGCCCATCCTAGCCGACGTCGAGGACGATCTTGCCAATATGCTCGCCCTCTTCCATCCGTTCATGCGCCCGCCAGGCTTCGGTCAGCGGAAAGATCATGTCCATCACGGGGGCAACCTTGCGCGTGCCGAGCAGCGGCCACACCTGGGCCTCCAGCGCGGCGGCAAGCGCCGCCTTGAATTCGACGGTGCGCGGGCGAAGCGTCGAGCCGGTGTGGGTCAGGCGCTTGACCATAAGCGATGCGAAATTGGTGCTTGCGACGGCGCCGGCCTGCACCGCGATCTGGACGATGCGCCCCTCGACGGCCGCCGCCTCGTAGTTACGCGCGACATAGTCGCCGCCGACCATGTCGAGGATGACGTCGGCGCCCTTCCTGTCGGTCGCGTCCTTCACCGCGGCGACGAAATCCTCCTCGCGGTAGTTGATGGCCCGGGCGGCGCCGAGCTTGAGGCAGGCGTCGCATTTCTCCTTGCTGCCGGCGGTGGTGATCACAGTGGCGCCGAATGCCCAGGCGAGCTGGATGGCGGTGGTGCCGATGCCGGACGAGCCGCCATGGACGAGCAGCGTCTCGCCCTTCTTCAGGCCGCCGCGCTCGAACACATTGTGCCAGACGGTGAAATAGTTCTCCGGCACGGCGGCGGCTTCCGAATAGGTGAAGCCGGCCGGGATCGGCAGCACGCTGCCGGCATGGACCTTGACATATTCGGCATAGCCGCCGCCCGGCGTCAGCGCGCAGACCCGGTCGCCGATGCGCCAGCGCGATATCTCGTCGCCGAGTGCCGCGATTTCGCCGGCCACCTCGAGACCGGGCAGGTCCGAGGCGCCGGGCGGCGGTGGATAGGCGCCCTTGCGCTGTTGCACGTCCGGCCGGTTGACTCCGGCGGCGTGCACACGGATCAGCACCTCGCCGGGGCCGGGCACCGGCACGTCGCGCGTTTCCGGCTTGAGCACCTTTGGCCCGCCCGGTTGCGAGATCGCGATGGCCGTCATATTTGCCGGAATCTTCTGCCCGTTTGCCATGGCTTGCCGTCTCCTTATGTCGATCTGTCGTCGGCCGTTTGCATCGGCGTCCCTGCTTGGAACGTTTTGACGTCCGAAAGAGACGCCGAACCGCTCCAACTCTTTGTTCTTACGCAATTCCGGACGGAAAACCGCTACGCACTTTTCCTGGAATTGCTCTATGTATGCTGATTGTCAAATCAGGCAAATGGCCAAGTAAGGGAGGAGCGACGGATGGCGATCTTCGACGACGAACCCAGGAAGAAGCCGCGCCCGCACGAGATCGGCCAGGACCTGTCGCTGCTGTCCGTGGACGAATTGTCTGAGCGCATCGCATTGCTGCGCGACGAGATCGCCAGGCTGGAAGCCGAGCGCACCGCCAAGGGCGCCACCAAATCCGCCGCCGAGTCGCTGTTCCGCCGCGGATAAATTGTTCGGCGTGCTCGCTCGCCGCCGAAAAGCCCGAATACATCTGTCTTCAGACCCTGCGTCTCGAACCCGGATCAAGCGATGTTTGCAACTTACAGACCGATCCTCTCGCTGCTGCGCGGCACGGCGTTCCTGCTCGCCGCGTCCGGCCTGCACGGCCTGCTCTTGCCGCTGCGCGGCCAGGTGGAGGGTTTTTCGACCGCATCGCTCGGCCTGATGGGCACGGCCTGGGCGGGCGGCTTCGTCGCCGGCTGCTTCTTCGCGCCGCGTCTCGTGCGCCGCGCCGGCCATGTCAGGGCTTTCGGCGCCTTCGCCGCGTCGGGCGCGATCATCGCGCTGCTCACCGGCCTCATCATCGACGAATATGTCTGGATCCTTTTGCGTGCCTTCACCGGCTTCACCATGGCCGGCGCCTTCATGGTGATCGAGAGCTGGCTGAACGAGAAAGCCACCAACGAGAACCGCGGCACCGTCTTCGGCCTCTACATGATGGTCACCTATGCTTCGATCATGGGCGGCCAGATGATCGTCGCCGGCGGCGATGTGCGGTCGGCCTCGCTGTTCATGATCACCGGCATCCTGTTTTGCCTGTCGCTCATTCCGACGGCCGTGTCGACGCAGTCGCATCCCAAGCCCCTGCAGGACGTCAAGCTCGACGTCAAAGGCCTCTACGCCAATTCGCCGGTGTCGGCGGTGGCCTGCCTCCTAATCGGCATCGCCAACGGCGCCTGGGGCACGCTGGGCGCCGTCTATGGCGCGCGCGTCGGCATATCGACCGCCGAGATCGCGCTGATGATGAGCCTGGTGGTCATTTCCGGCGCCGCCATGCAGCTACCGGCCGGGCGCCTGTCGGATACGACCGACCGCCGCTTCGTGCTGGCCGGCGCGGCCTTCGGCGCGGCCCTGGTCGCGGTGCTGATCTTCCTGATCGCGCCGCGTTCGGGCGTCTTCATCATCGTGATGACCGCAGCCTATGGCGCGTTCGCCTATACGCTCTATTCGATCGCTGTCGCGCATGCCAACGACCACGCCCGCTCCGAGGACTTCGTCAAGGTTTCCGGCGGCCTGCTCCTGCTCTACGGCTTCGGCACGATGATCGGCCCGCTTTTGGCCGCGGCCTTGATGGGTTCGGTGCGTCCGGAGGGGCTTTTCCTGGCAACGGCGCTCGCGCATCTCAGCCTTGCCGGCTACACGCTGCTGCGCATCCGCGCCCGCGCGCCGGTGCCGATCGAAAACCGCGATGCCTTCAAGACGCAGCCCGCGGACCGCGCGGTCACGCCCGAGGCCACGCGGCTCGATCCGCGCAGAAAGGTTGAAACCAATAGTTGAGATTCGCAAGACTTTGCCTCACAAATAAAGGCATGATGTTTTCTGACGCCTTCGTGGCGATAGCCGATCCCAACCGGCGCTATCTTTTGGAAGAACTCCGGCGCGGCCCGAAGACGGTGAACGAATTGGCGGCCGGGTTGCCCGTCTCACGCCCTGCGGTTTCCCAACATCTGAAGGTCCTGCTCGACGCCGGCCTGGTCAATGCCAAGGCCGAAGGCACGAGGCGCGTCTATGCCGTCAGCAGCGCCGGCTTCCTCAGGCTCAACATCTGGCTCGACCAGTTCTGGGAAACGGCGCCGGGGGAATAGTCCTGACCATCAATGCATGTCGCTCGGAAGTGTGCAGCGGTTCTGAGGCAACGGCATGCATCAGACAAAGATCCAAAGCGCAATGCGCTTTGGCTGGAGGCCTCAAGCCGCCACCTGCAGGGCAGCGCCGAGCGCATCGAGCAGTTCGCCGGTGCCATGCTCGCGGGTGGCCGGCGTATCGATGCCGTCGAAGAAGGCGCCCTGCTCTGTCAGGATAAGCCGCGTACCCTTGCCTTCGGGGACAAGCTCGATCGTCGCGAGCGAAACCGAGACCCGGGTTTCGCCGAACAAGAGCTCATAGCTGTAGACGATGCGCCGGTTGGGCACGATATCCTGATAGACCGCGTTGTAGAAATGCATCTGCCCCCCGCTGGGACAGCCGGCATTCACCTCCTTGCCGCCAACGCGAAAATCCATCTCATGCCGGCTGGGCATGGGGTTGTCGGGATCGACGAACCAGCGCTTCTTGGCGGCCGGATCGCTCAGCGCGAAATAGACCTTCTCGGGCGCCGCCGGGTAGACGCGTTCGATGACGAAGGTGGAATGGACGACGGATCGTTCGCTCATGACGGGACCCTTCAGGTTTCATCCTTGGTTTCGGCGAGGAAATCGCCGAGGCGGTCGAGCCGGCGCTCCCAGGCGAGCCGCCGCTCGTTGATCCAGCGCTCGGCGGCCCGAAGCGCCTGCGGTTCGATCCGGCAGGTGCGGACCCGGCCAAGCTTTTCGGTCCTCACCAGGCCGCTCGCCTCGAGCACGTTGAGATGCTGGACGACGGCCGACAATGACATCGCCAGCGGTTCCGCCAGCTGGCTGACCGACGCCGGCCCGCGCGACAGCCGATCCACCATCTGCCGCCGCGCCGGATCGGCGAGCGCCTGGAACATCAGATCGAGCTGGGCGGGATCGTGCAGCATCGCGCTCTAAGGCCTGTTGATATTCATCTGGAGCTTATGATGGCGGCGGCGAGATGGACGAAGGCGGAGAAGCTCTGGTC